>CABZOW010000045.1 GCA_902527525.1 uncultured Alphaproteobacteria bacterium | reverse complement strand
ATTGGATCTATTAAAAATGAATTTTTTGAGGAAAAATCACACGGAGAGATCGCTGAAATCACAAAAATCCCTTTAGGTACAGTAAAATCAAGGATTCGACTAGCTTTAGAGAAGATCCGCGGCAAATTGGAACAAGATGGTAGTATGGTTAATCTAATATCAGACAACGAAAGTATGGTTAACTGATGACATATGAAATACTTAGTACACCTGTAAACTCCCCAGCTAGTCTTTTATTTAAACAATGTTTAGCTGAAATTGATCCTGAAAATAGATTACTCAACTCTGCCATGAACGAGGTAGGAGGTTACTTTCTAAATAGAACAGAAGAGACACCCCTATCTGATAATTTATGGGATACAGTTCTAGATCAAACAAAAAATGTTAAGTCCCCCTCTAAAAGCAATGATGAGCACGATCCATTACTCAGTCAATTACCAATTACTCTTAAAAGTCATTTAAAAAACAATGAAGTCAAATGGAAGTCTTTTAAAGATGTTAAAGTTGCTTCACTTCTGCCAAAAGAAAATAATGAGAAGTTAGAGCTCATACATGTTATGCCCGGAGCTAAAATTCCTCAACATACTCACGAGGGAAATGAAAGTTTTTTAGTATTGCATGGATCTTACAGCGATGAGTACGGGAGTTATAAGCAAGGCTCTGTACAAGTTAGAAGTGATGATCATGATCACACACCTGTTGGTCATGCGCAAACCGGATGTATTGGTTTAGCTTACACCCATGGTAAAATCAAATTCTCTGGCAAATTTGGTAAGCTACTTAACCTAATAGCAAATTAATTTTAACCTAGATAATATATAAAATGTGTGCTGGAGCGATACCCGCAGTTAACATTAATCTTAAAATGAAATAGTCGGTTTGTATTATTTTTTCTTTAAAATAAAAAAAAAAATCAAAACATAAAACTATGAAGTAGCCTATTATAAAAAACCCAATTGTTTCATCAAATTTTAAATCGAAGGCTAATACTAAAAATGCATAAACTGCAGGGCAAACACTAAATAAGATTGCAATATTATTTTTTGATTGAAGATAAACACCCCAATATACGGCACCTAAAAACGACATTATTACTGCAGAATAATAAACAAACATATCTTTATCAAAATCAAGAAAAATTAAATCGATGTTATAAAAGCAAAGATAAAAAGGAATTAAACCAGGAATACCTATCAGGTAAATCATTCTTGATAAAGTTTATCGATTTGCTCTGCTAAATCTAGATCTCTTTGGGTGACTTTCTGAACGTCATGGGAAATAAGAGCGACGGTAACACTACCGTAATCTAAAATTATTTGTGGGTGGTGATTTTTTTTTTCAGATAGCATTGCGACTTGACTAGTAAATGCAAAGCTTTTTTGGTAATTTTTAAAAGCAAAAGTTTTTGTTAACCTTCCTTGCTTATCTCTTGGCCATTCAGTCATTTTTTAAGGTGCAGGAGATGGGTTGCTTTCATGCACCTCATCAATCTCATCTAGTATTTGTTTGGAGAGCTCTAAATCTGCTGATTTTATATTCTCTTTTAACTGATCCATTTTTGTTGCGCCAATGATATTGCTTGTAACGAAGTCCTGTTGGTTCACAAATGCCAATGATAGCTCTGTGGGAGTTAATCCATGTTTTTCTGCAATTTTACAATATTGATTTGTTGCATTTATTGATCTTTCATTGGTGTATCTTGTCCAATCATCCCAAATTGTAAGTCTGGCTCCTTCAGGTTTTTTGGAGTTTCGATATTTGCCCGTCAACACTCCGCAAGCTAAAGGAGAGTAAGCTAACAAACCTACCTGATCTCTTATGGATATCTCAGACATCCCCACTTCATAGGTACGATTTAATAAACTGTAAGGGTTTTGCACAGACATTACCCTTGGTAAATTTTTATAATTGGACAAATTAATATAGTTGGAGAGACCGTAAGGTGTTTCATTAGATAATCCTAAATATCTGATTTTCCCTTGATCAACAAATTTTTTTGCTGTCTCTAAAATTTCTTCAAAGGGTGTCCATTCTTTTTCTTGCTTATAATTTTTATAT
>CABZOW010000044.1 GCA_902527525.1 uncultured Alphaproteobacteria bacterium | reverse complement strand
TCTAAAATAGAAGAATTTAGAAAAGATGAAAAATCTGACAGCGAAAACTCTGATGATAATTTTAATGCTTTAGAAAAGTATACTATTAACGTTACTCAAAAAGCACAAAATAGAGAATTAGATCCCGTTATTGGAAGAGATGAAGAAATTCGAAGAACCATTCAGGTTTTATCGAGAAGAACTAAAAATAATCCAATACTGATTGGTGACCCCGGTGTGGGTAAAACTGCCTTGATAGAAGGTTTAGCTCAAAGAATAGTGAACAAAGACATTCCACGATCATTAGAGAATAAAGTTATTCGTATACTTGACCTTGGCTTATTACTTGCTGGAGCAAAATATCGCGGAGAATTTGAAGAGAGACTTCAAAATGTTTTAAAAGAAATTCATAAACAAAATGGCTCTATTATTTTATTTATTGATGAAATTCATACACTTGTTGGTGCTGGAAAGACAGACGGTGCGATGGATGCCTCTAATATGTTAAAACCAGCATTAGCTCGAGGTGAATTACATTGTGTTGGAGCCACAACACTTGACGAATATAAAAAATACTTTGAGAAAGATGCAGCTTTGACAAGGCGTTTTCAACCAGTTTTTGTTAACGAGCCCTCCTCTACCGATGCGGTAGCTATTTTGAGAGGTTTGAAAGAAAAGTATGAAATTCATCACGGGATTAGAATTAGTGATGAGGCTATTTTATCTTCAGTTCAATTGTCTGATCGTTACATCACTGACCGCTTTCTTCCTGATAAAGCCATTGATTTAATGGACGAAGCAGCAAGCAAAGTTAAAATGGAAATTGATAGTAAACCTGAAGAAATTGATCAATTAGATCGGGATCTTATCAAGCTTCAAATGGAAAAAAACGTACTCTCCAAAGAAAATGGTAAAGATGATAAAAAAAATGAGCAAATTGATAATCAAATATCAAATATACAAGAAAAACTAAATGTACTTAATAGCACTTGGGAGTCAGAAAAAAAGATTTTAGATACAAAAAGAAATCTTAATGAAAGAATTGATCAGGCAAAAGAAGACCTTGAGAGTGCTCAAAGAACCGGGGATTTGACAAAAGCAAGCGAGCTTATGTATGGCTTACTCCCAAGTCTTGAAAAAGAATATGAGGAATTAAATCAAAAAGAACAGGCCACCATTATAAATGAAGTTATAAATGCTGAAGATATTGCAAGTGTAGTCTCCAAATGGACAGGTATCCCCTTAGAAAAACTAATTGGCGGAGAAAAAGATAAGTTAATAAATATTGAAAAACTTTTAGAAAAAAGGGTCATCGGTCAACAAGATGCAATTGAGAAAGTCTCTAAAGCTATTAAGATTTCAAAAGCGGGTCTTCAAGATCCAGATAAACCTCTTGGTTCTTTTCTTTTTTTAGGTCCAACAGGTGTTGGAAAGACGGAATTATCAAAAGCTTTAGCAGAGTACGTTTTTGATAATGAAAAACAAATGCTAAGGCTTGATATGTCTGAGTACATGGAAAAACACTCAGTTAGTAAGTTGATAGGTTCTCCTCCAGGTTATGTTGGTTACGATGATGGCGGCAAACTTACAGACTCTGTAAGAAGGCGTCCTTATCAAGTAATCTTATTTGATGAAATTGAAAAAGCACACCCTGATGTGTTTAATATATTATTACAAATTCTTGATGATGGTAGGTTAACTGACTCAAAAGGTAAAATAGTGAATTTTAAAAATACACTTATTATTTTGACATCAAATATTGGTTCACAAATACCTATAGATGATAATTTTGACTATACGACTAAGAAAAATTTAGCTCTCGAGGAACTTAAAAATCATTTTCGATTAGAATTTTTAAATAGAATTGATGATATAATTTTATTTAACAAATTAACAAAAGAAAATATAAGTTCGATTTTAAATAATCAAATTCGATTAATTGAAAAAAGAATTTCCTCTAAAGGAATATCTATCGGTTTTACAGATGAAGCCATTGACTATCTTAAAGAAAAGGGTTTTGATCCGTTGTTTGGTGCAAGACCTTTAAAAAGATTATTACAAGATGAGGTTTTAAATCCTCTGTCAGAGGTAATATTAGATATTGGTGA
>CABZOW010000043.1 GCA_902527525.1 uncultured Alphaproteobacteria bacterium | reverse complement strand
TTTTAAATATTTAAAACATCAAAAGCGGGTTATAATCACCCGCTTTTTTTTATGATAGAAGTTAACAACTTATCTTTTGCTCGAGGAAATATTCTTATATATAAAGATATTAATTTTAAAATATCTGCTGGTGAATTGTTGCTTGTAACTGGGGCTAATGGTGTAGGCAAAACAACTCTTTTGTCAAACATAGTAAATTTTTTAGAGCCACTAGAAGGAAATATTACTTACCATGGCAAATCAATTGATAATCATATTGCATCAGAGTGTTTCTTGTATATTGGTGAAAATAATTTTGCTTATGATAATTTAACATTGAATCAGAATATTGATTACTGGCTCTCAGTACATAATGTAAACTTTGACAAATCTATAAAAAACAAAAGCGTAAACTTTTTATTTCAAGAATTGAATCTTGATAAAAAATTTTATCAACTTTCTTTTGGTCAGAAAAAGAAACTTCAACTTTTGCTGCTAATGTTAGTGAATAAGCCAGTTTGGATACTTGATGATCCTTTCAGCGGTCTTGATACAGAGTCTATAAATAAAATAAGCACTTTATTTGAAAAAAAGATAGAAAATAAAGGAATTATAATCATAGCTAGTCATCAAAAAATTGGTTTGAATGATTACAAAAAAATTCAATTAACATGATAAAAAATTTTTTTAAGTTAATTGCAAATGAATTTAAATTGATGCTTAAAGGAAGTGTCTTTAGTTTTGTTTTGTTCTCTTTATTAATTATAGCATGTTCTATCTTCTCTTTATCTTTAAGAAATGAATCAATGGGCATGAATGCTCCTTTGTCTTTTTTATATATAATGATTTTTTTTATTTCATTATTTAAAGTTGAAAAAATATATAGTCTAGATTTTGATGAGGCAAAACTTCAGCAGTATATACTTTCCCCTTTTTCTCTAGAGATAATTGTTTTTGTCAAAAATATGATGATCTATTTAAATTTAATAATTTTTTTCGTAATTTTATCCCCCCTTATTTTGATAATTTTAAATATAGATTTGTCTTATTTAATACAGATAAATATTCTTTTATCTCTATCGCTTCTAAGTATTATTTTTATTTCTTCCATGACTGCCTCTATTACTATATCCAAAAATAATAAACTCTCTCTTACAAGTATTTTAACGCTGCCTCTTTTTGTCCCTATCCTAATATTTTCTATGGCAATTACTGATGTAATTGATTTTAATACGAACAAAATGTATTTATTTTTTGTTGCCTATTTTTTGTTAAATTTAGCTTTTTCACCTTTACTAACTAGTTTTGCTTTAAAAAAATTATCAGTCTAATGTTCGCAATAACTCCAAATACTCTCTCAACTTTTATGAACTCCATATCTAAATATATTGTTTTATTATCAATCTTATTAATTAGTATTGCTGCTTTTTTAATCATTTTTATCGAGAATGACTACTATCAGGGAATTTCTTTTAAAATCATGTTTATCCATGTACCTGCCGCTTGGCTATCTTTGGCAATATTTTTAGCGATGGGAATTAGTAGTATTATAGGTCTTATCTTTAAATCTCCCACTGCATTTACAATTGCTAGATCTTTATCGCCTATAGGATTAATAATGAGCATTATTGTTTTAGTAACTGGTTCAATATGGGGAAATTTAACCTGGGGAGCATATTGGGTATGGGATGCAAGGTTGACTTCAATGTTAATTTTAGCTTTTATCTACTTAGGGCATATTCTTCTTTTATACTCTTTTGAACACTTCCAAAAAGCAGATTTCGCGGCATCAATATTAGCAATAATAGGTATGGTAAATCTACCGATTGTTAAGTTTTCCGTTGATTGGTGGACAACACTTCACCAAGGTAGTAGCGTTTTGAGATTAGATGGTCCTAGTATGACCAATGACTATTTAATTACTTTGCTGATGAGTTTTTTGGGTATTTTGATGTTAACTATGTATTGGTTTTCTAACATATTTTATATAATTATAGAAAAAAGGAAGATAGAGAGGTCTAAATTATTAAATGACTAGTTTAGAGTTTGTTTTAGTTTGCTACGTTTTTTTTGGGATGATCTGCGCTGTGACAACGATTATAATTATGCTATTGAAGAAAAAAGTCTTTAATAAGAT
>CABZOW010000042.1 GCA_902527525.1 uncultured Alphaproteobacteria bacterium | reverse complement strand
AATATTAAGACCAATGCTATCCAAATGTTAGGAAGAGATACTAAAAAAGAGCTAAGATATAAACTTAATTTTCCAAAAAAACTATTTGATTTTAAACCAGCCATAATTCCAATCGGAATAGATACAATTAAGGAAAAAAAAATTCCTATACCGGCTAATATGAGTGTCTTAGGTAAAACTTTTAATATTAACTCTAAAACTGATGCTCTATGTTCTAAGTCTAGACCTTTGGAATCTTGTGAACCTCCCATTGATCCGCCCTGCTTACCTCTGATAAATGATTTTCCAAAATCTCCTTTTGATAAATTTTTTATATAACTTAAATATTGAACAGGTATAGGTTCGTTTAAACCAAGTTCAATAGCAGCGCTTTCTCTAACTTCCTCAGAAGCCATAGGCCCTAAAATAACTCTGGTTGGATCCCCTGGTATAATCCTTAATAGTGCAAAAATAATAAAAGTTACAAAAAAAACAATTAATGTGCCTTGAGCTAATCTTCTTAAGAGAAAACTTAATACGAACAGGAACATAAATTTAGCACAGGTGGTAAAAATTTTTTTACCACCTGAAATTTAATAAATACTAGCTAAGCTTAGCCTTAGATAAATCAATAGGACCGTTTGGGTAAAACGAAACATTAGATAATTTAGAAGTATAAGCTCTCATAAAGTTTGCAGAAAATAAAGAATAACTCGGAACTTTATCAGCAAGCATAGGTAATACCTCATTTTGAAGTCTGTCTAACTTTTCCTCAGGCGAACCTGCATCCCTTTCTCTATCCAAAGTAGCATCCATTTCTGGATCATTGAAACCTCCAATGAATGAGTAATCAGAATAATAATTAGGACGTAAAACTAAGTCTGGCTCAGGAGAACCTGTAATCCAACCTACATGAACTAAATGCCCTAATTCATGATTATAAATTCTCTCTTCCCAAGCAGCAGGCTCAAGAAGTGTCAATTTTACTGGGATACCCTGTTCGTTTAACATTGCTGTTATTAACTCATTATATTCTCTGGTCTTTGGATAAAATCCAACTGAAGAGATATACTCTAGTTCAGGTAAGCCTTTACCATTTGGATATCCAGCGGCAGCCATTAATTCTTGGCACTTAGCTGGGTCGTACTCAGGATAATTTGGTACATCAGTATAACCAAACTTAACAGGATTTAGATGAGAGTTAGACTCAAATCCAGCAACATCTGCTACAGCAAGAACTTGTTCTCTGTCTATGGCGTGTGCAACAGCTTTTCTCATTCTTACATCATCAAAAGGTGCTTTGTTACATCTAAAGTGCATGTACATGTTTTCACTTGTTGGAGATAGATCTGTAATTATACCGCTCTTTTCTTTAAGAGTGAAATACTGTTCTGGTTCTAGACGTTCAACTAAATCTAATTCTCCATTCATTAATCCTAAAGCTCTAGAATTTGCATCAGGAACATAGGCATATATCAGCTCGTCAATATCTGGTTTTCCAAAGTGATATTTATCGTTACCCTTCAATATAATTCTGTCACCATCAGTTTTTACATAGGAAAACGCACCTGTACCATTAGGTGATTGCTTCAACTTATCTGGGTTGGCAACATCATCAGCACAAAGCATGGGTAAAAAACTAGATACAAAGTAAAAATTTGAGGCAGAATATCCAAATTCCTCTGTATTTAATCTAACTGTTAAGTCATCTATTATATCTACATTAACTTTTCCCGGATACCATGCTGATGCAGGTCTATCTGGATTACAACCGTATTCCATTGTAGCTTTAACATCCTTGGCACTAAATGGCTGACCATTGTGAAAGGATACACCTTCCCGAAGTTTGTACTCAAGGTTAAACTTATCAATAACTTTCCAGCTCGTTGCTAGATCGGGTAATACTTCACTAGGATTACTGGATGTCATTGGACAGTTTGTTAATTTACTATGTGTAAATCCCTCAAAAACAATTTGGGGAGCAACAGTGTGAGAAGTTGGGTCGAAACTACTCGTTACTGTTCCTGCAGATCCATACACAAGCGTTTTATTGGCTGCAAAAGCACTTTTATATCCATATAAAGGGAATTGTGATAAAACAGAAGCTGCAGCTATAGACTTAAGTACGGTACGTCTTTTAATTTTAGTCATACTTTCCTCC
>CABZOW010000041.1 GCA_902527525.1 uncultured Alphaproteobacteria bacterium | reverse complement strand
AATATCTAATTGTTCAGGACTATTAATTATTGGTATTATGTTTTTATTTTCTATCTCTTTAACATCATTTTTTTTCATAATACCTGACAAAAGATAAATATTGATATTTTTATTGTTCTCCCTAAGTCTCAAAGCATCGTCTAATCTAGCAACGTAGAAATCATTACAATTACTCGATTTTAAAATCCTACAACATTCTAATAAACCATGACCATAACCATCACCTTTGATGACACTTATAACTTTGGATTTTTTCACATACCTTTGAATAAGCTTGTAATTATAAGAAAGATTATCTTTACTTATAAATATAGATTTCTTGTTTATTTTATAGTCAATTTGGGACAAATTATGTTTCATATTATGAAAAAATATACTTCAACCTTTATGGCAATTACCTTATATTACACCTACTATTATAATAGATATAGGAGGAGTAAATGAAAAAATTTATTTCATTATTTTACGCTCTAGTCTTATTTGCTGGTTTTACTACTGTAGCTAAAGCAGCAGATCCGATTAGAATACCAGTCTTAAACTGGTCTAGCCAAATCGTTATGGCAAACGTTATGAAACAAGCTTTTGAAGAGTTAGGTTACGACGTTGAATTAGTTCCAGCTGAGTCAGCAACAAGATACGAAGCTGTAAGAGTAGGAGAATTGCACGTTGCACATGAAACATGGCAGTCAACTATGGCAAAGCCTTTCTATGAAGCAATGGATAAGGGTGGATTAATTGATGCTGGTTCACACGCTGCACCTACACTGGAAGATATGGGTGTACCTCAATGGGTTATAGACGAAAATCTTTGCCCAGGTCTTCCAAGTTGGGAAGCTTTAAAATCTCCAGAATGTCAAGCTAACTTTGCAACACCTGACTCGGACGGAAAAGGAAGATGGTTAGAAGGCCCTTATGAGTGGCACACAGATGTTATGCCTAACAGACTTAAAGGTCTTGGTTTGGATGACCAGTGGATGGTTAAATTTGCAGGTAGTGCAGATGCACTATGGGCTGAATTAGCTGCAGCAAAAAAAGAAGGTAGAGGAACTGTGATCTTTAACTGGACACCAAACTTTACTGACGCTGAAGGATTTGTATTTATTGAGTTCCCACCATTCTATCAAGGTTGTAGAATTGAAGACGGTGGCTCTGTTGAAACAACTGGTTGTGGTTCCCCAATTGGTTGGTTAAAAAAAGCAGCTCATATCAAATTCCCAATTACTCACACATCTGCATATAAATTCTACACAAAAATGGAATTTACATCAGGTAATATTGGTGAAATGGCTAACTACGTTGACAATGGTGGTATGACTCACGCTGAGGCAGCTACTGCTTATATTGCTAACAACAGAGATCAAATCGATCTCTTTATGAACTAATATAAAATATCATTTATAAACCCTCCTTTTATAAAGGAGGGTTTAATCATAAATTTTTGATAGGTAATTTATGTCACCCACAATAAGCTGCAATTCTGTTTATAAAATTTTTGGCCCAAATGCCAACAGACTTTTATCAGAGTCTAACGGATCTGTTGATGCAAAGAAATTTCAAGATGCTGGGTGTATAGTTGGAGTTAATAATGCCTCTTTTGATGTGAACAAAGGAGAGATGCTCGTGGTTATGGGATTATCTGGCTCAGGAAAATCTACTCTTTTGAGATGTATCTCAAGATTAACTGATGCAACAGCAGGTAAAATATTAATTGATGGCGATGATATCTGTTTGATGAATAATAAACAATTAGTTGAGTTAAGAAGAGAAAAGATGGGTATGGTTTTTCAAAATTTTGCTTTATTACCTCACAAAACAGTTATAGAAAATATAGCCTTCCCTCTTCAAGTTAAAGGAATAAGTACAGATAATAGCATGTATAAGGCCCTTGAAATGGTTGAACTAGTTGGTCTTAAAGGTAGAGAGAATTATTTTCCAAGAGAGTTATCTGGTGGTCAGCAACAACGAGTTGGTATAGCAAGATCATTAGC
The DNA here is from genome assembly GCA_902527525.1 of uncultured Alphaproteobacteria bacterium. Taxonomy (GTDB): domain Bacteria; phylum Pseudomonadota; class Alphaproteobacteria; order HIMB59; family HIMB59; genus HIMB59. Next base: position 328 of record CABZOW010000041.1, on the reverse strand, counting down.
AGTCGAGCCTGATATATGGTTTTTAGATGAACCATTTTCTGCTCTAGATCCATTGATAAGAAAAGAAATGCAAGATGAGTTTCTTAGATTGCAAGGTGTATTAAATAAAACAATTATGTTTGTTACTCACGACTTTGATGAAGCGTTAAGATTGGCTGATCGTATTGCTATAATGAAGGAAGGTATTATTGAGCAACTCGATACACCTGGAAATATTGTGTTAAACCCAGCGACAGACTATGTAAAAAAGTTTACAGAGGATGTACCAAGAGAAAAAGTTTTAAGAATTGAGTCTATAATGGATGCTCAAGACCCTAATGCCTCAGAT
>CABZOW010000040.1 GCA_902527525.1 uncultured Alphaproteobacteria bacterium | reverse complement strand
AAACAAAGTTGATCAGGTAGATGATCAAGAATTATTAGAACTTGTTGAAGTTGAAATTAGAGAACTATTATCAAAATACGATTTTCCTGGTGATGATATTCCTATCGTTAAAGGATCAGCTCTTGCTGCAGTTGAGGACAGAGATGAAGATATTGGAAAAAACTCAATTGTTGAATTAATGTCAAAAATTGATGAGTACATTCCTGCTCCAACTAGAGAATTAGACAAACCATTCTTAATGCCAGTTGAAGATGTATTTTCTATTTCTGGAAGAGGCACTGTTGTTACTGGAAGAGTAGAGCAAGGTATCATTAAGCCTGGTGAAGAAATTGAAATTATTGGTTTGAAAGATACAGCTAAAACAGTTTGTACTGGTGTAGAAATGTTTAGAAAACTTTTAGACTCAGGTGAAGCTGGTGATAATATTGGTGCACTTCTTCGAGGCACTAAAAAAGAAGAAGTTGAAAGAGGCCAAGTTTTAGCAGCTCCTGGTAGTATTAAACCACATAAAAAATTCAAAGCCGAGATTTATGCTTTAAGTAAGGAAGAGGGTGGAAGACATACCCCTTTCTTTGCAAACTACAGACCTCAGTTTTATTTTAGAACTACTGACGTTACTGGTTCAATTAAATTACCTGAAGGCACTGAAATGGTTATGCCTGGAGATAATATTACTCTCGAAGTCGAGCTGTTAGCTCCTATCGCAATGAATAACAATTTACGTTTTGCTATTCGTGAAGGTGGTAGAACAGTAGGCTCAGGAGTTGTTTCAGAGATTATCGAGTAAGAATATTCTCTGCAGTAATACTAATATGAAGGAGTGTAGCTCAATTGGTAGAGCGCCGGTCTCCAAAACCGGAGGTTGCGGGTTCGATGCCTGCCACTCCTGCCAAAACAGAAAAAAAATATGAAATTTAACCCAGCTAAATATCTAAGAGAAGTTCGACAGGAGGTATCTAAAGTTACCTGGCCCTCCAAACGAGAAACTTTTACATCAGCTGGAATTGTTTTGGTTGTCATTAGTATTGCTGCAATTATTTTGATGCTCTTAGATCAATTTTTTTCATTTATTGTGAGAATAGTTTTAGGTTAATTTAATGGTTGAAAGTACAGATTCTTCAAAATGGTATGTTGTGCATTGTCACTCAGGATTTGAAAAAAAAGTAGCAGACTCAATTTTAGACGAAGCCAAAAAAGTTAATTTAGAGGACTCAATATCTGAAGTTTCTGTGCCTACACAAGCAGTTGTTGAAGTAAGAAGGGGTGTCAGAGTTAATTCCGAAAAAAAATTTTTTCCAGGATATGTTTTAATCAAAATGATTATGAATGATGATACTTGGCACTTAGTAAGAGACATCCCAAAAGTTTCAAATTTTCTTGGAACAAAAGACAAACCAATTGCTATATCAGAAAGAGAAGTATCTAAATTATTACAAGATATTACAGAGGGTGTTGACAGTCCTAAACCTAAATTTGAGTACGAAGTTGGTGAACAAATAAAAGTGTCAGATGGTCCATTTGCCTCATTTAGCGGTATTATAGAAGAGGTTGACAGTTCAAGACAAAAGCTTAAAGTGTCTGTCTCAATTTTTGGGAGACCAACACCTTTAGAGTTAGATTATTCACAAGTGGTTAAAGGCTAATTACATGGCAAAAGAAGTTTTAGGATTTATAAAATTACAAATTCCAGCTGGATCAGCAAATCCCGCTCCTCCTGTTGGACCTGCCTTAGGTCAAAAAGGTTTAAACATCCAAGATTTTTGTAAACAGTTTAATGATAAGACTAAGGATTTGGAAAAAGGCGCTCCAATTCCAACTGTAATTACCGCATATAAAGACAGATCATTTGATTTTGTAACAAAAAAACCTCCAGTTACTTTCTACTTAAAAAAAGCGGCAAAAATAAAAAAAGGTTGTCAAACACCTGGCCGATCAAAGTTAGGCAAAGTTACAATGAAACAAGTTGAAGATATTGCTAAAGAAAAATTAGAAGATCTTAATGCTTACGACGTTGAGCAAGCATCAAAAATTATACTTGGATCAGCAAGATCGATGGGTATGGAAGTAGTATAATGAATTTAACTAAAAATAAAAAAAAACAAAATGAAGGTATTGACTTTTTAAAGTCTTACAAAATATCTGATGCAGTTAAAATTATTAAAGAAAAAAAATATGTAAAATTTGATGAGTCTTTAGAAGTATGTATTAATACAGGTATCGACTCTAAGCAGTCTGACCAAAATGTCAGAGGAAGTTTTATTCCTCCTCATGGATTGGGAAAAAAGGTTCAAATTGCTGTTTTTGCTCAAGGAAAAGCTGCAGAAGAAGCTAAAGCAGCTGGTGCGAAACATGTTGGTGGAGAAGACCTGGTTGCATTTCTTGAAAAAAAGATAGATGTAGATGTTATTGTCGCCACTCCAGATATGATGTCAGTTGTAAGTAAAATAGCAAAGATTTTAGGACCTAAAGGTTTAAT
>CABZOW010000039.1 GCA_902527525.1 uncultured Alphaproteobacteria bacterium | reverse complement strand
GGACGGTTCTAATGAATACTCTGAAATTGAGAAAAAAATTAATGAAGTAAAATTATCTAAAGAAGCAAAAGATAAAGCCTTAAATGAATTTAAAAAATTAAAGTCTATGAGCCCTATGTCTGCTGAAGCTTCTGTAATACGTAATTATCTTGAGTGGATATTGGACATACCATGGGAAAAATTCTCTAAAGAAGTCATAGATATAAAAGGTTCTGAGAAAATATTAAATGATGATCATTACGGTCTTGAAAAAGTTAAAGAGAGAATTCTTGAATTCCTGGCTGTTAAAAAAAGATCAAAAAAGGCATCTGGCACAATTCTCTGTTTTATTGGACCCCCAGGTGTTGGAAAAACCTCATTAGGTAAATCAATTGCAAGAGCTACCGGAAGAGAATTTGCAAAAATTTCATTGGGTGGCTTAAGAGATGAGGCTGAAATAAGAGGTCACAGAAGAACATATATAGGTTCAATGCCAGGTCGATTTATTCAGGCTATGAAAAAAACAAAAACATCAAACCCTATCATTCTACTTGATGAAATTGATAAGGTTGGTAGTGATTGGAGAGGCGATCCATCTTCTGCATTATTAGAAGTTTTAGATCCTGAACAGAACAACCAATTTAATGATCATTATTTAGAAGTTGATTACGACCTATCAAATGTGATGTTTATTTGTACAGGTAATACATACAATATTCCAGGCCCATTGTTAGATCGACTAGAGGTTATTGAAGTCTCCGGATATACTGAAAAAGAAAAAGTGGAAATAGCAAAAAAATATTTAATTCCAAGGAAAATGAATAAAAACATTCTAAAAAATAATGAGTTTAAACTAGATAAATCAGTTATAACTAAAATCGTAAGACATTATACGAGAGAGTCAGGGGTAAGGGGACTTGAAAAAGTTTTTGACAAGCTTTTTAGAAAATTAGTTTTACAATTGGAAAAAACAAAATCTAGATCTAAAAAACCTTTTGTTTTTGATGCAAAAACAATTGTAAATTTTTTAGGTCCTGAAAAATTTAAAGAGAGTGTTTTAGAAAAGAAAAACCTTGTTGGAATTACTAATGGTCTTGCATGGACACAAGTTGGTGGCGATATTTTAAATATTGAAGTGAACCTTTCTTCAGGTAAAGGCTTAATTAATGCCACAGGTAAACTTGGCGATGTAATGAAAGAGTCAATTACTGCTGCCCTTGGATATATTAAATCAAATTCAGTTGAATTTGGCGTAAATCCAAAAGTATTTGATAAAGTTGATATCCACCTTCATGTCCCAGAAGGTGCAACACCAAAAGATGGACCTAGTGCTGGTATTACAATATTTACTGCCTTAATTTCATCTCTAACGGACTTGAAAATCAAAAGGGATGTTGCTATGACTGGAGAAATTACTTTGAAAGGAAGAGTTCTTCCCATAGGTGGACTAAAAGAGAAACTTCTTGCAGCTATAAGGTACGGTATCAAGACCGTTATTATTCCAAAAGAAAATGATAAAGACCTCTCTGAAATACAAAAAGATATTCAAAATAAATTAAATATCAAAAAAGTTGAATTTGCTAGGGAAGTACTAGATATTGCTATTGATGGAAAAATCAATAAAATCAACAAAAAACTTGATTGGAGACACATAGTAACCGAGTCTATGAAACCAAAAAACCAGCAAAATCAAGAAAAAACTTTTGTAAACTAGTATATTGTTGTTGATTTTCTTACTTTTTTCTTACTACAATTAATAAATAGAATCACTAAGGAGGTTCGGTATGAATAAAAATGAACTCATTGCTGAATATAGTACGAAAAATGGTGTTGGAAAATCAGATGCAACTAAGGCTGTAGAAAGTTTATTTGATATTATTACATCTACTTTAAAGGCTGGAGGCGATGTTAAGATCGCAGGTTTCGGTACTTTCAAGGTAGCAGACACTAAAGCTAAAACTGGAAGAAACCCAAGAACGGGCGAGTCAATCCAAATTCCTGCATCAAAAAAGCCAAAATTTCTTGCTGGAAAACAGCTTAAAGAACTAATAAAGTCCACAGTCTAATTTTGCAAATTAGATAGGGCGATTAGCTCAGTTGGTAGAGCATCTCGTTTACACCGAGAGGGTCGGCGGTTCGAGTCCGTCATCGCCCACCACACGACAATAGTCGGGGGTGTAGTTCAGTTTGGTTAGAACGCCTGCCTGTCACGCAGGAGGTCGCGGGTTCGAGTCCCGTCGCTCCCGCCACTTTTATTAGGGAGTGGGTTAAATTTTTCCTAAATTTTTCAATAGTTATCTGTTCAACAAAAAAACATTGATTTAATAAACTATGTCGTCTAATTCCCTAAAATTTCTTTCTAGTGGTGAACATATGGTGAGCAAAACCCCCCATGTACTTTTAGACAATAATAATGGAAGTGATTTCAATGTAGAACAGATTTCCCTATGGAATTTAATCCCTAATTCAAAGGATATTATTCCAATTCATAAGATGTTGAGTCCAATGAGTTCAAATTAGTCAACTAGATGTAACTGTAATATTAATTAAAAGTGATTT
>CABZOW010000038.1 GCA_902527525.1 uncultured Alphaproteobacteria bacterium | reverse complement strand
ACTACAATTGAAGAGGATGAAGAAGCCATACATCCGTTATGGAATGAAACTTAAAATTAATGAAAAAAGGAATAATTGCTTCAGGTATTTGGTGTGTAGACATATCTTACAAAATTAAAAATTGGCCATCTGAAGGAAAAACGTCAATAGTAGAGAGAAAAATAGACGGCGTCGGTGGAGGGCCATCAAATGTTCTAACAAATTTAGAATATTTAGGTTTTAAGTATCCCAAGATTGCTCTTGGGTGTATAGGGAAAGACAAAGAAGCAGACATAATAAAAAAACATAATAAAAAAAATAATATTATTTCAAAATATTTAACTACTCTAAAAAAAATTAAAACATCCTATACTTTGATAATGTCTAAAGGTGGAGGCGAGAGAACTTTTTTTCATTATGCAGGAGCAAATGACAACTTAAGCTATCGTAATTTAAAACTATCAAATATAAAGAATTATAAACCAAAAATTTTCTATGTAGGATACCTAACCTTTCTTGGTAAACTAGATGAATTAGATATTAATAATAAGACTAAGTTATGTTCAGTATTAAAAAAAACAAAAAAAATGGGAATGCTAAATTGTTTAGATCTAGCCTCTTATGATCATAAAAACTATAAAAAAATTATAAAAAGTGCAGCAAAATATTGCGACTATCTCTTCTTAAATGAAATAGAAGCTGAGCTTGCTACAGATTTCAAAATAATTTTTAAAAATAAATTTAATAAAAAAAATGCTGAGTCTGCGGCTAATTATCTTTTAGATTGTGGGGTAAATAAAGCTGTTGTATTACATTCGCCTCAATACACTATATGGAAAGAAAAGAATAAGCTTTCTCACTGGTATAAATCAAAATTACTAAAAAATAGTCAGATTGTTAGTAAGGTAGGTGCTGGTGATGCATTTTGTGCTGCTTGCTTATATGGAATACACGAAGAATGGGATGTAGAAAAAATTTTAAAAAAGGCCCATTCAGCTGCAAGTTCGATTCTTAAAACAGAATTCTCTAGTGGTAATATCCCTAATATTAATTATTTATAACTATAGTTTTAGAACTTTTTCGGTAATCATTAAATCTTTGTCCAATGATCTATCTGGTTTAATTTTCTTTTTATTAAGCTGGTCATGATAAAACTTAACACCTTCTTTAGAGGTCATCCCATTCACAACATCTCGCATAGTTTTAACAATCAACTTCTGGTCTTCTGCCAGATTGATTTTTCTGCCAAATAATGCAACTTTTGCACCATATTTACAAGATTTTGAGATAAGCTCGAAACAGTCTCTTGTTGTTCCTTTTCCACCACCTAGTATCCCAACTATAAGATTTTTTGGGTCATAACTCGCTAACTCTTCCATTGCTTTAGGACCGTTATAGGCAATTTTTAAAAACATAGGTCTTTCACGTTTTAACTGCCCAGCGAGTGTCTTTAGGATACAATCATTTACATACTCACCTAATTGAGACTGGTTCAAACCAGTTTTTGTTTGTGGATTAAAAACCTCTAAAAAATAATTGAAATTATTTTTTTCAGCTTCTTGTCTAAAATCTCTGTAAGAATTTAACATCTCAAGATCGTGATTTAAACTTTTAGAAAACGTAATTGAAAATAATCCAAGATTTGAATATTTTTTAACGTTTTTTAAATTAGCAGTTCGAAAAGGAGTAGCCATTTCTTTTTTATAATTTCCGTGTCTTATGCCCCAAATATCAGATGTGTCATTCATTCTTACAGCTGGAGTTACTGGTGAATTTTTAAAAATTCCTTTTTTAAATAATAGCTCTGCATTGGATGCAGACATAAGCATAATATCCACAAGTTTAGATTTAGTCATAGACTCCATTAAATCTAAATAATCTTTTAAATTTTTATATTGATTTAAAATCAATCCATTTTTATTTCTTTTATTTCCAGGTGCAGGTATTCCACCACCCATGTCAGCATCTTTAGCATCTGCAATAATAAAATCTTTTGGAGTAAAAATATTATTCCTAATTCTCTGGAGTTTAAAATCAAGCGATTTTTTCATAAATTTAAGTTTATCATTAATATAATTACACTATAAATAGAAAAAATTAAATTAAGATTATATAGTTATAATATGTATTTAGGAATAGACTTAGGGACCTCTTCAATGAAATGTCTTATTATTGGAGATGATCAGGAGATAATATATAACGTTTCGAGTAAAGATATATCATTAACAAATCCAAAAAGTGGTTGGTCCGAACAAGATCCATCTCTGTGGATTGAAGCATTAGAACTTTGCCTCGCAAAATTAAAAGAAAAATTAAAATTAAAAGAAATTAAATCAATTTCATTTTCAGGTCACATGCATGGCGCTACATGCATTGATAAAAATCATAGTGTAATAAGGCCTTGTATTTTGTGGAATGACACAAGAAGTCATGAGGAGTGTAAAGATATTATGAATGATAAATCAGTCATGGATATTGCTGGAAATATTGCTATGCCAGGATTTACTGCACCTAAAGTATTATGGTTAAAAAATAATGAATTTGATAATTTTAAATTAATTCACAAAGTTTTACTGCCCAAAGATTATTTAAGGTTTTATTTAACGGGAGAATTTTTTAGCGATTTGTCTGATGCCTCTGGAACTTATTGGCTAGATATA
>CABZOW010000037.1 GCA_902527525.1 uncultured Alphaproteobacteria bacterium | reverse complement strand
CAGGATTTTTATTAAATGAAAGTCAATTTTTATTTGCAAATGACTTATTAATTATAACTTTCCCTTTTTTAATATTTGTAACTTTGTCATCAGTATTGAGTTCAGTGTTAAACGTCAAGGGTAAATTTTTCTTACCCTCTTTTTTATCAGTCATTCTTAATATTTTTATGATTTTATCTTTATTTTTTTTTAAATCTGAGTCTCACTTTGCACTTGCTTGGTCAATGATTGTTGCAGGATTTACTCAATTAATACTTTTATTTATTAACATAGGCGCTATTAAAATATTTTGGAGTACTGGATTAAAAAGCATTAACAAACTATCTGTTCAGTTAAAAAAATTCTTTAAAAGATTTTTATATTCTTTACTGGGTTCTGGTATTGTCCAACTAAATATTTTTGTCTCAATGTTATTCGCTTCTTTAGTAGGTGAGGGCGCAATAAGCCAAATATATTTCGCAGATAGAATAATAGATTTACCATTTGCTCTAATTGCGGTCGCTATGTCTTTTACGCTCCTCCCTTACTTAAGTAAAAATATTAGTGATGAGAGTAAGAATTCTAGAGCTTTCAATGAAACTGCTATCTTTTGTTTTCTCTTTGCAATACCTAGTGCATTTGGCATTTTTATCCTAAGTGAGGAAATTATTAGAGTGTTATTTGGTAGGGGAGAATTTAGTAATAATGATGTACTAATCACATCCAAGATTTTACTAATATATTCTTTTTCATTGCCTGGGTATATGCTCGCAAGAATTTTCAATCAAGTATTTTATTCTTATGAGAAAGTTGAGTACCCAGTTAGCGCAGCAGTTCCTACTTTTATTTGTAATTTAATTTTATGTTTTCTGCTCTATAAGCCCTTGGGTGTTATTGGATTGGCTATAGCTGGTGCTGTAAGCATATGGTTAAATCTATTTATTCAAATTTATTTTTTAAAAAAACATTTTAAGAGTTTTTTTGAAAAAATAATTATATTTGACCCTAATAAGTTAATTAAGATTTTAATAAGCGTATTTACTATGACTGTTTCAATATTAGTAATTAAAAAAATAATAAATCTAAATATGTATTTTGACCTAACTATTCAAATTTTTCTGGGTTTAGCAGTATACTTTTTATTATTAAATTGGCTTAAACTAAGTGAATTAAAACTAATATTTCAATTGAAAAAATTTAATTAGGAATTTTATTTACTAATCTTTTATTTAATTTTAAATTATTTTTGCCCTAATATTGTGGGCGTGTAGCTCAGTTGGTTAGAGTACTTGCTCGACACGCAAGGGGTCACAGGTTCGAATCCTGTCACGCCCACCATTTACTTTTTAAGTTGATGATGTATTGTGTACTTTCATGAAAAGATTTTTATTAGTTTTTTTATTTTATGCTCTTTCTTCAAACTTAACCGTTAGTGCAAATAGCTATTCAATTTTTGGAGGCACTTATGACTACGACGATGATAATACAACCAATTTGTTCGGTCTAAATTATCACATATCTAATAACGAAATAGATTTATTAAATATGTTAACAATTAATCCAGTCATTGGAGGTTTTGTTACAGTTAAAAGTGCATCAATGTTTTATGGGGGATTTGAAACAAATCTTGGACCTGACTCAATATATTTGAATCTTTCCTCATCAGCGGGCATATATAGTAACGGTGACGGAAAAGACTTGGGAAATGCTCTTCAATTTAAATCTGAAGTGAATATATTTTACAGTATATCTCAAGAATCTAGATTTGGTATAGGATCTCATCACATTTCAAATGCAGGATTAGACTCAGTTAATCCAGGTACAAATAATTATTACTTGATTTACAATAGAAATTTCTGAATTTAATAAAAATAATCCAATTGTTAATTTTCTAAATTTGTTTATTTTTATAAGTTATGACTAAAAATTTTCTTGCTTATCTATTATTCTCCATATTAATTGTGATAATTTTAGTTATTGGTTACGAAGAAATTAAAATTTATTTCGATGCAAATCCTTATATAAACGGAATAATTTTTCTTACACTTGTGATTGGATTTCTCCTTTACTCATTTAAAATATTTTCATTGAGTTCCGAGTATAGGTTTATGAACTCCGTAGCTTTTGGAAAATTAAAACTTAATGACTCATCTTTAAATAATTACCCAATGACAAAATCTATTGCAAATAATTTAGGGATAACAACAACAAATAAAAGTATCACAAAAACACTTGATGAAATACTTGACGATCTTCTATCTTCTATAGAAAGTGGGAGTGACATATCCAAGTACCTTATCAATTTAGCTATTTTTTTAGGATTAATTGGTACTTTTTATGGATTACTTTTGACTATAGGTAGTGTTTCAAATGTCATCGATGGTTTAACTATTGAACAGCAAGACTTTGGGGCATTTTTTAACAATTTAAAAGACGGATTGAAGTCACCTTTATCAGGAATGACTATTGCTTTTAGTTCCTCATTGTTTGGTTTGGTCACTTCTTTGATATTAGGCCTTTATGAAATAATTACTAGAGGAGTCAAACAAAGTTACTATGAATTCTGTGAAAATCAAATTCGCCTTTTTTATAGATCTAGCCCAAATGTTAAAAAAATTAATCAAAATTCTGATAATTCATCTTTGGCCCAAAACATTGCCTCTAAACT
>CABZOW010000036.1 GCA_902527525.1 uncultured Alphaproteobacteria bacterium | reverse complement strand
ATGTATGAGAGATACTCTTCATTGAAAAATTGGAAGTTCCAGCCAATGGAAAAAAGTGAGACTGGCTTGAAGGGAATTAAAGAGGCAATAATTGAGATTAAGGGAGATGGTGTATTCAAATTTTTAAAAAATGAGTCTGGCGTTCATAGAGTTCAACGTATCCCAGAAACAGAGTCTGGTGGGAGAATTCATACATCAGCTGCTACGGTAGCTGTTCTACCAGAGGCTGAGGACGTAGATTTAGATATAAAAGATACTGATCTTAGAATAGACGTTTATAGATCAGGAGGAGCAGGAGGACAATCGGTTAATACTACAGATAGTGCAGTAAGAATCACACACCTTCCTACAAACATTGTGGTAACTCAACAAGACGAGAGATCTCAACATAAAAATAAAGCTAAAGCATTAAAAATTCTACGTTCAAGATTATATGAAGTGGAAAGAATTAAAAAACAGGAAGAGGAGTCATCAAATAGAAAAAATCAAGTTGGCTCTGGAGATAGATCTGAAAGAATTAGAACTTATAACTTTCCACAGGGCAGAGTTTCTGATCATAGAATTAACTTAACACTTTATAAATTAGATCAGTTCTTAACTGGTGAAGCATTGGATGAAATGATAGCAGCTTTGTCTGCAAGTGAACAAGCTGATAAGCTGAGTCAATTTAATGTTAAATAATGACCATTTAAATAAATCAGAAATAAAAAAAAAACTACTTGAAAAATTAAATACAATTTCAGGCAATCAAGCTGAGCAAGAGTCTCAAATAATGATTTCATATTCTGCAAAAAAAGAAAATTATATTGACGTCAACGATAGTGAGATTGATAATGATGTAATTAATAAGATCTTAAGAGAAAGAATTAAAGGAAAACCATTAGCAAAAATTATTAATGAAAAAGGCTTCTGGAAGAATATCTTTTATACAGATGACAATACTTTAGATCCTAGAGCAGACTCAGAAATTTTAGTTGAACAAATTTTAAATGATTGCTTTCAAATCAAGAATAAGAAAAAATTTAATTTTCTTGATTTGTGTTGTGGAACTGGATGCTTAGGCATTTCTATTATTGATGAATTAGAAAATTCTTTTTGTGACTTTATAGATATTTCCAAAAAAGCCCTAAATGCTTGCAAAAAAAACCTAATAAAATTTGAAAAACAAAAAAATTCAAAATTATTTCATTCAAATTTATTTGAAAATTATCCAATAAATAGATTAAAAAATATTGATGTTATTGTTTGTAACCCTCCTTATATACCAACAAGTAATTATTTGAGTTTAAATATTGAAACGTTGTATGACCCTAGGATATCACTTGATGGTGGAAAATTAGGTATAGATTACTATGTAAAAACCATTGATTATCTAATTAATGTTAAATTTAGAGGGTCTTTATATTTTGAAATTGATCCAGTTATTACTGAAAATATGTATAAATATTTATTAGAAAAAGGTATAAAAATAGACTATAAAAAGGTTGATTATCTTAGTTTAGATAGATTGATAAAGATAACACTCCCTAACAATAATTGATGGGCTTCTTTTAGGATAATCGAATAAAGATTTATGAAAAATTTTGTCAAACGAAAGCCCTACGGTGGGCAGAGAAAAATCAACTCTTCCAGAGGTGGAGTAGCAGATTCTCCATACTTACAGACCAATGGAAATTCCAATGGCTATAAAAGAAACGGTAAGAATCCAAAAGACCAATATAATAATTTTCTTAATAAAGCAAAAGATGCTAAGGGCCAAGGTGATGACGTATTAGAGCAATTTTACCTTCAACATGCTGAGCATTATTTTAGACAAACAGATAGCTCTAATAGAGGTTTTGTTGCTAGGAAAATTATTAATAAAGATAAATCTGAAAAAAGTGATATTAATACAAAAAAAGAAGATAAAACAGAGCAATCCTCAAACTCTGATTTTGATGATTTAGCTAGCCAATTAGCTTAGTTAATAATATTTTTATAAATACCTACTTCTTCATTTATATTTAAAACTAGACTTTTAAACTCATTAAGCTGTTGTTCATTAAGTTTTCTTCCAGAGGGAAGTTTAAGTGTTGCTGGATTAATTTGAACACCATTGACAATAATCTCATAATGTAAATGAGGCCCTGTAGATTTTCCAGTTGAACCAACATAGCCAATTACATCACCTTGTTTAACTCTAACACCACTGGATATTCCTTTTTTGTAACTCTTCAAGTGAGCATAAGCCGTTTTGTAAGTACTATCATGACGTATTCTTATATATTTTCCATATCCTCCGTTTCTACCTGCATACTCTATAACACCATTTCCAGCCGCAAATATCGGAGTTCCTGATGGAGCAGCAAAATCTACCCCTTTGTGCATTTTATTATAACCAGATATAGGGTGTTTTCTCATACCATAACTAGAACTTAGTCTCGCGCCATTTATGGGAGTTTTCATTAAGCTTTTTGTCATTCCTTTTCCTTTTTCATCAAAATATTCACTGAATTCATCAGTATCATAAAGATAGTAAAATAGCGGGGTGCCCCTTGATGATAACATAAGATATTTTGGATCATCAATTTGAACCGTATCACCATTCTTATTTATTTTTTTTGTAAATATCATTTCAAACTTATCACCATCATAAATATCTCTCTGAAAATCAACATCAAAACTATAAATCCTTATAATTTCATTTATTACTATTTCTGATAATCCTTGATCTTTCATGGCTTTATATAAACTTGATTTAATTTCTCCAGATACAAAAATTTTTTCAGAAATTAGAGGGATTTCTCTAATTTCGTAAATAAAACTATCGTCTAGATAAGATATTATTAGCTCTTTTGTGTCAGAATATTTGTAAATGAGATTAAATATTTT
>CABZOW010000035.1 GCA_902527525.1 uncultured Alphaproteobacteria bacterium | reverse complement strand
TTTTTACCTTTATGATGAAGAAAAAATTAAAGATAAAATAAGTTTTCTTAATAATTTAGACTTACAATTCCAAAGAAAATTTAATTTCGCAGTAAAAGCTAATCCAAACCTTGCAATTTTAAACCTAATTCATCGAAGTGGTTTCGGTGCAGAAGTCGTATCTTCTGGAGAACTTTTTAAGTCCTTGAAAGCTGGGTTCGAACCCTCAGATATAATATTTGACGGACCGGGAAAGACAGAATTTGATTTAAAGTATGCCATTACTCAAAAAATTAATTCCATTAATGTTGAAAATGTAGAGGAGATTAAATTCATAAACGATTACTCTTTAACTAAAGGATTAAGGACAAATATAGGTATTAGAATCAACCCTAATATAGATGGATCTACATTAGATAAGATAACTACTGGCTTATCGGGTGGTAAATTTGGTATTTCAATTGATCAAATTGACTTTGATGCAATTTCAAATTTTAAGGGAATAAATTTAAAAACGCTTTCTGTGCATATTGGAAGTCAAATTACTGATTATCAAAAGTTACTGGGTTCATATGAAAATTTAATAAGAATTGCAGATGAACAAAATCTTAAGAATAATATAAGTCTTGATACTCTGGATTTTGGTGGGGGGTTTGCTGTTCTTGATCACTCTGATAAAAAAATCAACTTTGAACGTTGGAAAGATAGTTGTAATAAAATACTCGAAGGCAAAAATTTTAATATTATTTTTGAACCTGGTCGATTTATAGTTGCAGATAGCTGTGAACTATTAAGTAAAGTTTTATATATAAAAGAAAGTGGTAAAAAAAAAATTGCCATTGTTGATTGCTCTTTTTCCGAATATATTCGCCCAGCTTTATATGATATCAATCCGCCGATAAGAGTTGCAAATAGTTCAAAAAAAACTGCTATCTATGATATTGCTGGTGGAATTTGTGAGTCTACAGATTATTTTGTGAAAGATATTGAATTACCAGAGATCAAAGCTGGAGATAACATAATATTTATGAATGTGGGTGCCTATGGATCCTCCATGTCATCAACTTATAATAGTCGTCCTCGACCTCTCGAAGTATTATATAACAAAGATGAATATCGAGTGATACGATCTCGAGATACCTTAGAGGACTTATGTAAAAATGAGATCATGTAATGATAATCTTCCTAAAGCGTTTAAATATTATAATCGCTCTAATTTTGTTATTTTTAGCTCTTGGTATAATCAAATTTAAAAATAATTTATCTCATGAGCAGGTAAATAATTTTAATGTTGATGCAATCGTTGTTTTAACTGGTGGCAAAGGCGAGAGAATAATCGAAGGATATAATCAAATTAAAAAATCCAATCAAAATAAGTTATTTATTTCTGGAGTTGATAACACCTTTAATTCCGAAGTAGTATTAGTTAATATTCTTAACTTTGATCAGAGTATTGTTGAATGTTGTATTGAGGTTGGGTATTTATCAAAAAATACTTATGAAAATGCATTGGAAACAAGATACTGGGCTTTAGAAAAAAAAATAAATTCAATTTTATTAATCACTTCAGACTTACATATGCAACGTGCTGAATTTTTATTTAATCAGTTATCAGGTTTAAAAATTATACCTTTTGCAGTTAGCAATACAGAGTCTGTTATCCCATTTGAAAAGTTAGTAGAGGAGTATATTAAATTGATTGTCTCAAAATTAGTTTTTATAAAAAAATATGAAATTTAGTTTTTTATTATTATTTTATTTAACCTCAGCAATTGTATTGATATTTTCTCTAATTGGTCTTCCCTTTAAATATTTTAAGTTTAGATTTTTTGTACTCTTATTTACAAGGAGCATGACTGCAGTTTTAAGATTATTCAAAATAAATATAGTAGTTGTTAATGCTGAATTTGCACACAAAAAAGGATGTCTTTATGCGAGTAAACATCAGTCAGTATTTGAAACAATATACTTTAATGAACTTTTTTATAATCCTGCATATATTTTAAAAAAAGAATTATTGAATATTCCTTTGTTTGGAACTTATCTAAAAAAATTAGGAATGATAGCTATTGATAGAGCACAGGGAATACAAAGTCTTCGTCACGTGAATCAGCAAACAGCTGAGTATTTAAATCATAGGCCTGTAATAATTTTTCCTGAAGGAACAAGAACAGCCTTTAAAGATCAACCAGATCTGAAGCCTGGTATTTACTCTATGTATAAATCATTAAACAAACCAGTAATTCCTATATCTTTAAATTCTGGCAAATATTGGCCAAAAAGTAATAACGTTAGCAAAGGCACAATAAAGGTTGAGTTTAAAGAAGCTATACCTCCAGGATTGAGTAAGCAGGATTTTTTAAAAAAGCTTAAATTTGAAATCAACAGCCTTAATCATTAGGAATAAATTTTCCCGCCTGTCGTGCCTTAACGATTTTATCTCTGACATTTTTAGTCTTTTTTAATTTGGTTAATAAATTATGAGAATTGCCTTTATTTAAGTTTCTAGAAAATTTTTTTAACTCACTTATAAAATTACTAGTTAATTTTTGAATTTGAGAACTATTAGCTAAAAATATATCTCTCCACATCTCTGGATCGCTACCTGCAACTCTTGTAAAATCTCTAAACCCTCCAGCAGAAAATTTAATTAATTTTGAATTAAGTGAAGTTTCTTTTTTCATAGCAGTCAAAACCAATGAATAGGAGATTAAATGTGGCAAATGTGAAGTTATACTAAGCACTTTGTCATGTTCTTTTGCAGACATTATTTCAGTTTTCATATTTAACGATCTCCAAAACTTAATAACTTTATTCATATGTGTTTTTGAAGATTTTTTTATCGGGCAAATAATATTGTATCTATTAGTAAATAATCCATCAAATCCATTTTCTAAACCAGCTTTTTCTATACCCGCTATTGGATGTGATGGAATAAAATTAAACTGATATTTTTTTTGTAAATATATTTTTTCAATATTTACCTTTGTTGATCCTACATCAGTAACAATAGTCTGCTGAAGATCAATATCATTAAGTTTTTTAAAAATTG
>CABZOW010000034.1 GCA_902527525.1 uncultured Alphaproteobacteria bacterium | reverse complement strand
GACGAATAACTTGCACGAGTTGTTCGTCAATTAAACAACTAATATAACAACAAATAACTACAAAAAGTTATTAACAACAAACTTTTCACTGTGTGTTAATAATTCAAGCGCGTAAGAGCATTTGGTGGATGCCTTGGCATAAAGAGGCGACGAAGGACGTGACAGACTGCGATAAGCTCGGACTTGCTGTCAATAAGCTTAATCCGAGATCTCCGAATGGGGAAACCCAATAACTTATAAGTGAATTCATAGCTTATAAGGGCGAACCTAGGGAACTGAAACATCTAAGTACCTAGAGGAAAAGATATTCCGTTAGTAGTGGCGAGCGAAAGCGGATCAGGCCAGTGCTACTTTTTACTAAACCAGAACTGTATGGAAAGGCAGGCCATAGTGAGTGATAGCCTCGTATGGGTAGATAGTAAAAAATAGACATGAGTAGGGCGGGACACGTGAAATCCTGTCTGAATATAGGAAGACCACTTCCTAAGCCTAAATACTACTTTATGACCGATAGTGAACCAGTACCGTGAGGGAAAGGCGAAAAGAACCCCTAGCAGGGGAGTGAAATAGACCCTGAAACCGGATGCTTACAAGCAGTTGGAGCCTCTTTATGAGGTGACAGCGTACCTTTTGTATAATGGGTCAGCGACTTAATCTCATTAGCAAGCTTAAGCCATATAGGTGTAGGCGAAGCGAAAGCGAGTCTGAATAGGGCGATTTAGTTAATGGGATTAGACTCGAAACCGGGTGATCTAGTCATGAGCAGGTTGAAAGTGAAGTAAAATTCACCGGAGGACCGAACCCACTAGCGTTGAAAAGCTACGGGATGACTTGTGATTAGGGGTGAAAGGCCAACCAAACTCGGAAATAGCTAGTTCTCCGCGAAAACTATTTAGGTAGTGCGTCGTGTGAATCTTATTGGGGGTAGAGCACTGAATGGGCTAGGGGGAAGCAATTCCTACCAAACCTAATCAAACTCCGAATACCAGTAAGTCTGCACGGCAGACAGTCCATGGGTGCTAAGGTCCTTGGACGAGAGGGAAACAGCCCAGATCAACAGCTAAGGTCCCCAAATAATGATTAAGTGTGAAAGGGAGTGGGAACTCCAAGACAGCCAGGAGGTTGGCTTAGAAGCAGCCATCCTTTAAAGAAAGCGTAACAGCTCACTGGTCTAATTAAGAGATCCTGCACCGAAAATGTAACGGGGCTCAAATCATTTACCGAAGCTTTGACAATTACTTTTAGTAATTGGGTAGCGGAGCGTTCTGTAAGCCTGTAAAGGTGATGCGTAAGCATTGCTGGAGGTATCAGAAGTGCGAATGCTGACATGAGTAACGATAAGAAATGTGAAAGACATTTCCGCCGAAATCCTAAGGTTTCCTGCGTAAAGCTAATCTGCGCAGGGTTAGTCGGCCCCTAAGGCGAGGGCGAAAGCCGTAGTCGATGGGAAGCAGGTTAATATTCCTGCACCAGCTGGTAGTGACGGATGAAGTAAATTGTGAGTTCTTACTGGATTGAACTCGCAGTGAATTTGTCCCTGGAAATAGCTCCAGCATTAGACCGTACCAAAACCGACACAGGTAGGAGGGTAGAGAATACCAAGGCGCTTGAGAGAACTATGTTGAAGGAACTCGGCAAATTACACTTGTAACTTCGGGATAAAAGTGACCTGCTATTGGGCAACCAGTAGGAGGTGGCACAGAAGAGGGGGTAGCGACTGTTTACTAAAAACATAGCACTATGCAAAGTCGAAAGACGACGTATATGGTGTGACGCCTGCCCGGTGCCGGAAGGTTAATAGGAGGGGTGCAAGCCCTGAATTGAAGCCCCGGTGAACGGCGGCCGTAACTATAACGGTCCTAAGGTAGCGAAATTCCTTGTCGGGTAAGTTCCGACCTGCACGAATGGCGTAACGATTTCCCCACTGTCTCCAACATAGACTCAGTGAAATTGAATTCTCGGTTAAGATGCCGAGTAACCGTGGTTAGACGGAAAGACCCCGTGCACCTTTACTGCAGCTTTGTATTGGTATTAGGGAACAGATGTGTAGCATAGGTGGGAGACTTTGAAGGAGTGGCGCTAGCCATTCTGGAGTCACTAGTGAAATACCACTCTTCTGTTCCTTGATGCCTAACCATACACCGTTATCCGGTGTTGGGACCATGCATGGTGGGCAGTTTGACTGGGGCGGTCGCCTCCCAAAGAGTAACGGAGGCGCGCGATGGTAGGCTCAGAACGCTTGGAAACCGTTCGTCGAGTGCAATGGCATAAGCCTGCCTGACTGCGAGACCCACAAGTCGAGCAGAGACGAAAGTCGGTCATAGTGATCCGGTGGCACTTCGTGGAAGGGCCATCGCTCAACGGATAAAAGGTACGCCGGGGATAACAGGCTGATCTCTCCCAAGAGTCCATATCGACGGGGAGGTTTGGCACCTCGATGTCGGCTCATCGCATCCTGGGGCTGAAGCAGGTCCCAAGGGTTTGGCTGTTCGCCAATTAAAGCGGTACGCGAGCTGGGTTTAGAACGTCGTGAGACAGTTCGGTCCCTATCTGCCATGGTTGTGGAAGCTTGAGAGGATCTGCCCTTAGTACGAGAGGACCGGGGTGGACGTACCTCTGGTGTACCTATTGTAGCGCCAGCTGCATCGTAGGGTAGCTATGTACGGAATGGATAACCGCTGAAAGCATCTAAGCGGGAAGCCAACCTCAAAACTAGGCTTCGTTATAGGATCGTGGAAGACTACCACGTTGATAGGCTAGGTGTGGAAGTGTGGTAACACATGAAGCTAACTAGTACTAATAATCCAATGCTTGAATTATAATACACAGCGAAAAGTTTTAACTATATGTTATAAAAAGTTTGTGGCGGTCATAGCGGAGTGAAAAAACCCGATCCCATTTCGAACTCGGTCGTGAAGGCCTCCAGCGCCGATGGTACTTAGTCTTAAGGCTTGGGAGAGTAGGACGCCGCCTATTTAATTTATTGCTTGCATATTTTTTTTGAAAAATTAATTATATGTCATTAAAAATCCTACATTC
>CABZOW010000033.1 GCA_902527525.1 uncultured Alphaproteobacteria bacterium | reverse complement strand
CACTATTTTCTTCAACGCAAATAGGTAAGTCATTTTTATAATTTAACAGATTATATTCTTCTAACTCTTCTAAATGTAAAAATTTAAAATCATGTGGAGAACTTTCAATAAATCTTTTCCAAGCCTCTTTCATCTTTAAATCATGAGTAATTTTACATAAATTACACTCATAAGTGCTCGGAGATGCATATTTATGAACTGTATCCAGAATATAATTCCACTTCCCACCTTTAGCGTTATAAACAAAAATTATATTTCTTTTACTATTCATATGTAATATGGAACAAAACTTCTTTACAAAATAGGTTTGAAGGTATTTTGCCATTTTCAAATTTTCTTTGACTAATAACATCAAAAGTTGAAATTATTTTAAGGTCTAAATTTACTGCTAACTTTTTAAAATCTTTTATACTACACGGGTGAATATAATCAGTATTATACCAATGATCACTGTCTGCTTTCTTTAGAAGAGAGTCAAAGCTTCCTGATAATAAAAAATTTGAAATTTTGCTTAACCGTGCAGAATTATTAAAGCTAACAATAATATTCTTACTTACTTTTTTAAGAGTATTCAATAATTTGTCTGGTTTTTGAACTGCCTGAATTGTTTGAGTTAAAAGACAGTAATCGAACTGATTAAATGGAAAATCTTCCACTATTAAATTTATATCTCCATGTATAACATCTAGTCCTTTTTCTAGACATTTGATTACTTTTTCCTGATTCAATTCAACTCCTTGAGCGCTAATCCCTTTATTTTCAAGATAAGAAATTAATTCTCCATCAGAGCAACCAATATCTAATACTTTAGAGTTTTCAGGAATTAATTTTAAAATAATTTCGTAGTCTTTTCTCATTTTATTCCCTTTAAAAAACCCTTTGCAACTTTGAAAAATTGAGGTTCATCAAGTAAAAAGCTATCATGGCCTCTATCAGAGACAACCTCAGCAAAACTAACGTTGGATCCAATTGAATTTAATAGAGATACGATTTCTCTTGATTCTTTTGTTGGAAATAACCAATCACTTGTAAATGATAAAACTAGAAATCTAATTGAATTATTAATAATAGTTTTTTTATTTTCAATTATTTCATTTTTTATGTCAAAATAATCCATAGCTCTTGTCATATACAAGTAGCTGTTGGCATCAAATCGATCTACAAAAGACCTACCTTGGTAACGAAGATAACTTTCAACCTGAAAGTCTATTCCGAAGCCAAAAGATAAATCATTTTTTTCTTGTAAGTTTCTACCAAATTTATTTTGAAAAGCTTTTTCAGATAAATAAGTAATATGAGCAATCATTCTGGCAACTGAAAGACCATTTTCAGGTTTTTCATTGCCCTCTAAATATTTTCCATTTTGCCAATTTGGATCTAACATAATTGATTGTCTGCCAGCCTCGTCGAAAGCTATATTTTGTGCAGAGTGTTTTAAGGAACCCGCAATGCTCATAATCGACCTAACACTCTCAGGATAAGTAGCAGCCCACTGAAGTACTTGCATCGCACCCATTGATCCACCAGCTACAGAAAGTAATTTATATATCCCAAGTTCGTCAATAAGAATTTTTTGTGCCTTCACCATGTCTCGAATAGTTATGGTTGGAAAATCTAAGCCATATATCTTTGAGGTTTCAGGATTTATATCATTGGGACCTGTAGTTCCCACACATCCACCAAGAACATTTGTACAAATAACAAAATATTTATTTGTGTCTATAGGTTTATTAGGACCAATCATTAATTCCCACCAACCTTTCTTTTTAGTAATAGGATTTTCCTCTGCTGGAAATTGGTCACCAGTTAATGCATGACAAACCAAAATTGCATTATCTTTTTGGTTGTTAAGGTTACCGTATGTTTGGAATGCGATTTGAAAGTCTTTAATTTTTTTTCCAGAGTCTAGTAATAGGTCTTCGTTGCACTTTAGCAAGTATCCTGGATAGTCAGTATTTGCAGTTATTTCTCTCATTTTCAACCTTGTTCGACTGATAACTGCGGTGATACGCTTTAGCTGTTTTACACCCGCAAGCTGCTATCAAATCGGTGAAAGTGGAATTTAAGGCTTTTCTAAATAATTTTCAATATAAAATGATGATATTTTCTTTATATAGTTTATTTATTAACAAAAAATAATGAAAAACAACCAACCAAAAAATGCATATAAAGGTGGAGCTGAGGTATTTAAAGGCTATATAAGGCTTTCATCAAACGAAAACAATTATGGTCCAGCAAAGTCTGTTAAATCATTAATAAAACAAAATATTAAATTCTCTAATATTTATCCAGAACTTGACGGGGAAAGCTTACGAAATCAAATTGCTAAATCTTACAAGATAAATAGCAAACAAATTATATTAGGTGCTGGTTCAGATGAAGTACTGCAAATGATATATGCAGCTTTTTCTAGACCAAATGATGAGATTATCTTTACTAAGTATGCTTTTGCTATGTATTCAATTTATGCAAAGAATTTTAAATGCAAAGTCAAAACATTTGATGATAAAGAATTTCAGTTTAAATTAGAAAGTCTTAACAAAATAATAAGTCAAAAAACAAAAATTATTTTTTTAGCTAACCCTAATAACCCTACTGGTTCTATTTTCTACAAGAATGAATTAATTCGATTTTTAAATAAAATCAAGAAAACAACTCTAGTAGTATTAGATGCAGCATATTGTGAATACATTAAAGATCACAAATATGAGGATGGGATGAAATTGGTGAAAAATTACTCAAATTTAATAATAACAAGATCTTTTTCAAAAATCTTTGCACTTGGAGGCTTAAGAATAGGTTGGGGCTACGCTAACTCAAAAATTATCTCTCAATTATATCAATACAAAAAGCCATTTAATGTATCAAGACTCTCTTGTATCGCTGCTCAAGAGTCTTTAAAAAATAAAAAGTGGATTAATAAGTCAATTAAGAATAATTCTGTTAACAAAACTTTAACCTGTAAGCAGCTAAATAACAAATCTTTTGAAACAATTGACACTAAGGCTAATTTTATTCTTTTAAAGTTTAAAAATTCAATAATAACCCAACAATTTGTGGACTTTTTACACATAAATAAAATTACAGTGAGATCTTTATCCTCATACGGTTTAAATAACTTTGTAAGAATGACCATTGGAACTAAAACTG
>CABZOW010000032.1 GCA_902527525.1 uncultured Alphaproteobacteria bacterium | reverse complement strand
ATCTGGGTGACTTAGTTGTAGGAAAAAACCAGCAAATTCAAAGTTTAGAAAAAACTATTGACATCCAAGATGAGACTATAGTTGAACAAGATGTAACTCTAACAGATAAAGAGATTGAATTACTTGATAGACAAAATTTAATTGAAAAACTTGATGAAGAAATTTCCTCTAAACAATCTCAAATTCTTGCACAAGATACTATAATTCAAGATCAGTCACTTGATATAGATAAATTAAATACAATTATTGCTAAAATTACTGAAGAACTATCCTTATCATTATCTGATAGAGAAACTCTTCAACAAAACCTGTCTGATTTAAATGAGCAACAAAAACAGTTAAAGGCTGATTTAATTAAACTTGGTGGAGAAAATAGTGAGCTAGTTGGACAAATTGGAGCATCTCAAAGTAGAATAGAAAATCTACTTGAGTCTTTAAGTTCATCTGAAAATATTAATCAAGAATTACAAACCAAAATATCTTCATTAGAGGAAAAAACATTAATACAATCAACTGATTTAGCTGAGGCTTTAAATTTAATATCTAATTTAGCCTTAGATATTGAAATACTCAGTAATGAAATTAACCTTTTAAATAATTTATTAGAGTCAAAAGAAGCTGAAATAGCACAAAACGAAATGGAACTTGGGGAATTAGGAGATAGGTTAAATAGAGTACTTACAAGTGAGCTATTCAAGCTGCAAAAGTACAAATCAGAATTTTTTGGAAAATTATCTGAAGCCTTAGACGATAGAGAAGATGTTAAGATCAAGGGAGATAGATTTATTTTTCAGTCAGAAATATTATTTGACTCTGGAAGTGCAAATTTTCAAGATGAGGGAAGGATAGCTTTGTCTCTTATTACCAAAACAATTATTGAAGTTACTGAGTCAATTCCATCTGATTTAAATTGGATAATACAAATAGATGGCCATACAGATAAAGTACCAATTTCAACCTCTCAATTCCCTTCTAACTGGGAGCTTTCACATGCTAGAGCGCTGGAGGTAGTTAAATTTCTTATTCAACAAGGTATACCTGCTAATAAACTTTCAGCAAACGGATACGGTGAATATCAACCTATTAATTTAGGCGATACAAAAGAGGACCTAAAAGAAAATCGAAGAATTGAATTAAAAATTACTCAAAACTAAGTTTTACTCAATCCACATTTTGATAATTTTATCAGGATCGTCCACTAAACCATTTTTTACTGGATCACCCATTTTTATTGCATCAACATATTCCATACCTTCGATTACCTCACCCCAAACAGTATATTGCCCATCTAAGTGTGGTGTGTCTCCAAAACATATAAAAAATTGACTGTCAGCACTATTAGGATCTTGTGATCGCGCCATACTTAGCGTACCTCTTTTGTGAGGTAAATCATTAAATTCAGCTTCAATATTTTTACCAGAACCCCCTGTACCAGCTCTTCTTAAATCAAAGTTGTCAGACTCAGAGTTACCGAATTGGACATCTCCTGTTTGAGCCATAAATCCATCAATAACTCTATGAAAAACTACACCATCGTAACTACCTTTAGCAACTAGATCAGTAATTTGTTTAACATGCTTGGGTGCCTTATCTTCGAAGGTCTTGATTTTGACGATACCGTCTTTTAGTTGTAAATTAATAACATCCTCCTTGGAATATAGATTATTAGAAAATAATAAAAATGAAATTGAAACTAGTAACTTAATCAAACTCATAAGGAGAAACTAACATAGTTTATAATCAATAAAATTTATTTATTTGATAATTCTGTCGCTATAGATGTTATTTTTTTTCTAAGTGAATTAAGACCATTTGACCTTGATTGTCCTAAATGATTGGAGAGGCCAATTTCTTCAAAAAAAGATAACGGATTATTTATTATAGTCTCAGGAGTTTCCTCATTGTATGCATAATAGACTAAATAAAATAAACCTCTTACAATTACAGAGTCACTTGAGCCTTTAAGATTAATCTTACCATCAATAAATTCAGGAACCATCCATAAATTCGATGTACATCCTTGTACACGAAACTCCTCAGTTTTATAGCTATCATCTAGAGCAGGGAGTTTTTTCCCTAAATCAATTAAATATTGATATTTGTCCTCCCAATTATCAAAAAACGAAAATAGTCTTGAAAAGATTTTATTAGATTTTCCTCACTATAAAGATGGCTTAAATAAAAAGGAGCTTTTACTGTATAATGTAAACCATATTTTGATAATTTTTGGCTATCAAATTTAATATTATTTTTCAAAAGTAAATCATTTACTTGATCAATAAATAATAAATTAGGAATTAAATAAATTGAGTAACGTGGAAATTGAATGTAGTTATCCATCTGTAAGTTTACTTAGTATAAACTTTTGCATTTTTGTTTCTAACAATATTTTCATTAATAAAATTATAATTACAGTATAAATAAATCTAAAAAATAAAATGCCAGAAATATGGCTACCTAATAGTAAAATTAATATTGTATCTTCAATTATGCTATGGCAAAGACTCAGGAAAGATAGAGATAATAAAATATCTTTCTTTGAGATATTATTTTTCTTGGACTCCTCAATTAAAAAACCCCCACCAAACGATATTCCTAGAGTTAAACCAATTAAGATTATATTAGCTACTTTCTCAGACATGCCTAAATAGGACAAAGGTATTTTCATTATATGAATTATAAATGACCAAACACCTAAGGTCTTTAGGACATTAATTGTTGATATAATGAAAAATATTATTAAAAAAATTATAAAGAAATTTTGAATTTGTAGAATTGCCCATTCAAAGTTAGAAACTAATTCATTTGAAACTTGTAATACTGACTGATTAGGCTCATTAAATAATTCATATTTGGTAAATATTAAGTTCAATATTTTGCCTGCTACAATTGCATTTAAAAATCTAAAGCTTAAATTGAATATCCAAGAAATTCTTGATTTTTTTGCAATAGCTACCTCAATTGGCAGACTGTGAGCTATCAATATTATTAAACCTAAAATTGTAGTCTCAGCTACAGAATAATCAAAAATAGCTTGAAGTGATGCAAAAGCAGCTAATCCTGCATATATATTTACCAATATTGCAGCCATCCAAACTAAGCCAAGTGAACCATCAATTCCAATAAAACTTGTTAATGGTTCAAGAAAATTTGCTAAAAAAGTTATTGCACCAATAAGCTCAAGAGCTCTGATAACTATGACGACCGGAAGTATAACTTTGAATAAAATCCAAAAAATTTTAGTAGTTTCTTGAAATATATTGACTAGTATTTTTTTAGATTTTTCCATTATGATAACAAATCAAATGATTTTACTTCTTTATAAAGAAATAAATGGCAAGAACAAATAGTTTTACAATAAA
>CABZOW010000031.1 GCA_902527525.1 uncultured Alphaproteobacteria bacterium | reverse complement strand
TTTTAATGCCTGCATCCCATTTAAATAAACCTGTTGTCGATACAACTGGAGCTGGAGATGCCTTTAATGGCGCTTTGAGTGTTGCTCTGTCTCAAAATAAAACCTACAAACAGTCGATAGAGTTTGCTAATTTAGTTGCAGGAATTTCTGTGACAAGAGAAGGTGCTGCAAATTCCATGCCAATGAAAAAAGAAATAGAGGAGACTGTGCAATGATTTATTTAGCTAATGCAAAAAGATATACTAAAATGCAATATAGAAATTGTGGACAAAGTGGTTTAAAGCTTCCATTAATTTCTATTGGTCTGTGGCATAACTTTGGAGGTAATGGTATGTCCTCAGAGTCTAAAAAGATATTATTTGAGTCTTTTGACTCTGGAATCACTCATTTTGATTTAGCAAATAATTATGGACCACCTTATGGCAGTGCCGAAACTAATTTTGGCAAAGTTATGAAAAGTGATTTAGGAAAATATAGAGATGAGATGATTATTTCATCTAAGGCTGGTTATGATATGTGGGATGGTCCTTATGGGGAATGGGGGTCAAAGAAACATGTCATTGCTAGTTGTGATCAAAGTTTAAAAAGAATGAACTTAGATTATGTTGATATATTTTACTCTCATCGTTTTGATCCGAATACACCTTTAGAGGAAACGGCTGATGCTCTCGAAAGTATATATCGTTCTGGTAAAGCTCTTTATATTGGAATTTCCTCTTACTCAGAAAAAAAAACTAATGTAATGATGAAAATTCTTAAACAAAGAGGGATTAAATTATTTATCCATCAACCTTCTTATTCTTTAATTAATCGTTGGATTGAAAAAGGACTTACTAAAACTCTTTTGAAAAACGGAGTAGGATGTATCGCTTTCTCCCCTTTAGCGCAGGGCTTTTTATCAAATAAATACTTAAACGGACTGCCTAAGGGTACTAGAGTAAGTGAAAATAGCTCATTTAGTAGAAAACTAATTACAAAAAAAAATACAAAGATTATTAATGATTTAAACAAACTAGCAAAAAAAAGAGGCCAGAACTTATCTCAGATGGCCTTAGCTTGGGTGTTAAATAACAAAGCCATCACCTCAGCCTTAATTGGTGCCAGGACTGTTAAACAGCTAAGAGATTGTCTTGCTTCTCTTGATAATTTGAAATTTGGTAAAGAAGAAATAAAAAAAATTAATCAAAAGGCAAAAGATGGAGATATTAATATCTGGGCTCCATCTAGCTCCTATTGATTAATATTTTAGTTTTTGGTGACTCCAATAGTTGGGGATATACAGATGAAGATGAGGGTAAAAGATATGATAAAAGATGGCCTGTTGAATTATCTAACCATTTAGCAAATACTCGTTTAAATTGTTTTATAAAAGAAGACTCCCTGCCCGGTAGAACGACTAATGTTAACGATATGCAAGATGGATCCCATCTAAATGGAGCTTCTGTTTTTAAATCTTGTTTATTATCTCACTCACCTCTTAATTTAATAATAATTATGCTTGGAACTAACGATTTAAAAAAAAGATTTAACAGGTCCTCTGATGAAGTAGCTAAAGGAATCAAAGAACTTATTAATATTGCCAAACATACATTTTCGGGAAAAGGAACCTGGCATGATCAAAATTTATCAGAAATAGTAGTAATTTGTCCTCCAGTTCTTGGAAAACTATCTAATGATTTACAATGGTCAAACTATATTGAATGGGAGGGAGCTTTTGATAAGTCTAAAAAATTATTTAACTCCATAAAACATGTTACTGATGAAGAAAAAATTTATTTAATTGATAGTAATCAATATATTAAATCTTCAAACTTAGATCCGATACACTGGTCTAAAAAAACTCATGAAACTTTTGGTAAAAAAGTAGCTGATTTAATAGTAAATAGAATTAAACTTTAATCCACTTACTTCTTTTTATCGATTTAAAAGTAGCATCTAACACTTTCATATTTTTTTTTGCGTCTTTTAAATCATAATCAACTTTTGTTTTTTTTAAAAGATGATCAGAAAATGCAGTAACTTGGTGCTCATATTGATCAGATGGCTTAAATACTTTTATTGTATTATCTTTTCTATAAATCGACCGGCCATTATAAATGACAACTGTTGTAGGTTTGCTCTTTATCGCATTGAAAGGATTTTCAACTACTATCGTTTTTTTTGTTCCTAAAATAATGACCTTTTGAGAATTAGTGCTTTGGGTGGCAACAGTATAAGATGAGAATACACCGCCAAAATCTAATAGAGTAGTTGATAAAATATCTGTCTTAAAATTTTTATCTTTAATTGCTGTAGCAACAACTCTTTTTGGTTCTTTGTCCAGTAAGTATCTCGAAATTACAGTTGGATAACATCCAATATCATACACCGCACCACCACCATATTTTTGGATATTTCTAATATTATTTGGGTCTTTATTAAAATAAGAAAAGACTGAGGATATATTTGATATTTTTCCAATACTTCCAGATTTGATGTATTTTTTTATCCATTGCCATTGAGGGTGATGTCTCACCATAAATGCTTCTTTGATTATAATTTTATGTTTTGCTGCTTGTTTTATTAGTGGATTAATGTCCTTTGCTTTTAATGATATTGGCTTTTCTAAAAGTATGTGTTTGCCATGAGCACAAGCCTTTAAACTTGTTTTGATATGTAAATGATTTGGTAAAGGATTATAGACAATATCAATATCGTGATCCATATAAAGCTCATCATATGAACCATAACTTTTAGTAATATTAAATTTTTTTTGAAGTTGTGTTGCTTTACTTTTACTTCTACTAGCAATGGCTAATAAATTACTATTTTTGGATTTTATGATAGCTGGAATAAGATGTTCCCATCCAATTTTTTCTGATAATACCCCAATTAATAACTTTTTTTTTCATATAAGACTTACTCTAAGTAGTTATGTTATATCATTGAATTAATATATATGTGTATTATGTTTTTATATTCATATAATAGTTCGCAAAAGTAATGTCAAAAAATTTTAAAGTTGGTATTGATTATGGTGGTACTAAAATCGAGGGCATTCTCATGGATAATGAGGGTAATGAGATTCTAAGAAAAAGGTCAACTTACGAAAAAAATTATAAAAGTGGTATTCAAACTGTAAGTTCTCTTGTTGAAGAATTTGATAAACACACCGGAACTATTAATACTGTTGGGGTAGGCATTCCAGGCTCCTCATCTAAGGAGACTGGTTTAATAAAAAATGCTAACTCTATTTGGTTAAATGACAAACCTTTTAAACATGACTTAGAAAATTCCTTAGGAAGGGATATCAGATTAATGAATGATGCTAATTGTTTTGCTTTATCAGAGTCAATAGATGGATCTGGCCAAGGATATGATAGCGTATGGGGAGTTATTATAGGTTCTGGCTTTGGTGGGTCTTTTGTTTATAAAAACCAAGTAATTGAAGGTGTTAATCAAGTTGCTGGTGATTGGGGGCACCAACCCCTACCATACCCTAGTGAAGAAGAACAAGAATTGGGATTAAAATGTGAGGTTGGAAATTGCCATAGACCTCTATGTGCTGAGCAATTTATATCAGGAGTAGGTTTTACCAAATTGTTTAATTTAAAGTATGGGACTAATTTTAGAACTAGAGAAATAGTTGCTCTAGAGGCAAATGGGGATGAGAGAGCAAAAAAAGAATTTGATCTTTATGAAGATCGCTTTGCTAGGTTAATTGCAATTATGATTGGCATAGTCGACCCTGATGTAATTATCTTGGGTGGGGGTATGTCAAATATTGGAAGAATATATAAAAATATTCCAAAAATTCTTCCTAAATATACTTTTAGTGATAAAATAAGAAATAAGATTTTAAGAAACACACATGGTGACTCAAGTGGAGTGCGGGGTGCAGCATGGTTATGGGACTCAGATAAATTCTAAATGAAAAAAATTGGAATACTTACA
>CABZOW010000030.1 GCA_902527525.1 uncultured Alphaproteobacteria bacterium | reverse complement strand
ACATTAGAAGTTGGAAACACTTCGTGGTGGAAAAATAGAAAATATAGAAGAGAGGCAGCTAATGAATTAAAAGAATTAAGGCTAAAGTATAAAAAAGTTAAACTTTTAAAAAAATATAGAGTTCAAGAAGCAAATACAATTATTTATGCTGATTATAAAATTATAAAATAAATATTACTTAGATAATTTTATAAAAATATCACCCATACCAGAAATTAATTCCTCTTCGTTTGTATTATTTCTAACATTACATTGTTCACCGACAACAGGATGGCTTTTTATAGCTAAAAGATCATTATTACTACAACTAGTGGGGTTGTGCAAAAAACCAATCACCATTTTCCCATCAACTGCAAACACTTGATCCATATTCATTTCTTCGCCGTTGCAAAAATAATCTCGATTGACTTCTAAAGGAAATTCCTCTTTACCACAGGGATTATCAATTGTCATAACAGTAAACTGCTCTTCAACACCTTTAAATTTATGTGAAATATTCATAGCCTTTGCATACTTCATTGAGTCACAAGTACAAGGCCAACAACACCGATACATATACCCGCAAGTTTTATTATTAGTTGACTCCTCAAGCATACTGATAAAATCTGGTACAGACCCTGGTCGAATGAGTGAACCAGATACTGGGCAATATCGCTTATTGAATTCCACAAAATCTTGAAAATCGAGGTCTTGGTCAATTAGATACTTAAAAAACTTTGGTCCCGCAGCATTTCTGTTACCATCTGGAAACATATCTCCCCAATTAACTCTTAATGTTTCATAATAATATTCCTCATTTTTGATAGTATTTTCATTAGCATGTACTGAGCTAGAAAAAATTGACATAAGTAATAGAACGATAATTAAAGAGAGATATGTGTTTAATTTAAAACAAAACTGAGCAGGTTGCATATTTCATAAATACACATGTGATTGAAAT
Organism: uncultured Alphaproteobacteria bacterium; assembly: GCA_902527525.1. Classification (GTDB taxonomy): domain Bacteria; phylum Pseudomonadota; class Alphaproteobacteria; order HIMB59; family HIMB59; genus HIMB59. The sequence continues at coordinate 4,556 of CABZOW010000030.1, read as the reverse complement.
CTAGATCATAGAATTTTAAGTAACAAATGTATGAAACTTGCTAAATTTTTATATTTTGTTTTTTTCGTTTTTTATTCTATGTCATCATTTGCAGAAAAAAGTTTTTTTGAAGATATAAGCAATCTCCTTCCTGACCAAAAACCAAGACTGAGCTACGGTGTTGCAGTTACTGATTTTGATAATGATGGCGCAGATGAGTTTATAGTTACAGGTTTTGGATATGAAAATCTTGCTCTAGGTTACGACGGTAACAGTCTTCAAAATAAAATTAAAGAAAATATTTTTAGTGACTTTAACAGGTCCACTATAGGAGTTGCTGCATGTGATATCGATAAAGATGGTCAAGAAGAAATATATTTTTTGAACACTGATACATACAGTGGCCAAAAAATGTACTCTGATAGATTATTAAAATTTGTAGATAAAAATATTGAGGACTTGTTTGAAAAAGACATTAATCAAGATGAATTAAACTTAACTGCTGGTAGATCGGTTGTCTGTGTTGACAGAGAAGGAAAAGGTAATTATGGAATTTATGTTGCTAACTATGGGGGCCCTACTCGATTTTACGAGTATATAGACAACAGAGTTGTAGATTTAGCTGAAAGTCTTAAGTTAGATGAAATAACAGGTGGAAGAGCTGTAGTTGCGGGGCACATACTTTCTGATCAAATGGATATTTTTGCAGCCAATGAAAGAGGTCCAAATTTTTTATACTTTAATAAAGAAGGAAAATTTTTAGATGTTGCAGGTCAAATGAATGTGAGAGATATTTATCAAAATGGCCGAGGCACAGCATTATCTGATATCTTGTACAGAGGTAGGCTGGATATACTAAACGGTAACTGGGGTGGTTATCACAGAGCTTATGTTTATGATGAATACAAATTTAAAGATATAGCTGTTCCCTCTTTTGATGAACCCTCAAGAATAAGAACTGTTATATCTGCAGATTTTGATAATGATGGTTACGATGAAGTTTTTTTAAATAATATTGGCGAACCCAATAAATTATTCAAAATAGTTGAAAATGGTGTGTTTCAGGAAATTAAACTAAACAATGCTTTAGAGCCAAAAGGACTTGGAACTGGTGCTGCGGTTGCTGATATTGATAATGACGGTTTACTTGAGCTACTTATTTCGCACGGTGAGTCAGGATTACAACCGCTTTCATTATTTAAATTTAATTCAGATGAAAAAACGTCTTATTTGAGGATAAGACCTTTAAATATGCACGGTGCACCTGCAAGAGGAGCAACAGTTACACTAATAACAAATAAAAGAGAGCACTCTAAAACAATTGATGCTGGATCTGGTTATCTTTGTCAAATGGAGCCAGTGGCTCACTATGGGATAAGAGAAAATGAAATTGAATTTAAATTTAAGGTTAAATGGACCAACGGTGATGAGGATTTGTTTGATGTGAAAAATCTAAATGAAACAATCATCGTAAAACAATCATTATGACCAAAATTTTTTCAATATCTTTAATATTTATATTCTCATTTTTACATGCTAGCGAAAGAAATATTATTGACTCAATATCTAAGAATGAAAGATTGCAAAAATTAAATGAATTTGTAATTGCTTCTGAACTTTCAAATAATTTATTAGATTATGAAAATTTAACATTATTTGCTCCTTTAGATGATGCCTTTGCTGCTTTAAGTGCAAAGACTTACTATGGATATCTAAAAGAAAAAAATAAAGATCAACTTCAAAGTTTAATTAATTTTCATTTTGTTGAAGGCGAATTCACTACTGAAAATGTTGAAGATTCAATCAACACAAAATCAATTAATGGTCTAGATTTAGAAATAAAAAAAATTAATGGGATTTTATATGTGAATGGTGCTGAAGTTGTTGAGTCCGATATTAAGTTTTCTAATGGTATTATTCATTTAACTAATAGAGTATTAATACCTAAGTAAAACTTCGAACCACTAGTCCTCAACAACCATTGTATCTTTTGAGCCACCGCCCTGTGAGCTATTTACAATAGTGCTACCTTTTTTCAAAGCGACCCGAGTTAAACCGCCCATAGTCACGTACGTTTCCTTGCCAGATAATATAAATGGTCTCAAATCTTGATGTCTGGGCTCCATACTACTTCCTTGAAGTGTGGGAGTAGTTGATAAAATTTCCAAAGGTTGAGCTATGTAGTTTCTTGGGCTGTGGGTGATCTTTCTAGCATATGTATCCCTTTCTGATTTTGTAGCTTTAGGTCCAACTAATATTCCATAGCCACCAGAGCCATCAGCTGGTTTTACAATCATTTTTGACAAATTAGCAATGACATGATCCCTTTGTTTTTTATTATTGCATAAAAATGTTTCTACTTGATTAAGTTTAGGCTCTTCATCTAAATAATATTTAATTATTTTTGGAACATAAGTATAAATAACTTTATCATCAGCAACACCACTACCTGGGGCATTGATTAGACCCACATTTCCTTTTCGATAGGACTTGTATAAGCCAGCAACCCCCAAAAGTGACTCTTTATAAAACGTTTTAGGGTCCAAAAAAGTATCATCAATTCTTCTGTATATGCAGTCTACTCTTAGTCCCCCTTTAACTGTCTTCACATAAACTTTATCATCTTCTACATACAAATCCTTTCCTTCGACCAATGCAACTCCCATTTGCTGGGCTAGAAAAGAATGTTCAAAATATGCAGAATTGTAGACTCCAGGGGTTAAGACAACCATGGTTGGATTATTCTTTTTGTAAGGTATAGCGTCTAACATACAATGGTATAATCTATTGCAATACTGATTGATAGAAGAAACTCTATAGCGTGTAAACAGTTCTGGGAAAACTTCTCCCATTACCATTCTGTTCTCTAACATATATGATACGCCTGAGGGAACTCTTAAATTATCCTCTAAAACTAAAAACTCCCCCTTTATATTTCTTATTAAATCTATTCCAGAGATATGAGACCAAATTTTTCTTTTAGGTTTGAATCCATCGCATTGTTTTAAATAATTTTTTGAGTCAAAAACTAATTCGTAAGGTAATACCTTGTCTTTAAATATTTTTTTATCATTATAAACATCGTTAATAAAAAGATTCAAAGCCTTACATCTTTGAATTAACCCTTTTCTAACTTTCAACCATTGTGACCTTAATATTATTCTTGGTATAATGTCTAATGGCCATTTTTTTTCTTCCGCGGCTTTTTTATCTGCAGAATAAACTTTAAAGTTAATGCCTCTAGAGCTAATAGTGCTTTGACAATTTTGTTCTATTCTTGCTAAATCTTTACTTGTATAACCATTTAATATTTTTGAGATTACTCTTGCCTCTTTTCTTAACTTTCTATCAGACGTAAGATACTCATCGTAACTACTCTTAGAATCATAATCATTCCAGTTAATAGACACATTAACAGAATACAGTAAATGATAATTGCCGGTTATGCATAGTTTAGATTGCTAATATGTAAATATTCGTTTGTATTTATTTAAAATTAGCTATTTAATTAAACCTATGACTTATTGTGTAGGCATTAAAGTAAACGAGGGAATGGTTTTTGCCTCAGACAGAAGAACTAATGCGGGACTAGACAATTATAATTCATATTCCAAAATGTATGTCCACAATAGTGTTGATAGGAATATTGTTATTTTAACATCTGGTAATTTGGCAACTTCTCAAGCTGTTTTTAATTCAATTAACAAAGATTTAGAAGATCCCACAAATGGAAATAGTTTGAACAATCTCTATAACCTTAATGAGATTGCGAAATATATTGGTAGATTAACAGTCCGACACTCCTCTCCAGATGGTATCAATCAGGTAACATTAGAGTTAGGGTCAACATTCATTGTAGGAGGACATATTAAAGATCAAGACTCTGATCTTTACTTAGTTTACCCACAAGGAAATTTTATTAAATCGAGCGATTTCAAACCCTACCTTGTTATTGGAGAAATAAAATACGGAAAACCAATACTAGATAGAGTTGTAAAGTCTGATACTTATCTTGGTGATGCCGCCAGATGTGCTTTAATAAGTATGGATAGCACAATGAAAGCAGATTTATCTGTTGGACCACCAATCGATCTAGTTGTTTATAAAAACAATATGTCAAAGATTGTTTACCAACAGTCACTTGAAATCAATGATGATGATTATCAATATGTTTCAAAACAATGGGAAAAAGGAATATTTGAAATTTTTAAATCTTTTGATCGCTTTCAATGGGAAGATTAAAATATGGAACCCTCTCCTTTTGTATCAAACGTAGCAAGCATAGTAGTAATTAGTTTAGCTTTATTTTCTTTTTTCTTAATGTTTAAGAAGAAAGGTAAATATGTAGATATTGTATTTGGTTTTATTTTAGCAATAGTTGTTCTGTTAAAAATTATTTACTGACAACAACCGTCGCCACAAGTGCAACAGCATGAGCAAGAACATCCACAGTCGGGTTTAGGTTTATTTGTGTCCATAATAATTAAATAGCATTGTTTTTGGATAATTACAATTGTATGAAATTAGTTGATAAATCTGGATTAATTAGCTAAATTTTTCAATTCTTAAATTATAAA
>CABZOW010000029.1 GCA_902527525.1 uncultured Alphaproteobacteria bacterium | reverse complement strand
ATACTTATTTCTTTAGGGAGAAATCTGAGTAGAGTGTATTTCTAAAAATGTATGAAGCACCTATAAAAGATTTAAATTTTGTAATCAAAAATATAATTGATCTAAAAAAATTATCAGAAATTGATGATTACAAAGAATTTTCAGATGACTTAGTTGAGGCAGTTTTAGAAGAAGCTGGAAAAATTGCAACTGAAGTTTTAGATCCATGTAACCTTTCTGGGGATCATGAAGGCTCAAAGAGACAAGATGATGGCAATGTAGTAACTCCTAAAGGTTATAAAGAAGCCTATGAGAGTTTGAGAGATGGTGGTTGGTTTGGCTTAGAGGCAAAAGAAAAATTTGGTGGACAACAAATACCCGTCACTTTATCTGCTGCAGTTAATGAAATTTGGCATAGCTCGAATATGTCATTTGCACTTTGTCATCTGTTAACTCAAGGTCTCATTTACGCCCTTCAAAAATCTGCCTCTAAAGATCAACAAAATTTCTATATACCAAAATTAGCATCTGGGCATTGGACAGGAACAATGAATTTGACTGAACCACAGTCAGGTACTGATCTTTCAACTATTAAAACTAAAGCTATTAAAGAAAATGGCCACTATAAAATTTTTGGTCAAAAAATTTATATTACCTATGGTGAGCATAATTTGTCTGAAAATATAGTTCACTTGGTTCTAGCTAGAACTCATGACGCTCCAGAAGGAAATAAAGGTATCTCTGTTTTCTTAGTACCAAAATTTATTCCCAATGATGATGGAACAGTAGGTAATAAAAATGATGTTACTTGTTTATCGATTGAAAAAAAACTTGGCGTAAAAGGCTCACCAACTGCTGTCTTACAGTTTGGAGAGAAAGATGGGGCAATAGGTTATTTAGTTGGTGAAGAAAACCAAGGTTTAAACATTATGTTTGAAATGATGAACCACGCAAGATTTTCTGTTGGTGTTCAGGGACTTGCTGTTTCTGAGAGAGCTTACCAACAATCTAAGATGTATGCTTTTGACCGAGTACAAGGTATTCCGATAGATGGAAAAAAAGGAGATCCTATTATTAATCATCCTGATGTTCTTCGTTTATCTTCTACTATGAAATCAGAAATTGAAGCTATGAGGGCTCTAGCTATTTATGGTGCTTTCTCTTTGGATATGTCGAAATCTTCAAATAGTGGATATTGGGAAACTAAATCATCTTTAATGATACCGATTATCAAAGGGTGGCTTACCGAGAGATCAATAGAAATAACTTCTAATGCTTTACAAATTCACGGTGGCATGGGTTTTATAGAAGAAACTGGTATCGCACAACATTACAGAGATGCAAGAATTCTTCCAATTTATGAAGGCACAACTGCTATACAAGCAAACGATTTAGTTTTTCGAAAAACTTTAAGAGATAATGGAAAAAGTATTTTGGAATTAATTAATGAGATTAAAAATGAAACAAAAGAGTTATTAAACTCTGAAAACTCAAAGATTAAAGAATTATCAAAAAAAATGAGTTCTTCTCTAAATTCTACTGAAAAAGTTGTTGAACATATTGTTTCAGTTTCAAATAATAAAAAAAGACCAGCTGTATCTGGAGTTAACTATTTGATGATGCTCGGATATATTTTTGGTGGATGGATGATGATTAAAACGGCTAATAAATCAATCGAATTAAAAGATAATAATGAAATTGACCAAGAATTTTTGAATGCAAAACTAGCAACATCTAGTATTTATATTTCAAGTATTCTTCCGAAAATTGAGAGCTTGAAGACCATTATTATTAATGGGGATGAGGACGTCTTATCTATGAAACATAATTGGTTATAAAATGGAAAAAATTAAAACAAGATTAAGCAATTTTTTTGCATGGTTATCTAAAGCGGAATTAGTTGAACTTGATTCTGTTGATACTAGTGAAGATCCTATTAGACCTGAAATAGACAATGAATTTAGGACGTCTTATGGAAGAAAAATATATGGTTTAAAATCTAATGAGAATGTTGAGGGATTTATATGCTTGGCTTTTTGTAATGAAGTGCCTCAAACTATGAAAGAGCTCGATTTAATGAGCAAAAATGCTTTCCATGAAAAAAATGGACATATTGCTGTTGCTTACACTGTTTGGTCAAGAAAAAGAGGCGCGGGCAAGGAGATAATTTTTAATACAATGAAATTTGTTAAAGATGAGATGAACAATGTTGATCGTTTCATTACTCTCTCACCATTGACACCTATAGCTACACATTTTCATATCAAACATGGTGCAAAGTTAATAAACATTAATGCAACTTCACAAAATTTTGAATACGATTTTGGTTAAGTTCCAGAGTATATAGGTCCACCACCACCTTCAGGCGTGACCCACTCTATATTCTGTGATGGTTCTTTTATATCGCAGGTTTTACAATGAATACAATTTTGAGAATTAATTTTTAAAACTTTTTTTTGAAGTTCATCATCAAACTCTACTTCATAAACACCCGCTGGACAGTACCTTTGAGCAGGTTCATCATACTCCTCAATTGTATATGTAGTTGATAAATCTTTATCATTGAGAAGTAAATGACATGGTTGGTCATCTGCATGATTAGTTCCAGACAAATAAACCGAACTAGGTTTATCAAAAGTTAATACTCCATCATACTTAGGGTATGTTATTTTTTTTGCATCCTTGGCAGGTATTAATGTTTCGTGATCTGCATGTTTGTGTTGAAGAGTAAAAGGAAGCTTACCTCCAAATAATTTTTGATCAATGCCAGTAAATATCATTGCAGGAATTAAACCCCATTGGAAACTTGGTTTCACATTGCGAGCTTGATGTAATTCTTTATGGACCCAAGAATTTTTAAATTTATCTTCATATGATGATAAATCCTCATTTTTAGAGATGTGATTTTCAATTACTTCTGCAGCTATAATTCCACTCTTCATGGCAGTGTGAGAACCTTTAATTTTAGGCATATTAAGTGTGCCTGCATCACAGCCTATTAAAAGTGCCCCAGGCATATGCATTTGAGGTAGACTTTGTAAACCACCTTCGATTAGAGCTCTTGCTCCATAAGAAATTCTTTTCCCACCTTGAAGTAATTTTTTTACATCAGGATGTGTTTTAAATTGTTGAAACTCATCATATGGAGATAGGTAAGGATTTTTATAATCAAGACCTATAACATAACCTAAATAAATTTGATTATTTTCAGCATGATAACAAAAACTCCCACCGTAAATATCATTACTCAAAGGCCAGCCAACACTGTGAGAGACTTTACCTAAACTATGGTTTTCTGGACTAATTTCCCAAATTTCTTTAAAACCGATACCATATTGTTGTGGTGATTTATTATTTTTATCTAAATTAAATTTTTTTAAAACTTCTTTTCCGAGATGACCTCTGCATCCTTCTGATAATACTGTTACTCTGCCTTTAATATTAATTCCAGGCTCAAAATTATCTTTGGGATTATTTTCTTTGTTCAAACCCATGTCACCAGTTCGAACTCCTATGACTTGATTGGACTCATCATAAATTAATTTACTCGCAGCAAATCCTGGAAAAATTTCTACACCTAAATTTTCAGCAAATTCTCCTAACCACTTACAAAGGTTCGATAAACTAATTATGTAGTTACCATGGTTTTGTAATGCTTTTGGGAGTAAAAAATTTGGAATTTTTATACTTTTATTATTTGTATAAAATAAAAATTCCTCTGATCGAACATCAGTTTTAATTGGAGAGTCCAAATCTTTCCAATTTGGTATAAGTTCATCCAATGCTTTTGTTTCAAAAACATTTCCGCTAAGGATATGTGCCCCTACCTCAGAGGATTTTTCTAAAATACAAACTGAGAGTTCAGTGTTTAACTGTTTTAGTTTTATAGCTGTAGATAAACCAGCTGGCCCAGCACCAACTATTACCACATCATAGCTTAACTCTTCTCTTACAATTTCTGACATTTGTATTAAATAATATACTAAATATTACGATTCTATCTGATTAAGTAGATCTAACTCTTTAATTATTTCTGGTATTGCTTGAAAAAGGTCCGAAGACAGTCCGTAATCAGCAACATTAAAAATAGGTGCTTCTAAATCCTTATTTATAGCAACAATTACTTTACTTTCTTTCATTCCTGCAAGATGTTGAATTGCACCAGATATACCTATTGCTATATAGAGTTCTGGGGCTACCATTTTGCCTGTTTGTCCGACTTGATATTCATTTCCTATGTAACCAGAGTCAACTGCTGCTCTTGAGGCTCCAACAGCTGCATTTAATTTATCAGCTAATTCATATAATAATTTAAAATTATCCGAATTTTCTAAACCTCTACCACCAGATACAACGACTCTTGCATTGCCAAGTTCTGGTCTATCACTTTTTGAAACTTCTCTATTAATGAAAATGGTTTTTAGGTCAGTACCAACAAAAGGAATTTCTTCAATAGATGCATTTCCACCAGAGTCTTCAGATTTTTCGAAAGAAGTTGGTCTAATGGTTAATAAGTTAGTTTTTTGATTAGTTTGTACTTGAGAAATAGCATTCCCTGCATATATGGGTCTGACAAAGGTATCGTTTGAAACAATGTCAATGACATCACTAATTTGAGTTATATCTAATAGAGCAGAGACTCTTGGTAAAAGGTTTTTCCCAAATGTACTAGCTGGTGCAAGGATATGTGAATAGTTTTCAGCAAGACTAGAAATTAAAGGTGTTGATAATTCTGGTAAGAAATTTTTCAATTTTTCATTATCACACTTAATAACTTTAGAGAGAAGGTTTATGTCTTTAGACTTATTAGTTAGTTCGTCAATATTACTACCCAAGATAATAAGGTGAATATCATCACTTAGTTTTTTGGCAGCGGTGATTGTATTTAAAGTTGAGGATTTTAAACTTATATTATCATGCTCTGCTATTACTAATACCGCCATTTAAATAACTTTTGCCTCATACTTTAATTTTTTGACTAGTTCTTTTACATCACTGACCATTACTCCTGCTTTTCTTTTAGGAGGTTCTATGACTTTTAAAGTTTTAATTCTTGGTGTTGTATCTATTCCCAATGAGTCAATATCAATAATATCTAAAGGTTTTTTTTTAGCTTTCATTATGTTTGGTAAAGAAGCAAAACGTGGGGTATTGAGTCTTAAATCACAAGTGAGAACAGCAGGTAAACTAGTTTCTAAATTTTCAATACCCTCATCTATTTCTCTTGAAATGGAAACTTTATTGCCTTCAATTTTTAAATTTGAAATAAAGCAGCCTTGTGGCCAATTTAGTAAAGCAGATAGAATTTGGCCAGTTTGATTAGAGTCATCATCAATAGCTTGTTTACCCATGAGAACTAAATCTGGTTTTTCTTTTTCTATCAATTTCATAAGTGTTTTAGCAACAGCTAAAGGTTCTAAAGTATTTTGTGTTTTTACTAAAATTGATTTATCTATACCCATTGCCATAGAAGTTCTTAAAACGTCTTGAGATTTTTCATCACCAATTGATACTGCAACAGTTTCTAAAGCTAGACCTTGTTCTTTTAGTTTTACAGCTTCTTCGATTGCGTTTTCATCTGGGGGGTTCACTGACATTTTTACATTTTGAGTTTCTACACCACTATTATCACTTTTGACCCTGA
>CABZOW010000028.1 GCA_902527525.1 uncultured Alphaproteobacteria bacterium | reverse complement strand
GTGTTGACCTTCTTCTAACTTCTCATTCTTGTTAGTTGGTAAAATTCCTACGAGCTGCTTTCTGTCTTTTCTAACTGTATCAGAACGAGTCAAAGATCGTTTTCCTAAAAAATCTTTTTTTGATTTTCCTATCATCCAATCTAAACCTAAATCAAGAGGTGTAATTGATCCGTCTGTATCTTGACCAACTATGATGTATCCTTTTTCAGCTCTTAAAAGGTGCATGGTCTCAGTACCATAAGGCTTCAAACCAAACTCCTTTCCAAAATTTATTATTTTTTCCCATATTTTTAGAGCTTGATTTGAAGGCACATATATCTCATAACCCATTTCTCCAGTAAAACTAGCTCTTAGTATTCTTATGGGAGTGTCTTCATATTCATGAAATTTAAATGTCATGAATGGGAAAGCTTCATTACTAAAATTAACCTCTGGGAAAACCTTCTCGATTATATTTCTTGTTTTCGGACCACTGATATTAAATGTAGCATACTGCTCAGTTATAGAATTCATATAGACATTTAAGTTGGGCCATTCAGTTTGAGCATACTCTTCCATACATCCTAAAACAGTTGCTGCGCCTCCAGTAGTAGTAGTTGCTATAAAATGCTCATCTGAGATTTTACAAATAATACCATCATCTTTTACCATACCATCCTCTCCTAACATAAGGGCATATCTTGAGGTGCCAGGTTTCATTTTGGAGAAACTATTTGTATATATTAAATTCATGAATGCTAATGCATCCTTACCCTTAATCTCAATTTTTCCTAGAGTGCTCCCATCTAAAACTCCAGCATTTTCTCTTACATTTTTACTTTCTCGTTGAACGGCTTCGTCCATAGTTTCATTTTTATTTATTGGAAAATACCAAGGTCTTTTCCATTGACCAACATCCTCAAAAACAGCACCATTAGATATATGCCAATTATGAATTGGTGATTTTCTCACTGGGTCGTAATATTCATATGAATTTCTTCCTGCTATAGCAGCAAAACTCAAAGGAGCATAGGGAGGTCTGTAAATTGTTGTTCCTACTTCATTAACTTTCTTATCGAGTAAATCAGAAACTATACCCAAAGCATTTATACTACTTATTTTACCTTGGTCCGTTCCCATGCTATTAGTGGTATATCTTTTGAGATGTTCAATTCGATCAAAACCCTCTGAGATAGCTTGTCTTATATCTTTTGTGGTGACATCATTTTGTAAATCTATAAATGATTTTGACCAAATTGTTTGTTTTTGTGGTAGAACTTCCCACAATTTTTCAATTTTGAATTTGTGACTTGTGTTTAGTTTTAGGTTAATTTGGACAGGCTTAATGCCAAATATATCTAATTTTTCATTAATTTCATCAGTAATAGCGTTAAAGTCAAATTGCCCAGAAGCTGATCCAAGTGTTATTGTCGGTTGAAAAGCTTGAGCGGGCTTGTAGGTTAAATCTTTTTCATCCCAATCTAATAAGCCTTTGGACTGTGTAAACAAGTGAACATCTGGGTTGATGCCACCAGATAAACATAAAAAATCTGTTTTAATTTCATTAACTCCCCCTGAACTATCTTCAACTAATATTTTTTGTAATTTTTTATTTCCGTATGCTCCTTTGATTTGAGAATTAGTATATAAAGGAATGTCATTTTTTCTTATTAAATCAAACAAGTCTGGTTCGATATTTTCACCTGAGCGTGAGTCGATGTAAGCTTTTGGTTTAATGCCCTTTTTGATAAGGCTAAATACAAGACTTTCTGAGTTAGAGTTATTACTAAAAATAACAGTTTCTTTTGAGGGCATCACCCCATATCTACACATATATTTTTCAAATGATGAGCACAACATAATGCCTGGTAGGTCATTATTTTGAAAAGATAAAAATCTTTCTATATGACCATTGCTTAAAATGACTTGGTCAGTTCTAATTTTATGAAGTGTGCTATTAACCTTATCTTTCAAAGGTCGAGATCCAACAAATTTATCTTCTACAGCAATAAGATGATTAATATAATTGTAAGTTGTCACTAAAGTATTTCTTAATATTTTTATATTTTTAGAGTTTTCGATCTCTTTTACAGTTTTACTAATCCAGTCCATTGGTGTTTGATTATTTACACTTTGAACTTTATTAGAGTTATTCAAAATACCACCAAGTTGATCATCAAATTCAATAAGAAGAGCACTAAACTTTGTATCAATTAAACTTTTTGCAGCTATAAGCCCATTCAAACCTCCACCAACAATAGTTATATCAACATTATGATAAAGATGAGTGCTAACAGCTTTAAATTCTTTTGGGGGTTTACCGAGACCCGCGGCTTTTCTAATGATAGGCTCATAAATTTTTTTCCAAAAATTTTTATGAGGACCCATAAACGTTTTGTAATAAAAACCAGCTGGAAAAACTGGTGAAAATATATTGTTTATACTTCCAATATCTGTCTCTAATGAAGGCCATCTATTTTGACTTTCGATTTCCATACCCTCATAAATCTTTTTTATGGTAGCTCTTGTGTTCGGTTCCGAATATTCACTAATAATTTGTACTAAAGCATTCGGCTCTTCTATTCCGCAAGTATAAAAACCACGAGGTCTGTGATATTTAAAACTTCTTCCTATTAACTTTATATTATTTCTTAGTAACGCTGAGGCTATAGTGTCACCTTTGTAACCGTAATATTTAACACCATCAAATTTAAATCCTATTTTTTGATGAAACTGGATAAACTTATTATCAGTTAAATTTAGCTCACTCATTTTTTAACTGTAAAATTACCTGAACCTAAGCTTGGCTCTCCTGATGGAGTTTTTACATTATTTTTAAAACTATCTAGTTTTGGTCTTGCTTCATCAATTTTATATATTTTTAAAATTTCATCAGTAGATGTATCTCTTACACAATTAAACCATTTTCGGCATCCATGAGAATGGACCCATCTTTCATAAAAGATTCCTTTTGGATTTGCTCTGATAAAAACATATTCACCCCACTCTCGATCTCCAATTTCAGCTGATCCATCGGGCCGTTTCACATGAGCTTCGCCACCGTTAGAAAATTCGGATTGGTCTCTTGGACCGCAGTACGGACAGTCGATAATGAGCATGATGAATTAATGGGCTACTGCTGCAGCCCCGTGCTCATCAACTAGTTTTCCGCTTGCAAATCTATCTAAATTAAAAGCACTATTTATTTGATGGGCCTCATTTTTAGCAATTGTATGCGCAAATACATTAGCGCTTCCGGGAGTCGCTTTAAAACCTCCTGTGCCCCAACCACAATTAAAAAATAATCCCTCAACATCACATTTACTTATTATAGGACTAGCATCAGGACAAATATCCACTATCCCTCCCCATTGACGTAACATTTTCATTTTTCCAAAAACGGGGTAAAGCTCAACCATAGCTCTGACAGTCTCCTCTATAATGTCAAAACCACCACGTTGCGTGAAGGAATTATAACCATCTGTTCCTGCGCCTATTACAAGCTCACCTTTGTCTGATTGGCTTACATAAGCATGAACAGCTGATGACATTACAACTGTATCAATAATTGGTTTAATTGGCTCTGAAACTAAAGCTTGTAGAGGTTTGCTTTGTAGTGGCAATCTGATACCAGCAGTTTCAGCAAGAACACCTGTATGTCCTGATGCAACTACCCCAACTTTATTAGCTCGAATAAAACCTTTAGATGTTTCTACACCCTCTATTTTTCCATTTTTAGTTTTAATTTGATGCGCCTCGCAGTTTTGAATTATATCTACTCCCATTTCATCTGCACGCATAGCAAATCCCCAAGCAACAGCATCATGTCGAGCAGTTCCACCTCTTGGTTGATAAGAAGCACCAAGTACAGGATAGCGAAGATTATCGGTATTCATGATAGGAACCTTTTTTTGAATTTCCTCTTTAGAGAGCCAAAGCGAGTCTATGCCGTTTAAATTATTTGCACTTACTCTTCTCTTAATTTCTTTTATATCGTGTTCATTGTGAGCAAGGTTCATTACGCCTCGCTGACTAAACATTACATTATAATTTAATTCTGTTGATAAATTTTCCCAAAGTTTAAGAGAATGCTCATACAAGTGAGCACTGTCATCCCACAAATAATTTGATCTTATGATAGTTGTATTCCTTCCAGTGTTACCTCCACCAAGCCAACCTTTTTCAATCACAGCAATATTTTTTAAACCATGTTCTTTAGCTAGATAGTAGGCAGTACCAAGACCATGACCACCGCCACCAATTATAATAACATCATAAAACTCTCTTGGTTCTGGACTTCGCCACATTTTTGGCCAATCCTTATGACCCTTAAAAGCATTTTTGGCGATACTAAATATTGAATATTTTCTTTTCACTAAAGCAAATTAGCAAAAAAATATTTCCTCATCTAGTAAATTTCAAAGGCGAATTGTCATTGATACTCCTAAAAATTTTAGGAAATTGCCATTTTAGCTCACAATCTGTATTTGGAGCTTGTATTTTATCATCCAAATCTTGTTGACAAATAGTTCGAATTTCAAAGCTAAACCTTGTTTTTTCTGATTTTTGCTTGGATGAGCTATGAAGATGACATCCAGAAAAACAAAGTATTTCCCCTGGCTGAATAGTTACCGGAAGAATTTTAACCTCTTCAGGTAGCTTCTCTAACATTTGAGGGGCAGATGGATAAGAAAAATCATTTCTTTTTCTATGATCTAAGTATGTATTAAGATCCCAAGTAGATGTTGAATTTTTTACAGGTTTAGAAAAGTATTCAGGATAAAAAATCATTGTGTTAGTTTCGTCTACAGAGCTAATAGGTCCCCACCAATTAATTTGTTGATGAATATTCGTTCCCCATGTATCTCGATGTGAACTAATTCTTGAAGCCTCTCGATAATTAAATCTATTTTCTGAAGGAGCAATTCTAATTCTAAACTGGTCCCAATAAGAATTGCTATTATAAAAACCTCTTTCTATTAAAAAATTTTTAAATCGTTCTTTAAATTTTTTTAAATTTTTAAGATTTGATACAAGCTTTGTACTAATTGTTTCACATTCATCTAAGTAATGAATTTTTTCTAGCTCTCCATCATACTCACAACTAATCTCAGTCTTAATTTCTTGAACTAAATCGAGAGTGAATTGTGATTTTTGAAAAACAAAAATTTTTCCTTTAAAAATTTCTTCTTTAAATTTTTTTAAGTCTAAGATCTTTTCTATTGCTTCAAACATTTAGTTTATATCGCCGACATAAACTCCTAAAGCAAGAGCAGTTTCAATAAGTGGGTCTGATCTATCAACTACTTTATAAGTTGATATGCCCTCACTAATTGGAACATCAACAACCTTCCGATCTCTCCAAGCAACCATCCTTCCCATTTTACCTTGTGCTATCAAATCAACTGCGTACACACCAAAAGCACTGGCAAGAATTCTATCTCTTGGGGTTGGAGGAGCACCCCTTTGCACATGACCAAGAGATGTCACTCTGCACTCTATATCAGTCATTTTCATAATCTCCTCAGATAAGTAATTTCCTATACCCCCAAGTCTTTTTTGTCCGTCTGCGAATTCAACAGTATAGCTTTTACCTTCCTCCGTTTTAACAGCCTCAGCTACAACAATTAAGGAGTGAACAATTCCTCTATTTTTCATTTCAGTTAATTTGTTTACAATCCCTTTGATGGAGTATTTAATTTCAGGTATTAAAATAGCGTCTGCTCCTCCAGCAATCCCTGCATTAATTGCAATATGTCCTGCATCTCTTCCCATAACCTCTAAAATCATTGTTCTTTGGTGACTTGCAGCAGTTGTTTGAAGGTTATCAAGCGCTTGAGTAGCAACGTTTACAGCTGTATTAAATCCAATTGAACTTTCTGTTGCACCAACATCATTGTCGATTGTTTTTGGTATTGCAACAATATTTAAATTCCCACGTTTTGCTATTTCGGTAAGAATTGACATGCTTCCATCACCGCCGATCACGATTAAACCCTCTAGGCCTAATTCATGGTAACCGTCAATTATTTCTTGTGAACGGTCTTTAAACTCTCCATCTGGCATTGGAAACTTA
>CABZOW010000027.1 GCA_902527525.1 uncultured Alphaproteobacteria bacterium | reverse complement strand
ATGCCAAATTTTGTGCAGAATTAATTATTTTTTTTGAACTATTAGTGTATTTTTCAAAATTCATCATATAATTTATTTGGTTATAATTTATGAAGAAACAAGACCTTAAGAAAAAAAATGTTGAACAACTAAAAAAAGACAAATTAGCCCAGAAATTAAGAGAAAATTTAAAAAAAAGAAAAAAATTAAAAAAATAAATTTATGCAAACTGTTGTCATACAAGGTCCTTCTACCATAAAAGGACAGATCAATATCTCTGGCTCCAAGAATGCCTCGTTACCCATCATGATATCGACTTTGTTAGCTGAGGGAAATTGCTTTATTAACAACATACCTAATCTCAGAGATACAAGATTTTTAGTTTCAATTCTAAAAGATTTAGGATGTCGTGTTGATTTTCAAAAAAATACGTTTGTTGTAAAGAGCTCCGCAATTAAAAAAAAATCTGCTGATTATGAATACGTACGTCAAATGAGAGCTTCTATTGTTATTTTAGGACCTGCTATTTCAAAATATAAAAAATTTAAAATAGCACTTCCAGGTGGTTGTTCAATTGGCACCAGAGCTATTGATTTACACTTAGATGCTTTAACGAAAATGGGCATTAAAATTTCGATTAAAAATGGCTATGTAATAGCAGAAAGAAAAAAAAATAATCTTAACTCAATCAATCACAAATTTCCAAAAATTAGTGTTGGAGCTACTCAAAATATCTTAATGGCAGCTACTTTAGCAGATGGTATTAGTAAATTAAAAAATTGTGCTATTGAGCCTGAAGTAGTTGATCTTATTAATTTTCTGAACAAATGTGGAGCAAATATAAAAGTAAAAAATAGAACAATTACCATCAAGGGCGTTGATGAACTAAACCTTGAAGATTATAAAGTCATCCCTGACAGGATTGAGGCAGGTTCTTATATTTTAGCTACTATGGCAACGAAAGGAAGGCTTAGATTAAATAACTTTAATCCAAACGACTTAACTTTTCCTTTAAAAATTTATCAAGACATGGGGTTAAAAATAAAAAAGATATCTCAATCGTCTTACGAATTTAATTGCAAAAGACTTAAACCCTTAAAAAAAATTTCTACTAGAGAATTTCCTGGATACCCTACAGACTTACAAGCCCAACTCATAGCCTCGCAACTTAAATCTGCCCAAAAATCTAAAGTAATTGAAAATATATTTGAAAATAGATTCATTCACATCCCAGAACTTAGAAGATTTGGGGCCAATTTATCAATTATTGGAAAAACAGTGACAATAAATAAAACCTTGAATTTATTTGGCGCTGAAGTGATGGCAACTGATATAAGGGCTAGTTTTTCTCTTATAATAGCTGCAATGATGTCGAAAGGTACAACTGTAATTAATAGAATTTACCACTTAGACAGAGGGTATGAAGATTTTGATTTAAAATTAAAAAAATGTGGCGTAAACATATCTAGAAAAAAATGAACAATCAAAATTTAATTATTGCTTGTCCCAAAGGAAGACTGGAAGGAAAGGTTGTAAAATATCTCTCTGACAGAGGTGTAGTTATAGAGCAACCTTTTTTTAACGAGAGTGTAAGGAAATTAACTTTCAATACAAATTTCAAAGAGATAAAAGTCATTAAGTTAAAACCCTCCGATATTAGATCTTATATTATGTTAGGGGCAGCAGATATTGGATTTGTTGGTTACGATGATATTCTAGAAAATAGTTCACAAAATATTGTATTATTAAAAAAAACTAATATAGGAAAGTGCAGAATATCCATAGCATCAGATAAAAAAGAAATTAATTTTTCAGAGAAGAAAATATTCAAAGTTGCAACAAAATTTCAAAATATCTCTGAAAACTACTTTAGAGATTTAAATATACAAACTGAAACAATAAAATTAAACGGCTCCATAGAGCTTGCAGTAAAATACCAAATTGCTGATTTTATTTTAGATCTTGTACAATCCGGAAAGACTCTAAAAGATAACCAACTTTATGAAAACGTAATAATTAATAATGATATCTCAACTGTTATCATAAGTAGTTATTTTGCATATGATTTAAAGAAAAAATTTATAAAAAAACTACTAACAAAAGGTTTATAATGAGGATCGTTAGTAAAAAATGGATTTTTGATAATCTCAACTCTTCCTCAAATGTAAATACAGCAGTCAGTGGTACTGTCAAAAATATCATTAACGATATAAAAAAAAATAAAGATGAAGCATTATTAAAGTATGTCAAAAAGTTCGAAAATAAAAAGGCCACTTTAAATAATTTAGAAATAAGCCAAAAAACTTTAAAGGAAGCATATAATTCCATATCAAATAATAGTAAAAAAGCACTCCAATTAGCTTATAAAAGAATTCACTATTATCACTCGAAACAAAAAAAATTATCATATTCCTTTAGAGATCAAATCGACTCAAAATTCTATATTCAATGGAATCCAATTGAAAACGTTGGCTTATACATTCCTGGTGGACTAGCGTCTTATCCCTCAACTGTTTTAATGACAGCTATTCCTGCAAAAATAGCGAGAGTTCCAAACATAATGATTTGTGTCCCCTCTCAAAATGGCGAAACATCAAAACTAACCTTAGCAGCTGCTTATCTATGCGGTGTAAATAAAGTTTACAATATTGGTGGAGCTCAGGCAATTGCAGCGTTTGCTTTTGGCACTAAGTTAATAAAAAAAGCTGATAAAGTATTTGGTCCAGGAAACCAATATGTGGCCGAAGCAAAAAAACAATTATTTGGATTTATTGGAATAGATTTACCAGCAGGACCATCGGAGGTTTTAGTAATAGCAAATAATAAATCAAATCCCTCGTGGATAGCTTATGATGTTCTTGCGCAAGGCGAACATGACCCTAATGCAAAAACCTATGTTATAGCAAAAAATAAAAACATTTTACTTAAAGTAAAAAATGAACTTCAAAGAATAATGAAAGAGACAAAATTAAAAAATGTTGATCAATCTATTAAAAATAACTGTTACTTAATTTTAGCTAAGAGTCAAAAAGAAATATTTGAAATCTCAAATTTTATTGCCCCAGAGCACCTCCACATTCATGAAAAATTTAATAAAAATATATTAAAAAACATAATAAATGCCGGATCTGTTTTTTTGGGAGAAAAATCTCCTGTAGCTTTAGGAGATTACACTATGGGTACTAACCATGTATTGCCTACAGATCAAACTGCAAAATTTTCTTCAGGTTTAGGAGTTGAAGATTTTACAAAAAAAACGGTTTTTATTAAGCCTGGAAATAAAACTCTTAAGAAAATTGCAAAGCCGACAATCAATCTTGCAAGACAAGAAGGTCTTGAAGCACACGCTTTATCGGTTGAAATTAGAAAGATCAAAACATAAAATATACTAACATGTCCAAAGAAGATGCAATTGAATTTCAAGGTGTGGTTTCAGAGCTACTTCCAAATGCTATGTTTAAAGTAAAGCTAGACAATGACCATGAAGTCATAGCCCATACGTCTGGAAAAATGAGAAAAAATAGGATTAGAGTACTTGCAGGAGACCGAGTAACAGTTGAAATGACACCATATGATTTAACTAAGGGCAGAATAACATTTAGGTCAAAGAACTAATGAATAATTTTTCAAAAGGAGTAATGCCATGTCTACAAAACTTATTGTTACAAACTACAAAAATTTCAAGTGTGGAGTTAAACTAAATGAAGGGGAATTGGTTAACATTCGCTTTCAACCCAACGAAGATGTTCAAATCGGGGATATATATAAAGTAAAAATCTCAGAAATTTTACCCAACGATAGTGGAGCTTTTGTCTCTTATGGCAGCGGAGACCAAAGAGGTTTTTTTAAAAGAATAAATTTTCCCAATGGAGATAAAGCACATGAAGGACAATCATTATTACTTCAAGTTAGAAGTATAGGTTCCAAAGATAAAGTTCATCTTTTCACAAACAACGTAATACTAACTGGAAAATTTATTAATTTATTACCTTATGGTGATGAGATTATTTTAAGCAGAAGAACTAGAAAAAACTTAGATACAAATCAACAAGATAAGATTATGGATGCTTTAAGTGAGTCTGAAGTGGGACTAATAGCTCGACACAATCTCATTCCAGAAAATATTGAAATAGCTCAATCAGAGTTGAATGATTTGAATAATCAATGGAAAGAGATTGAGTTAAATGCAAAAGAATTAAGCGAAGAGGGCCTTGTTTTTCAAAATACCTATTTTGATCAAAACTTTGTTTGTGATTACTCAGACAAAAATACCGACCAAATTATTTTTAGTGATAATGATCGATTTGAGAGAGTCAAAAACTGGGATGAAAAGTTAGATTCAACTTTTGCAAATTTATGTGAAGAAATGTCAAATGAACAAATTGAAGAAGTTTTTAATTTGGGAGAAAAAATTGATTATTTGATTGGCCAAAACTACGATTTACCAAGTGGAGGAAATATCATGATTGGTAAAACAGATGCACTTACTGCAATTGATGTAAATACTGGTTCTGCAAAAAGATTTGATACTAACAGAGAGGCAATTCAATTAATTTCTAAGCTCATCAAATTAAAAAATATATCTGGAAAAGTTGTAATCGACCCTGTTGCAAGTGATCAAAATACACTTAGAAAACTTGTGGGCATGTTGAAAAACGAATTTAGAGATGACTTGAGCATAACTAATGTTTATGGCTACACTAGGGGTGGACTTTTAGAATTGAGTAGGTCCAGAAACGATCGTTCGATTGATGAGTTAAATCTTCAATAATATTAAGAAGTGGTGGCCAGAGACGGAATCGAACCGCCGACACGAGGATTTTCAGTCCTCTGCTCTACCGACTGAGCTATCTGGCCGTAGCGAATAATTCTTATTATAAATAATTTCTTTTTACTAGTAAAAATTAGTTATTATAGGATAGAGGAGTTCTATATGACAAATTTTGAAAAAGTGAAGTTATTCATGAATACTTATGGTCAAGAAGTAAAGGACAAAGCTGAATTAAGTGATGCAAAGACAAACAAATTAAGAATTGACCTTATTAAAGAAGAATTAGAGGAATTAACCCAAGCAATGAATGATAAAAACTTACTTGAGGTAGCTGATGCATTAACGGACATACTTTATGTTACTTATGGAGCTGGCCATGCTTTTGGTATTGATTTAGATAAATGCTTTGATGAAGTCCAAAACTCCAACATGAGCAAATTAGGTGAAGACGGAAAACCTATTTATAATGACTCTGGAAAAGTAATGAAAGGCCCGAATTATTTTAAACCGGACCTTTTAAAATTTATTGATTAAGCTTTTGGCATATTGGTGGCACCTGTTTCTAAAGAGAAAATTTTACCAGCTTTAAAAGTGAACACGGCCATCACAGCTTGTTTATTTCCATCTGAAAAAGTCACAAAAGAATGTTCAATTCCAATTTCATCATTTTCATAAATAATTCGAACTTTTTCTCTATTGATATCATCGCTCATTGCCCACTTTATGACATCTTGCTTACTTAAAACATTTCCTGAAGCATGCATTGTGAACTTGTAATCATCATGAAGCACCTCATTCATTCCAGCTTCATCTTTGTTCATAAAAACTTCGTTGTATTTTTCTAATAAAGACATTTATTTCTCCTTTAATTATTAATCTCAGTTATTCTCCCCAAGCTCCATGAAACTCTATCATAACAGCAGTTTCATTACCGACTACCCATCCATCATGACCTGGGTCAATTGAGTAAGCTTGACCTGAAGAGTAAGTTGCTTCTGTTCCATCATCCATTCGTACACAAACAGAACCAGATGCAATATAACCTAAATGTTTTGTTTGACAACTTTCTGTGCCAACATGTGGCTTTACATCATTTGACCACTTCCAACCAGGCTCAGCAGTGATCCTCATCATTCTTTGATCACCAACCTTAACAACATCTACAGTTGCATTATTAAAGTTGTTATTTTGATCATCTGGATTATTGAAATCTTTTATTTCTATTCCCATCAAATCATCCTTTTTACGTAATATCGACTGAAGTTAATTCAAATAATTCTATACTTTGAATACATTCATCGTAAATAGGTTTCATTACAGGATTGGTTCCTTTAACGATTCCCATCATTTCCTCTTCATTATGAACATGAACTTTAAACATAATTCCGCTCTTATCAGGCAAAATTCCAGGAACTGTTTTTTCTACATGTGCTGCAGCTTTCCTCATTGCCATCCCCTCTTCAGATTGAAAAAAAGCCATAAA
>CABZOW010000026.1 GCA_902527525.1 uncultured Alphaproteobacteria bacterium | reverse complement strand
GCCAATAGAAATAATATCTTCTCTGATCTAACACCGATTTTATTTGGTAGCTATGGTATTAAGAATGCTTCAAATTTCTCTGATTTAGACATATTTTTTACCTATCAGTCCAAAAGAAATAATCATATAGATAATATTAAAATTGTTAGAAGATTTTATTCAATAATTAAACAGTATATTGACCCAAATATTTTAGTTATAGATGATAGAAATAAACCTTTCGATAGAGATTCTGATCAAGTAATAAATATTGATAATTTTTTTTCATTTTATGTAAACACTAATGAACCATTTCATAAATTGTCTTTTCTAAAAGCTTACCTTCTCACAGATAATCTCAAATTGGCTAAGTATTTTAAGAAAATGAAAAAAAATATTATCTCTAATTTTTCTAAAATTGATGATGATTATCTATTAAAAATTATTAAAGCTAAAAAACCATTAAAAAATATCAAAGATCTTTTTCAAATTTTCAAAATTTTTGTGGATATTAACCAAATTAACTGTAAAAAAATTATTTATTTTAAGGAAATAGATTATCTCAGAAATTTATTAATGAATGAAGAGTTAACAGGCAACCCACCTAAATTAGATAATAAAAAATATTTAGACAGGTTGCTCTTAAATTATTTTAATAGTCGTAATACATATCGAACTCAGCTGGTGTAACAAGTAATTTATTTGGCTCGATTTCTTCTTCTCTTTTATAATCTATATACGACTCAAGTAAGTCTTTAGTGAATACATTACCTTCAAGTAAAAAGTCATGATTGGCCTCTAAATTATCAATTGCTTCTTCAAGACTACCTGGTACCTCTTTCACTTTTGACTGTTCTTCAGGAGGTAAATCATAAAGATTTTTGTCCATTGGTTCGCCGGGATCAATCCTATTTTTAATTCCATCTAAACCTGCCATGAGCATAGCTGAAAATGATAAATAACCATTTGCAGTAGCATCTGGACATCTAAACTCGACTCTTTTTGCTTTTGGTGATGGAGAATACGCTGGTATTCTACATATGGCACTTCTATTTCTATTAGAGTATGCAAGTTTTACTGGTGCCTCATAACCGGGAACTAATCGCTTATAAGAATTTATAGTAGGATTTGTAAAAGCTAATAAAGATGGAGCGTGCTTAAGCAAACCACCAATATAGAATTTTGCTTCATCACTAAGATTAGCATATCCACCTTCACCGTAAAATATTGGTTTGCCATTTGACCAAATACTTTGATGACAATGCATTCCTGAACCATTATCATTTGAGAGTGGTTTTGGCATAAAAGTGGCACTCAAACCATTACTTTTTGCCGTATTTCTGACAACATATTTATATTTTTGAAGGTCATCAGCCATCTTAACTAAAGTGTCGAATTTTAAATCAATTTCACATTGACCAGCAGTAGCAACTTCATGGTGCTGAGCTTCAACACTCATACCAATCGAAACCATATGATTTACCATTTCTGATCTAACGTCTTGCATAGTGTCGTGAGGTGGGCATGGGAAATAGCCGCCTTTATTTCTGACCTTATAACCTAGATTTGGACTTTCATTTGTACCTGTATTCCAAACAGCTTCACCTGAGTCCACAGAAAAAGAAGAATGATGAGGGTGTGTGTTAATTTGAACATTATTAAAAAGGAAAAATTCAGCTTCTGGTCCAAAAAAAATACTATCACCAATTCCAGATGTCTTAACATATTCTTCTGCTTTTTTTGCAACGTATCTTGGATCTTTATCGTATTTTTGTCCAGTAATTGGATCCT
Organism: uncultured Alphaproteobacteria bacterium; assembly: GCA_902527525.1. Taxonomy (GTDB): domain Bacteria; phylum Pseudomonadota; class Alphaproteobacteria; order HIMB59; family HIMB59; genus HIMB59. The sequence continues at coordinate 4,551 of CABZOW010000026.1, read as the reverse complement.
GGATGTCACATATCAAAACAAGAGTAGGGTCTGTAAAAAATGGATCTACAAATGCAGTTTCCATATCTGGAATTAATATCATGTCACTTGCTTCGATTGACTGAAAACATCTAATTGAAGAACCGTCGAAGCCAACTCCTTCTTCAAAGACATCCATTTCAAAAGTATTAATATGATTTGAAAAATGCTGCCATGTTCCCAATGGATCGGTAAATCTGAAATCTATGTATTTAATTCCATTCTCATCGATCATTTTTTGTAATGATTTTTTATCCATTTAATATCCTCCTAAATTGTTAACTTGGTAAAATAAATATTATATAGCGTCTTTACCTTTTTCGCCTGTGCGAATTCTAATAGCCTCTGAAACTTCGTACACAAAGATTTTACCATCTCCAATTTTATCTGTGTTGGAATGTTTAATAATGATCTCGATAGCCTCTTTATATTTTTTATCATCAACTACTAATTCAATTTTTACCTTTGGTAGAAAGTCAACAATGTACTCGGCTCCTCTATAAAGCTCAGTGTGACCTTTTTGTCTACCAAACCCTTTTACTTCAGATACGGTTAATCCACTTAGACCAATTTCGCCAAGAGCATCTTTAACATCCTCTAATTTAAAAGGTTTAATTATTGCTTCAATTTTTTTCATATTTAGGGATCCAAATATAATGTTTAATTTGCATAATATCTATACTATAAATTAATTCAATTTTTGGCGGGTGTAGCTCAGTTGGTTAGAGCGCCGGTTTGTGGTACCGGAGGTCGGGGGTTCAAGTCCCCTTACTCGCCCCAATTTGTGCGCCAGTGGCGGAATGGTAGACGCGCTGGTCTTAGGAACCAGTGGGCAACCGTGGGGGTTCGAGTCCCTCCTGGCGCACCAAGAAAATAAAAAAAATGGAATATAAAAATATAGAAAAAAATAATTTCAAATCCTCCTTTGAAGTGTCCCTAGATCAAGAAGCAATAGGTAAAATTATTGATCAAAAGGTTTTAGATAAACAACCCTCTTTTGAAATTGCAGGTTTTAGAAAGGGTAAGGTGCCCGTTAACATAATTAAATCAAAAATAGGTCCTCAAATTGAAAACGAAGTATTAAATGATGAAATTTCAAAAAATATAAACACAATAAGTGAAAAGGAAAAAATTCAATCTTTAGTTCAGCCAGATGTAAATTTCAAAGACTCATATAATTTTTCTTTAGCTTTTTATTTGAAACCTGAAATTAAATTAGATGAACTAAAAACAAGCGAAATAGAAAAAATAACATCAGAAGTAACTAAAAAAGATATTAATGATTTTAGAGAAAAGGTCAGAAAGGAATATTACTCTCTGGAGAGCATAGATATATCAGATGATAATTCTGTAGTAGATTTTGAAATATTAAACTACGAAGAAGAACAAAAAAAAATCTTTTCCCAAAAAGAAGTAAGAGTTGATTTAAATACTGAGACAAAAGAAGAAATATTTATAGATTTGAAGAAAGCTTTGTTGAAGATTAAAAATAAATCTGATTTTAGTTTCACAGCAAAGGGAATAAAAGTAGATGCAAAAATAAAAGATATTAACAAAAAGATTTATCCAAAAAATGATGAAGAATTAATAAAAATTTTGAAATTAAACTCTACAAAAGAATTAAATGATAAGATCGATAATAAATTAAAAGAGGATATGAGCTACCTTCAAAAAGAGTTCTTTATTCAAGATCTTCTAAAAGTTTTATCTGAGAAAAAGAAAATTGATATTAATGATGAAGTTGTAAATTTAGAGCTCAAAAGGAAATATCAAATTGATTTATCGTCAATGAAAGACAAACACAAGGAAAGAATAGATAGTTTAAAAAAACTTACCAGTGAGAATATTAAAAAGGATGTATTGTTTTCAGAACTAGTGAAATTCTTAAATGTGAAAGTTGAACAAAAAGAATTGCAAGAATATATTCAAAAATACTATGGTGAAAAAATTGATCAGAGGACGGCAGAGACTGCATATGGAACTTTATTAAGAAATAAGATAGCAGATGAGTCTATGAAAACTTTCAAAATCAAAGAAACTAAGTTAAGCTTAGAACAATTAATGAAAAAAGGATCGCACAATCATGAATCTGGTACCCATAGTCATTGAACAATCTGGTAAAGGAGAAAGATCATTTGATATTTTCTCTAGACTACTTAGAGAAAGAATAATCTTCCTAACAGGTTCAATTAACGATGAAACTGCTTCATTAATTTGTGCTCAACTATTATTTTTAGAGTCAGAAAACCCTGAAGAACCTATTAATTTATACATCAATTCACCTGGTGGATTAGTTACTGCTGGCTTAGCGATGTATGACACAATGCAATACATTAAATGCCCTGTTCATACAGTGTGTATTGGACAAGCTGCATCCGCAGGCTCATTGATACTCGCTGCTGGTAAAGATGGAAATAGATATGCCTTACCTCATGCTAAAATTATGATTCATCAACCATCTGGTGGCTTCTCGGGACAGGCTAGTGATATTAAAATTCATGCTGAAGAAATTTTAAAAACAAAAAAAAGACTAAATGAAATCTATCAAAAACACACTAATGTAGGTATAAATGAAATTGAAAAAGCAATGGAAAGAGATAGATTCTTTGACCCAGAGGAGGCTCAAAAATTTGGTTTGATCGATAAAGTTATAACTACTAGAATTGAAAAATAAATATGTCTGATGAAAAAATAACTTCTGCTAATAGCTCTGATAAAAAAATATCTTGTTCTTTTTGTGGTAAAAGCCAAGAAGAAGTAAAAAAACTAATAGCTGGACCCAATGTTTATATATGTAATGAATGCGTAGTTCTTTGTAAGGACATACTAGTTGAAGATGATAAAATCGATACGAAGAAAAAATTTGAAATACCAAAACCTAGTGAAATTTTCGATTATCTTGACGATCATATTATTGGTCAAGATCATGCAAAAAAAATATTGTCTGTCTCTGTATACAATCACTACAAGAGAGTTCAAAATCCTTCAAAGGATATTGAAATATCTAAATCAAACATATTATTAATTGGACCTACAGGATGTGGTAAAACTCTTCTTGCGCAAACTTTAGCAAAATTTTTAAATGTCCCTTTCACAATTGCTGACGCAACTACTCTTACTGAGGCCGGATATGTTGGTGAAGATGTTGAAAATATTATTTTAAGATTACTTCAACAATGTGATTATGATGTATCTTTAGCACAAAAAGGGATCGTCTACATCGATGAAATAGATAAAGTTGGAAGAAAAAGTGAGAATCCTTCAATAACAAGAGATGTTTCTGGAGAGGGTGTTCAACAAGCTCTTTTAAAAATCATTGAGGGAACTACGGCGAGTGTGCCTCCTCAAGGTGGAAGGAAACACCCTCAACAAGAGTTTCTCCAAGTTGATACTAAAAATATATTGTTTGTTTGCGGTGGTGCTTTTGAGGGGGTTGATAAAATTATTAAAAACCGTATCAATAAAAAGTCTATAGGTTTTAATAAATCAGTAAATCAGGATCAGCCAATGACTTCGCAGCTAGAAAATGACGATTTAATAAAATTTGGGCTCATTCCTGAACTAGTTGGAAGACTTCCTGTGAGTGCAAGTCTTAATGAGTTATCTCTTGAGGATTTAAAAGAAATACTTACTAAGCCAAAAAATGCAATATCTAAACAATATAAAGCACTTTTTTCTTTTGAAGGCGTAGAGTTTGAGATAACAGATGATGGAAGAGAGCAAATTGCTCAATTAGCAGTGGAAAAAAAAATTGGAGCTAGAGGACTTAGATCAATAATGGAAAAGTTACTACTAGATTGTATGTTTGATATTCCTGATAAAGATTCTGTGGATAAGGTTGTTTTGAGCAAAGAGTCAGTAATCTCAAACAATCCAATAATCGTATTTAAAGAAAAAGCAAAAATTAAAAAAAAAGTGGGTGAAAATTAAAAATTCCTCACTATTTTAATATTATGGAAAATCAAATCATTGGACCTATATTACCATTAAGGGATCTAGTCGTTTATCCCTCAATAACTTCACCTTTATTTGTCGGTCGAGCCAAATCGATTGACGCAATTAATTTTGCAATGAATAATAACAATAAGATTATTTATCTATTCACCCAAAAAGAGCCAACTACCGATGACCCTCAAGTAAACGATGTTTATTCCTATGGGGTAAAATCTAAAATTATTCAATTTCTTAAGTTACCTGACAACACTTATAAAGTTCTTACCGAAGGTTTAGAAATTGTCAAAATAAAATCAGCTGTTAAAGCTAATAATAATTTTCTTACAGCTAAGCTAGAGCCAGTAATTGTAAATAAAAAAAATTCAGCTGAGTTAAAAGCATCACTTAGGGTGCTGAAAAGCGAATTCCAAAATTACATTCAAAATATGGGTAATAATAATGACATTCTTGAAGGTCTCTTAAACATAGAAGATCCATATCAATTTATTGATAACATTTATTATAATCTAAACGTAGGTATCGATGAAAAACAAAAAAACTTAGAAATTATTGACATCAATAAAAAAATTCAAAACCTAC
>CABZOW010000025.1 GCA_902527525.1 uncultured Alphaproteobacteria bacterium | reverse complement strand
TAATAAAAGCAAAAAAAATGTAGTAAAGGTCATGGCTTACCTTTTCATTCAAAAATCTCAATATCTTAGTGCTATGGATGTTTTGGAAGATTTCTATCTCTCTGGTTCAATTGAAAAAGATTTTGATTATTACGTTAATATGGGCGTTTGTAAGAAATCAGTTGAAGAATATGAAGACTCAATTTACATGTACGAACAAGCTACAAATATTGATAACGAGTCACCTCTGTGCTACATGGTTCCAGCAGAGATATATTTAAAATTGAGAGATTTTAAAAAATCTATGATGCTTATTGATACAGCATTGAGTAAGATTAAAGATACGAGTGTTGGAAATATACATTACGCTAATGCCATAAAGCTTAAAACTGAGATATACGTTGCGCTAAATCAAGATAAAGAGAACGAGGACATGCTTATGGGCATATTATCAAATGATTTTTATCCAGATATTTTTTATTTGCTATCAAACGTCAATAAAGAATTGATAAATAATAAGCTTTTGTCTACTGCAGAAAAGCAACTAAAAGAATATGATAGCAAATATGAAAATAGAATAAAAAGATTTTGGTATGTTCATCCAATTTATTTTGGGTTAGCAGTTTATTATAACAATAAAGATAAAAAAAAATCTGAAGAATTTTACGAAATTGGCAATAAAGAAATAATGGGTTCTTTAAGGTATAACTCATTCGAGTATCAAAAAGATATTGTAAAAATTATGAATTGTTTTGAACAAAAAATAATAAAAAAAAATGTTAAACAAGATCACTTTGGGGAAAATAATATTTTCATTCTTGGCACGCCACGATCTGGTACAACATTAATTGAGTCATTCATTGCATCAAATAATGAAGTGACAAGTGGTGGAGAGCTTTTAAGTGCTCGTGATTTTTTATATAATTTTACTCAAAATTTTGAAAGTGAAGATGTAGATATTTTTTTTGATGAATTCAGAAAAATTTATCTTAAAAGAACCGATTATTTGAGGGGAAACCACAGAAAAATAGTAGACAAACTTCCAGATAATTTTTTGTATGTTGGTTTTTTAACAAAAATTCTTCCAAAAACTAAAATAATTAGAACATTTCGTAACCCGTGGGATGTTGCTATTTCATTATTTAAACAAAGATATGTTACGAACATACCTTACAGTGCGAGTTTTTTTAATATCGGTGTATTTATGGCAAACTTTGAGGCTATAAATATTTACTGGAACAATATTATAAAAGAAAAAGATAATATATTTGATATTAAGTACGAGGAACTAGTTGAAGATCCTGAGTATTACCAAAGAAAAATATATGATTTTCTTGAAATAGACTCTGAATTTGATGAAGAAAAAAGAAAGGCTTTTTTCTCTCACACAGCAAGCATGCGCCAAATAGGTTCGGAAGTCCATAAAAGATCAGTCAGTAAGGACGAGTTTATAAATCACAAAGAGGAGTTTTATGATTCATTAGCAATGCAAAGGAAATATTGGCAAAAAATTGGCCTATATTCGACTAATGGGGACTTTTTTGGTTATAAAATAACCAAATAATTTAGTGTTGCAAATATGCAACATTTAATGATTAAACCCTTAATTTTTAATAAAACTTATTAAAAATAGAGTGTTTTTAAGTAATATCCTCATACGTATTAGATCTAATAATAAGAAAGGATTTTATTATGAAAAAAATACTATTAACTATTTCTGCTCTTTCAGCTGCTTTATTTTCAACAGCTGCAAATGCAGATATCTCAGTAGGCGGTTCTATGACTGCTGCTTACGTTGATGCTGACGGTAATGCAGACCAACACATTGGTGGTGCTATCTCTTTCTCAATGTCAACAACAACTGACGGTGGTGTAACAATCTCTGCTGGTGGTTCAATATCAAATGACCCTGATGGTACTGGTAATGACACTACTGCAACAGGTTTAACAGCATTAACGTTTGGTTTTGCAAATGGTTCACTTACTATTGCCAACGACGTAGCTGTTCCTAGTGGAACAGGTTTAGTTGGTGAATTGGTAACACATGCTGACTCAAACCAAGTTACACATACTAACGACGTTGCTATTAACGTAGACGACGGTTCTGGTTTTAGTGGAACTGCATCTATTGGCGACATGTCAATAACAGGTACACACTTCTATGATGGTTCTGCTGGTACTGCAGGCGGTCACAATGACCAAATTAGTGATGGAACAATATCAGGTTCTGGTATTTCAATTACTATGCCTATCGGAACAATGTCATTAACTGCATCTTCATCTGAGACTGACGAAGCTGGTACTAACTACGCATCAACTGGTGCTGCGTTAACAATGACTGCAGGTAACGGTACATTAAGTGTTGGTTTTGAATCAACAAGTAACGATGCTGCTGGTGTAGCTAACGAGGGTGAAGCATACTCAGCTTCTTACTCAACAACTGTAGGTTCTGCAGCTCTTGCTGTTGGTTACTCTGGCTTTGATGCCGGTGCCGCTGGTAACACATCATCAAAGACTGATATTACACTATCACAATCTTTAGGTGGCGGTACTTCAATCTTTGCTGAGATGAGTAGCTTAACAGGTGCTGGTGCAGCAGCTGCTGGGAACACTACAGCTGAGACTGTTGTTGCTATCGGAACAAACGTAAGCTTCTAATCGCAAATTAACTTTGCTTTTTATAAACCAGGGGCTATTAGCCCCTGGTTTTTTTTTGTTTATTTTTAATTAAATTGATCTAATTTGTTGGTGATGCACAGATATTCACTGCCAATTTTTTTATTTTTTATGTTATTTCTCCAAGCCTGCTCGAGTAATTATGAAAAAAATATGAGTGAGTTAGACGAATTGTATGGTGAGTGTGATAACCCCGCCAATTCCGCGAGATACAAAAAAGGTTCTAAAAGATGGGAGAGGTGTAAAGCAAAAGAAAGAGCGGAAGGTGAAAGACTATTTGACATAGCCGGTGAAATAAACGACTTGATAGGGGGAGGAAACAATAATGTTGTCTACCAAAATAATATAAATCCTTATTTGTGGAGTGGATCTTTGAAAGTTACTAATAAATACCCCTTAAAAATTGCAGATAACCAAGGAGGCTATATTGAAACTGATTGGATTTACTCAATTGGAAATGAAAATCAAAGATGTCTTATTAAAATACAGGTAACTTCCAGTGAACTTATTACTTCAGGGGTATCTGCTAATTTTCTATGTGAAAATAAAGTTAATGAGACATGGGTATCAGAAAACAAGGATTACCCTGATGAAGAAAAAAAAATTATATTAAAAATTCTTGAGATAGCTGGTGGCTTGTCTAAAACCTCTTAATATTGTCTAAAAAATATATCTTAGAAATGTTTCCCTATCCCTCTGGGAATATTCATATGGGCCACGTAAGAAATTATGTAATTGGAGACATATGTGCCAGATATCATAAATTAAAAGGTGATAAGGTTATACATCCTATGGGTTGGGATGCGTTTGGTCTACCTGCAGAAAATGCCGCTATACAATTTAAAACCCACCCACAAGATTGGACATTACAAAATATTAAGAATATGAAAGATCAGCTTCAAAAACTTGATTTAGATTTAGATTGGGATCGTGAAATTGCAACATGTAATGAAGACTACTATAAACATCAGCAAGAGTTGTTTATTGATCTTTATAATGCTGGTCTTGCATATAAAAAAGATGCCTTGGTTAATTGGGATCCGATTGATCAAACAGTCTTAGCCAATGAGCAAGTAATCGATGGGAAAGGTTGGAGAACAGGAGCTGAAGTTGAAAAGAAAAATCTATCACAATGGTTTTTTAGGATTACAGATTATGCAGAAGAACTTTTGACTGGCTTAGACAATCTTAGTTTATGGCCAGAAAAGGTAAAAACTATGCAAAAGAATTGGATCGGGAAATCGATAGGGGCAGAGATAAAATTTGAAATATCTGGAAGTACTGATTTTTTAAATATTTTTACTACTAGGCCTGATACTATATATGGGGCAACATTTATAGCCGTTTCTATTAATCACAAAATAGTTAGTAGCTCTCTTGATAAAAAATCAATTAAAGATATTAAAAATACTTTTGCATCAATTAGTAATGAGAAAGAAAAGTATGGAATAAAACTTAATGTTAACTGTAAACATCCTATTCTAGATAAAGAAATTCCTGTCTATATCGCAAATTTTGTACTTGATACCTATGGAGAAGGAGCAATATTTGGATGCCCTGCTCATGATGAGCGTGATTTTGAATTTGCCAACAAATACTCTTTGCCAATTATAAAAGTGGTTGAGTGTAAGGATACTGAGCTTCCATATACGGGTGATGGTAAAGTAATTAATTCTCCATTACTAAATGGTTTGGAAAAAAAAGATGCTATTGAAAAAATTGTAAGTTATTTCAAAAAAGAAGGGATTGGAAATGAGAAAATTAATTTCAAATTAAGAGACTGGGGTGTTTCAAGACAGCGGTATTGGGGATGTCCCATACCTGTAATTTACTATGAGGATGGCTCATATAGAGTTCTTGATAAAAATGAGCTACCTGTGTTGCTTCCATATAATGTAAATTTAGAGGGTAAGGGCAACGCATTACTCAAAAAAGAAGATTGGAGAAAAATTACTTGCCCCAAAAAGAATAAAATTGCGTTTCGGGAAACTGATACGCTTGACACATTTGTAGACTCATCTTGGTATTACATGCGATTTTTGAATAATAAGTTAAACATTCCTTTTGACTCAAAACAGATTGATAACCTATTACCAGTAGATAAATATATAGGTGGAATTGAACACGCAATACTCCACCTTCTATATTCAAGATTTTTTATGAAAGCTCTAAGAGATATATATGGTTTTAATGTTGATGAACCCTTTAAGCAGTTGTTTACTCAAGGAATGATTACACATAAAACTTTTAAAACATCCAATAATGAATGGGTAATGCCTAAAGAAGTAGTATCTAAAAATGGGACTCTTATTAGATTAAAAACTAAAGAGGTTATTAAAGAGGGCCCTTGTGAAAAAATGTCAAAATCAAAAAAAAATGTTATTGAGCCCGATGAGATTCTAAATAGCTATGGTATTGATGCTACAAGAATATTTATGATATCCGACTCTCCGCCTGACAGAGAACTTGAATGGACAGAAGAAGGTATACAAAGCTCGAAAAATTTAATTCACAGAATAGAAAGATATTTTGCTAAAGAGAAAAGTATTATTCAAAAGGATGTTGAAAAAAATATTGAAAAATTTGTTAATGATATTGAGAAGAATATATTAAATTTCTCATTGAATAAATGTGTTGCTGATATTTACACTCTATTTAATTATTTAGAAAAAACAAAGTCATACCTTCACGATAGCAATTTAAGTAAAAAAATCCTCACCTGTATATTCCCCATTCTACCTAAACTATCTCTTTCAATAAATAATAATTTATTTAAATCTAATAATATCGATATATGGCCAAAAGTTAATTTAGATCTGATTAAAGATGATAAGATTATACTACCGATACAGGTAAAGGGTAAATTAGTTACTACTATAGATACTAACAAAGACTATTTAGAGGAAGAGATTTTGAAATCTATCTATAAATTAGATAAAATTAAAAAAAAATTATTAGATAGAAAAATTATAAAGATAATTAATGTCCAGAATAAAATTATTAATATTATTACTAATTAATTTAATACTTATATCTTGTGTAAGTAGTCAAAACAAAAGTAATACTAAACTCTCAGTTGCTTATATTGGAGGTGGTTACGATGGTTTGATGCTGACAAGTCAATTAAAAAAACATTTAAATAATTTTGGTATGCTTGATGAAAATTCAAGAATGCAGATACAAGCTAATATTTCTCACTCAAATGATCTTTTTGTTACTAACATTGATAACACATCGGATAGAGAGAGAGTAAGCAGTTCAATTGAATTAAAGATATATGATACAAAGCTGAAATGTTATACTTATCTTTATACAAATCATTTATCTCAATTTTATGTATTGGCTGCAGGTGATAAGTTTATTAGCAATAAAACTGCAATTGATAAAATTAAAATTGAAAATATAGATTATTTTGTAAAAGTTTTTATCAATAACTTAAGTAATGATAGTTTGACTTGTAATGCATAATAATAATATCGAATTAATAAATGATTTTTTATCTACAGATGGAAACAATACATTATTAATTAATGTAGTGAGCGATGACATTTCGAGCTTTTATGATTTAGTAATCAGAGAATTAGCTAATAAATTAAATATAAAAGTAACTTATAATGTTAATCCTTATGATATTGAAAGTTCAAATGATCTTTTTATCAATAGAAAAATAAATATATTAAATTTAAATAATACTAGGCATTT
>CABZOW010000024.1 GCA_902527525.1 uncultured Alphaproteobacteria bacterium | reverse complement strand
TCATAATTAATTTGTGGGATTGTTCTATTTTTTTTTGTATCTAAATTTAAAACACCATTTCTACAATGGATAAAAACTTTTTTTATCCCTATTTCATTAAATAGATTCAGATAACTGAAAATGTAATTTTTATCTTCATTAATTCCTAATCCCAATCTACACTTTACTGACACTTCATACTTGTAGTTGATTAATTCAAGTAAGCATTTTTTTACCAGATCATAATTTTGAGTTAATGCAAGGCCTAGCATATTTTCTTGTACTCTTGAACTTGGACACCCCAAATTGAAATTGACATGTTTTATGATATCTATCCTATTTAAAATATTTATTGTTCTTTTAATTTCATGTGGATCAGAACCAGCAATTTGTATAGCGCTTTTATTTTTTTCTAAAAAATGCTTACTAATTGTTTTAATCTCATTATGAATAATTGCTTTATCAACAATCATTTCAGAGAAAGTAAGAACACGATTTCCATAAATATTTTCTATTAAACTTCTGAAATAGCAGTCAGTGTATCCCATCATTGGTGCTAAATAATAATTCATCGAAAAAATTCTTTTATTCATTGAAAAATACTTTAATAAAAGTAAAAATCATTAAAAATCAAGATATTGGAAAATTTCAACATAAATCAACTAGTTTTTAATTCTGATGGGCTAATACCTACAATAGCTCAAGAGAAATCGACAAATGAAATTCTTATGTTGGCTTATTCAAATCAAAATTCAATTCAAATGACAATTGAAACCAAAAAAGCTCACTTTTGGAGTAGAAGTAAAAAAAAATTATGGCAAAAAGGAGAAACCTCTGGTAACAAACTCAATATAATTAATATATATACAGATTGTGATAGCGATACTCTAATTTTTGAAGTAGAGCTTGAAGGAGACAGTGCCTGTCATACTGGTTCAAAAAGTTGTTTTTATAAAAAGTTAGAATTATGAGTGAAGTAGTAGCATATAAAGACACAAATAATAATTATTGGGATACCGAAGTTGAAAATAGTACTCCTATAAAACATAAATCTGAAGATGCTTTAAACATAATGCGTCACGATATGGCTCATATTTTAGCAGAAGCTGTCATATCTCTTTTCCCGAATGCCAAACCAGCTATTGGTCCATTTATAAAAAATGGTTTTTATTATGATTTTGATATGGAGAGTACATTATCAGATGATGATTTAGAAAATATTGAAAAAAAAATGAAAGAAATTCTCATAGAAGGAAGAGATTTTTTAAAAAGGGATGTTTCCAAAAAAGAAGCCTTAGAAATTTTTAAAGATAATAAATATAAGTTAGAACTTATTAATAATTTGGATAACTCTGATGAAATAACTCTTTATGAACAGAATAATTTTACAGATCTTTGTAAAGGACCTCATCATAAAAGCACAAAGGATTATAATGCTAGCTTTAAAATAACAAGTGTTTCAGGAGCTTATTGGAGAGGCATTAGCACCAATAAAATGCTTCAAAGAATTTATGCAACTGCTTGGTACTCTGAAAAGGAGCTTCGAGTATATTTAAAAAATTTAGAAGAAGCCAAAGAAAGAAATCATAGAAGATTGGGAACAGAGATGGGTTTATTCCTCCTCACTGATTTATCCGCAGGTAATGTGTTTTGGAAAGATAAAGGTTTAACTTTGTATCAAAATATAGAGAAATACATTCGCTCTGAGCAGCAAAAATTAAACTATTTTGAAGTAAAAACGCCTGAATTAGTTTCAAATGAACTTTGGATAAAATCTGGTCACTGGGATAATTTTAAAGAAAATATGTTCACTTCCGAAACAGATAACAAGACATTTGCATTAAAGCCCATGAATTGTCCCTGTCATATTGTGTTATTTAATTCTCAACTCATAACTTATAAAGATTTGCCACTGAGATATTCTGAATTTGGTAAATGTCACAGATATGAGCCCTCTGGGGCTCTAAATGGATTATTTAGAGTGAGAGGATTTACCCAAGATGATGCACATATCTTTTGCTCTGGTGATCAAATTTATGATGTGTGCAATGAGACAACTCAATTAATTGAGAGAGTTTATAAGAAGTTTGGGTTTGAAAAGATTAAATATAATATTTCTACTCGCCCAGAAAAGAGTATTGGCACTCAAGAAAATTGGGATAATGCAGAAAATCAATTAAAAAAAGTTTTAAAAGATAATAATAAGGAATTTAATATACTAGAGGGAGAAGGTGCATTCTACGGACCAAAAATAGAGTATACATTAGAGGATTCTCTTGGACGTGAATGGCAATGCGGCACAATTCAAATTGATTTTAATCTACCAGATAGATTGGGAGCTAAATACAAAGACAAGGATGACAAAAATAAGGTTCCTATAATGATACATCGTGCTGTAGTTGGTTCATTGGAGAGGTTTATAGCGATCATTTTAGAAAGCACAAATGGCTGGCTTCCATTATTTGTTACACCTATTCAACTTGCAATATTGCCAGTATCTGAAAAGTTTGTAGATCATAGCAATCAAGTAAAAGAAGATCTTCAACAATTTGGTGTAAGAGCAATTGTTGATAGCTCAGATAATAAATTAGGATATAAGATAAGAAACTCTGTTTCTAAAAAAATTCCCTACTCACTAGTAATGGGTGAAAAAGAAATTGAGTCAAAATCATTCACTCTGAGAAGTAATGAGGGTAAAAATACTTCATTTGATGACATTAAATTATTATCAAATTTCTTTTTAAGCAATTAACTATTAATAGCTTCATTTATAAAATAAGTTAATCTCGTAAATGAGTGAACATATTAAGTCAGTAATAATAGTTGTTTTAAGTGGATTAATATGGAGTTTTGGTCCGCTAGTTGTAAAAAATATGATAGATCCACAAATCTATCAACTACCCTATCTCATTATTAGAGGACTGACAGTATCATTGATCATATGTGCCTATCTTATTATTAAAGAGCAAAAAAATTTTATTCAAAACATTATAAAAATAGATAAAGTTTCTGTTATCGGCGGTCTTTGTTTAACCACGGCAATGATTGGTTTTATTTATTCGATAAGTAATACAACAGCTGCTGTCACTCTTTTTATGTTAGCTTTAATGCCCTTTTTAGCTTCATTAATTGCATTAGTATTTATTAAAGAAAAAATTTCTACACAAAATTTAATAAGCATGATTATTGCATTCATAGGTGCTTTAATAATGATATATGCTAGTGCTTTTAGTGGTTCATTATATGGATTGATTATGGGTTTTGTATCAAGCTTAGGATTTGCAGCATTTACCGTTGCCCTAAGAAGTAAAAGTGATTACAAAAAATTTTATATTTTGATTTATGCTGGAATATTTTGTGCAACTATCTCTTGCTGTTTAATGATAATAAATAATCAGGTAATTTATTTACCCTTCAAAAATATTTTATTAAGTATTACGCATGGCTTACTTGTTGCAAGTGGATTAATCCTTTTTAGTATTGGATCAAAACACCTTCTCTCAGGTGAGTTGACAATGTTATCTTTATTAGAAGTAGTAGGAGGAATTTTTTGGGCATGGTTGCCGATACTTGGCATCAATGAAATTCCCAGCGTTAATACAATAGTAGGTGGTATGGTTATTTGCTTAGCTATTGCTATGAATTCATATCGTTTTGACAAAAAAAGACTTCAAAATTTAATTAGATAGTTAATCCAATAACCCCTATAAAAGTCAAAGAGATACCTAAAGTTTGAATTTTAGATATTTTTTCTTTCAGAACCATTCTTGCTAATAAAACCGTTACAAGACCAAAACCTGAGGAAATCACCACTGCTATACTTACTTTATCAAAGGCGTATGCTGAAACTAAACAGAAATAACCGGTTGTTTCTAATATTCCCTGAAATAACAAAATAGGAGCTGCTTTTTTTGTCAGTGTTATCTTAGACTTTGTAAATAACAATAAGGTTGCAATACCCAACAAACTAAAAAATCTTACATACACAACTGCTTCGATTGGATCTAGAGAGTTAGATGCCTCTTGAGAGAAAATAAGACCTAAAGCCAACATACCACTTGCCATAAATGATACAATTAAAGCTTCTTTTATTTGTTTTTTTGATAAACCAAGGCTTTCTTTGAAACTGTCTGCACTAATTGATACAAATACAGCACCTGAAATAACTATCAAAGTGGCAATCCATTGAGCAATTGTTGGTTCACTACCTAAAAAAAATCTTATTACAAAGACAAAAAAAGGGTTTGTTGCTGCTATAGAGGCAACAATTGATACGGGTCCCATTTGAAGACCCTTATATAAACATAAGAGTCCAAACATTATTAAAATACCTGATAGAAAGCTATTGCTCATACCTATTGCATTTGGAGATAATCCACTTCCAAAGAAATAAAATAAAAATAAATAAAAAATTGAGCCAACGACTAACATCCAAAAAAGAGAGTTCTTGAAACCAACTTCTTGTGATGAAAATCTTGCTAAAAAATCCCCTACACCAAAGCTAAACGCTGAGAGAATACCTAGAAGAATAGCCATGAATTAATTTAAAACTAAACGTGAAAACTTTCGCCGCAACCACACTCACTCGTTTGATTGGGATTTTTGAAAACAAATCTTTCTCCATACTCTTCTTTTATAAAGTCCATTTCTGTACCAATAACATACATTACAGCTTTATTATCAATATAAAGAGGAAATTTATAATCATTAACTAGCTCACATCCTTGTATGTCACTTTCATTGACATATTCCATTGTATAGCTAAGACCAGCGCAACCTTTTGTACTTAAACCTATTTTCAAACCAATTGCATTATTGTTATTCACTAACAATTTAGAAATTTGTTCTTGAGCCATTTTAGATAATATAAATAAGGGATTAGACATTTTAAAAACCTAAAGCTAACTTTGCGTCATCGCTCATCATATCTTTATTCCAAGGGGGCTGAAAGGTTAGATTAACACTAACTTGCCCTGTATTTGGAAGTTCGTGAACTTTTTTTGCAACATCTAATGGAAAACTATCAGCTACTGGGCAATTAACAGTCGTTAGCGTCATTATAATTTTAATATTGTTAAATTTATCGATTGATAAGTCATAAATTAATCCAAGATCATAGATATTTATATCAAGTTCTGGATCTTTTATTTTTGTCAGAACCTCTATAATTTTATCGTTTGTCAAGTTTACTGACTCTGATGTTGAAACATCTCCAAAGGAAATATCTCCTTCAGAATTTACTTTAGGCATAAAGTCAGAGAGTGTCTTATCGTCCATGTCTTATTGCAATAATTTTAAAGTTTTTTTCATTGAGTCAACAAAGTGGTCTATATCATTAATGTCATTATAAATTCCAAAAGAAACTCGGCAAGAACCCGGTATACCTAATTTTTTCATAAAAGGTTGACAACAATGGTGACCACCTCTGATCATTATTCCATATTGGTCGAGAAAAGTTGCAATATCATTAAAATTTTGGTTTTTGATATTAAAGGAAACAATTGAAGTGGCATTTCCATTATCGTTTGAGCCATATATTTCTATTTCTTCAAAGTCATTAAGAGCTGAAATTAGTGTGGATCTGAGTTTTTTTTCTTTTGAAAAATAATCTTGGTAATTAATATTATTTAGATACTCCATGGCAGCTTTAAAACCGATGGCGGCCTCAATAGAGGGTGTTCCTGGTTCGAATTTATTTGGCAACATGGCATAAGAAAAATTGTTTGAGGATACCTCATTGATCATCCCTCCTCCTAAAGTTGGAGGATTTAGTTGGTTTAGAATATCTTCTTTACCAAACATAATTCCAATACCAGATGGACCGTAAAGTTTATGAGAGGAGAAAGAGTAAAAATCGCAGTTTAAATCTTTAACATCAATATTTAGGTGTGCAATTGATTGACATCCATCAACAGCTACATAAATATCCTTATTAATTTCTTGTTTAATTTTTTTTATATCAAGTATTTGTCCAGTAACATTTGACATTTGTGTTAAAGAAAGAACCTTAGTGGTATCATCACAATTATTTATAATATCATCTTCGGATATAATACCTTCTTTAGAAATTGGGATTATTTTTAATTCTAATTCTAATTTTTTACATAAATGCATCCATGGTAGGTAATTAGAGTGATGTTCTAGTTCTGTCACAACAATCTTATCGCCCTTATTTAAGTGCTCCGCTAGTGAATTAGCAATAATGTTTATAGAGTCGGTAGCTCCTCTTGTAAAAATTATTTCGTTTGTAGAATTTGCATTAATAAAACATTTGGCTACATCTCTAGATTTTTCATATAAATCTGTAGCATCGATACTAAGGGAGTTCATACCTCTATGGACGTTTTCATATGAGTTTTCAAGAAACTCAGAAATTGAATGAATAACTTGTTTTGGTTTCTGGGTGCTTGCAGCAGAGTCAAGATAAGTAATGGTTTTATCTCTTATCTTTTTATCTAAGATTGGAAAATCTGATTTTACATTATTCATGTTAATAAACTTTCAATTATTTTATTGGAATATTCTCGTAAATTATCGTCTTTAATAGACTCAATAATTTCTGCAATAAATGCCTTTTTTAGTATTTTTTTAGCCATTTCACTGTCAATACCTCTAGATTTAAAATAATAAATTTGATCTTCATCTAATTTAGAAACAGTAGAGCCATGACTACATTTTACATCATCAGCATAAATTTCAAGTTCTGGTTTATTATTAGCCTTTGAAATATCGTCTAAAAGTAAAGATCTACTCATTTGATACCCATCAGTTTTTTGAGCTATAGAGTCGACATATATCTTACCTTGAAAATTTGTTATCGCACCTTTCTCAACTATAGATTTAAAAATCTCTCTACTTGATGAGGAGGGCTTTAGGTGCTGAATAAATGAATAATTATCATTTACCCCGT
>CABZOW010000023.1 GCA_902527525.1 uncultured Alphaproteobacteria bacterium | reverse complement strand
CGTAATCAATGTAAATTTAAATTCATCTTTTCATTTACTTAAACATTTTACAAAAAAAATGGTCAAGAAAAGGTTTGGAAGAGTTGTATTTATCTCATCAGTGGTAGCTCATACAGGAAATCCCGGCCAAGTAAATTATACCGCATCTAAAGCGGCCATTTCAGGAATGGTTAAATCACTTGCTTTGGAATTATCAACAAGAAATATAACAGTTAATAGTGTAGCACCAGGTTTTATAGAGTCTAACATGACAGACAAACTCAATGATGATCAAAAAAATACTATTTTAGAGAGAATCCCTATGAAAAAACTTGGCAATTCTTATGATATAGCCAAAGCAGTAGGTTTTTTATGCTCTGAAAATGCTAACTATATTACAGGTCAGACTTTGCATGTAAATGGTGGATTGGCTTTAATTTAATTATTTGAATATTAAGTATAATGTGGTACGAACTTTTAAATTTAATACTAAGAGGTTTTTAAAATGAGTGATATTGAAGAAAGAGTAAAAAAAATTGTAGTTGAGCATTTAGGTGTTGAAGAAGCCAAAATACAAAGTGACTCTAAATTTATTGATGATTTAGGTGCTGATAGTTTAGATACTGTTGAACTTGTAATGGCTTTTGAGGAAGAATTTGGTTGTGAGATACCAGATGATGCTGCAGAAAAAATAGTAACACTAAAAGATGCAGTTTCTTATTTATCAGCCAATTCAAATTAAAATAAGAAAACTTTTCAATTGAGACGAGTAGTAGTTACCGGACTTGGAACAATTAATCCTCTTGGTAATACTGTTGACTCCTCATGGAACTCATTGATCAATTCCAAAAGTGGTATTTCAAAAATAACTAATTTTGAAGTTGATAACTATCCTTGCAAAATAGCTGGCTCAATAGATGACTCTAAAATTAACGACGAAATTGTAAATCCAAGAGATCAAAGAAAAATTGATAGATTCATCACTTTAGGTTTAATTGCTGCTGAAGAAGCGCTCAAGGACTCAGGTTTTGTTTCAGAAAATGAGAATTCTTTTAGATCTGGTGTTATGGTAGGTTCAGGAATTGGTGGACTAGACACTATTTATAGAAACTCCTCAATTTTAGATAATCAAGGTATAAGAAAAATTTCTCCTTTCTTTATACCATCCTCTCTAATTAATTTGTTATCAGGCCATATTTCTATTAAGTATAATCTTAAAGGTCCAAATAGCTCTCCAGTTACTGCCTGTGCAACAGGAACTCATGCTATTGGAGATTCATTTACTATTATCAAAAATAATAAAGCTGACCTTATGGTATGCGGAGGTGCTGAGGCTGCAATATGCCCCTTGGGTATATCTGGATTTTCTGCAGCACGAGCACTTTGTGATACATTCAATGATTATCCTGAAAAGGGATCAAGACCATGGGATAAAGATAGGTCAGGTTTTGTTATGGGAGAGGGAGCGGGCGTTCTAGTTCTTGAAGAGCTAGAACACGCAAAAAAAAGAAATGCTAAAATTTATGGTGAAGTAAAAGGTTATGGTATGTCAGGAGATGCCTTTCACATAACAAAACCATCAGAAGACGGAAATGGAGGTTATAGAGCCATGGAGATGGCTTTAAAGGAGTCTCAACTTAATTCAGAAGATATAGAATATGTTAATGCCCATGGTACATCTACTCAAGTAGGCGATACAATTGAATTGAATGCTGTAGAAAAATTATTTAATTCTAATAAGAATTTATTTATGAGTTCAAATAAATCATCTATAGGACACTTGTTAGGTGCTGCAGGAGCAGTCGAAGCTGTATTTTCATTCAAATCATTACAATCTAAGACACTCCCCCCAACATTAAATCTAGAAAATCCAGACACAAAAACATCAATAAATCTAATACCTCATGAAGCAATTTCCAAAACAATAAAAAATGTAATATCAAATTCATTTGGTTTTGGAGGAACAAATGCAAGTTTAATCTTTGGAAATTAAAAGTAACAATTTCTGTGTTGTTTTGTCTTCACCATCAGGTGCCGGTAAAACAACTATATCTAAAATGCTAATTCAAAAAGACAAAAATATTTCACTTTCAATTTCATGCACTACAAGGCCTAGAAGAAAAGGGGAATTTAATAAAAAGGATTATATATTTATATCAGATAATGATTTTAATAAGGCTATAAAAAAAAATAAATTTATAGAACATGCAAAAGTCTTTGGATTTAAATACGGGACATTAAAGAAAACAGTAAATGATTTTTTTAAAAAAAAAAAAGATGTATTGTTTGATATTGATTGGCAAGGTTACCAACAATTAAAACAAAGTAACATGGAAGTAGTAGGTATATTTATACTACCACCAAGCAAAAATGAACTAATTAAACGTCTTAAATTAAGAGCACGTGATACAAAAATTGAAATGAAAAAGAGAATGAGCTTAGTACAGAATGAGATATCTCATTTTCCTGAGTATGACTATGTAGTAGTAAACAAAAACTTAAAAGATTGTTTGTTTCAAATTAAGAATATAATTGAGTCAGAAAGATTAAAAAGATCAAGATTGGTAAATCTCACAAGTTTTGTCAACAGATTTATAGATTAATTGCTCTAAATATTTTTATTAACTCATTTAGATCTAAGTTCTCTACTCTTAAATCTAAATTGAATTTTTCATTTAAGTTGTATTTCTTCAATATATTTTTTAAAGACTTTCTTTTTTGAGAGAATAGCTTTCTTTTAAATAAAATAAAATTATTGACTTCATTTTTATCTATTAAATTTTTAGTTAATTTTTTAAAAGTAAGGATAGACGAATCAACTTTAGGTATAGGACGATAACAATTTCTACTGACATGAAAATTTAAATTTATTTTATAAAAACACTTTACTAAAGAATTTATAGAATTTAGTTTTTTATCTAAGACTCTTAACGCAAATTCTTTCTGAAACATGAGTATTAAAAATTTAGGATTGTTATCTAACAGAGTTAGTTTAACTAAAATTTGTGAAGATATATTGTAAGGTAGATTAGATATTACTAAATTATATTTTCTATCTAAATTTAGTTTTAATATATCTGATTTAATTATTTTAATATTTTTATATATAGAATATTTTAAATTTAGATCTTTAATTAAATCATCATCTATTTCAACTAATGTAAGGAGCCTTGGCCTTTTCGTTATTACTTTATCAGTAAGTTTGCCATTTCCCGGACCTATTTCAAGAATATCTAATTTTTCTTTTGGAATTAAATCTTTGATTTTATTGAGTATATTTTCATCAATTAAAAAATTTTGTCCAAATTTTTTTTTTAAAAAAGAAGACATGTCAGGTACGAGGTGTTGTCCGCAATATATTTATGTTTAATATTTTTAGCAGTCCCATGAGCAGGGCTTAATCTTCTATAATTTAAACCTAGTGTTAAGTTAAAACTTTTTTTATTAATAATTTTAAAAGGTATCAATGCTTGATCATGATAGGCAGAAATAAAGAGTGTTTTTTTTCTAATTTTACTAAATGCACTATCAGCTGGATAAGGTCCTTTTACTTGTTTAAAATTTTTAAGTGTATTCTTAATTATAATATCTTCTAGACCTAGATTACCTTCCTCACTGCAATGTGGATTATAACATAAAAAAATAATTTCATTGTAAAATTTTGTCTTACTAACATTCTTTAAATTTTTTAAAGTATTTTTTAAAAAGGACTTTATATTTTCATACTTTAGGTGTTTGTAAATATTTTTTACATTAATGTGAGTGGTAATAGGAATAATAGAAAATTTATCACCATGCATCAGCATTGATGTTGATTTTTTGTTCAAAATTCCTAAATATTCAGTCATACCAATAAATTTCATTTCCTTTTTAAAAATAGCTTTATTTATTGGCATTGTTATAAGATCGTATTTAGTTGAGTTAGCTATGTTGTTACAAATTTTAATTTGATTTAATAAATTTAAGTATTTTTTTTTGTATAAATTTTCTACATTGTACAAGTTTAAATGCCCTTTTTTGTAATTACTAAAATTAATAGGATCTAAAATTTCATTAATTTTTAAATCTTTTTTTTTTGATGACCTATTTCTTATAAAGTCACTTTTGTTGCAAATAACTATATAATGAACTTTATTTTTTAAATAATTGAATGATTTTTCTATCAACTCAATATTTATTGAGTCTATTTCACCTAAAAATATTAGTTTTCTTTTAATTTTTTGTTTTACCATAAACAAAATATTTAAAATCCTCACTAGTTTGAGTTTCTATATATTTAATAATTAAGCGCTCTAAAGACCTAAAATTATTTTCATCAATACAAATCTTATAATCTAAATCATTAATTATAATTTTAAAATTTTTCGAATTATCTTTTAAGTTTTTTAAAAGTATCTCAATAAAATTTTTATTATTTTTAAAATCGATGACTTTTTCAATTATCATACAATCATTTAAGCTCACAGGTAATTCTAAGCTATCAAGCTTTTCAAATACTTCGATAATCTCTTCAGTAGTCAATTTAGTATTAAAATAATTAATAATAAATTCATTTTTAACTTTAGAAAATCTCAAAAAATCTCTAAAGTTTATGTCATCTAAAGCACTATCTCCATATTGCATAGAAATTTCTGAGTCAATTCGGTCTAGAAATTGTTTATTATTTTTCTCAATATGAATGATCAAATTGTTAATTAAAACCAAATCCTTAAGTGCATTATTATTATCAATTTCTAATTCATAATTATTTTCATACAGTTTTTTATAGATATCTATATCTATATCAGTAATGATAACATTTTCTTTATCGTATAAAATTTCACAATAAGAATTAATTGAAAAAAATAAAAAAAAAATAACAATTATCTTTTTTTTACATCCCATAATTAAAGTTACCTGGTTCATCAAAAAATAAATTACTTCTTTGTTCATATCCAAAAAATCCTAAATAATCCATATGAAAACTAACACTTATTGTTTCATTTGGTTTTGTATTATAATTATCATTATATCTTTCATCCAAATAGGAAATGTCAAGTCTTGAGCATTCATCAAATAAAGTCAGGTTAAATTTTTGAGTTAATGGACTGTAATTATCTTTCAAATTTAGGTTGGAGCTCACAGAGAATTTCACATTATCATTTAATTTTTTACCAATATCTATTCCAAGAGACTGAGTATCTGAAGAGTTTTCTTTAAAAGCCTTATCATTAGTTTCATTGTAATTTAAATTAATATCTAATTTATCTGAGTAATCTAAAGAATAATTCATTTCTTTTTTTTCTAATCGATTGTTATCAAGCCTTGTATCAATTTTAAAATTTATTTTATTAAAATTAGTTTTTGCTTCTACTGCTATATCAGAAAAATTTGAAGTCTGATTAATTTGACTTGTATAATTCGTTTCATTTTTAACATCATAAGACTGATTTAGATTAAAATAAATATGTTTATCAACAATATTGATCTTATTTTCTAATCCATAAATTAACCTCGTTGAATTATCGTCTAAATCAAATCCAAATAGTCTACTATCTGCAAATTGATTTTGATAATTAAAGGTTAATGCTTTGCTATCCTCATTAACTATATTAACTGATGTTAAATTTATATTGGTTACAAATTTTATTCTTGGCTTAATATTTTTATTAAAATTTAAAAAATTATCAGATGAAATGATTATATTACTTTTAAAAACTTCATCATTCAAAGAAGGGTCATGTCTATAACTATAATTACCAATATTATTTATTAGTGTAGCTTTGTTATAATTAACAATTTTTTTAAATTTATTACTTAACGAAATGGAATTATTAAGTTTGATAAAAGTGTTATCCGAGGGTTTTTCAATACTTGAATCATTCCTCTTCAAATTTGAAATGTAAAAATTATTACTAAGACTAAAACGATTATTAATTATTTTTTGATTAAAATATTTTATAGATGGACTTAAAGGAATAAATCCTGTGTTAGTTTTATCTAATGCTTCAATAGTTGAAATTTCAGTTCTTAAATAATCAGAATTATATAGGACATCATAACTGTCTAGTCTTATAAAAATATCCTCAAATGTTGCAGAGTCATCATTAATAGATCTTGTTGTACTTACACTATTAGTTATTAATGCTTCATAGCTTAAATGATTTTTTCTATTTATTGTTTGATTTGCTTTTAACTTTACAGAGCTAAAGGTATTTGAGTTGTTTTTAAGTTTTTTATTATTAATTTCTATAAATATATCTCCTTCACTATTTTTAGAGTTTATAATGGTATTTAATGTGTACTGATCTATAAAATTTATATCATTATCAAAAATTAATTTAGGTTTAAAAATAACATCATTGCTTTGATTAATAGGGAAATAATAGGGCATTAATAAACCGACATTACCACCAAGATTGTATTCAAGTGAGGGTGTTAAAAACCCTTTCTTCCTTGGAGCATTAACACCATAATGAGAAAAATAAGGTAGATAAAAGACTTTATAATCAGCTATTTGTAAAAAAGTGTCATAATGATTAAACTTATCTTCATCAATATCATATCTAGTCTCATCAATTCTTAATGACCAAGTAGGACAATTAAAATAACCCTCTAATTCACAAGGTGTTAGAAAATTATTATAAAAATGTATTATTCCAGATGATCTCTGGGCTTTAATAGAGTCTATTTTTAAATCATTATTATATATATAGCTAACTCCATTAGCTGAGAAGTTATCTAATTTTGTATTCCCAACTAAATCTTTACCACTTAAAATATTTAAACCTTGGTATAGGTAAAAATTGCCAAATATTTTAATAATGTCATTTTCATAATCAATAATACCTCTATCAACTAAAATATTTGCATTATTAATGTTTATTTTAGAATTCTCTGCAAGTTCAATTATATTTTTTTCTTCATCGTAAGTTATATTTGATGTGTTTATATAGGTAT
>CABZOW010000022.1 GCA_902527525.1 uncultured Alphaproteobacteria bacterium | reverse complement strand
TTCAAAGTAGAAATAAGACACCTGTTTTTGTCGGAGGCACAGGATTTTATATTCAATCTCTAATAGAGGGATTATCAGAGATGCCATTAATCAGTCAAAAATTTAAAAAAGATGCAGAGGATTTATTTTTAAGTAAAGGCCCAGACTATTGTTTAAACATTTTAGAAAAATATTATAAAGAAAAAATCTTCCCAAAAGACAAACAAAGGTTATTAAGTCGTTTATCTTTTTGCTTGGAATACAACGATACGATGGAAAATAATTATGGCAATAAAGTTGCTATCACTCCTAATCCCCTCGTTATACAAGTCACAAAACCTAAAAAAGATCTATATGAAAAAGCAGAGTTAAGATTTCAACAAATGATCAATAATGGTGCTCTAGATGAGGTGAAATCCCTCTATGAAAATAAAAAAATATCTAAAACTCTATATAAAGCCCATGGTCTTCCTGAATTATTATCATTTATTAGAAACAAAATGAGTTTAGACGAGGCTATCTACCTAGGTATAAAAAATACCAAAAGGTATATCAAAAGACAGTTTACATGGTGGAATAACCAAAAATTTAGCCAACTTAATCTGAGAATAAACTATAAAAAAAGCTTCCCTAAAGATTCAATTGAAAATATAAGTATATACCTAAATGGACAATGAAAACGAATTTACGGGAGCAGATATTCTACTTAAGGCCCTCAAAGACCAAGAGGTGGATACAATTTTTGGCTATCCAGGTGGAGCTGTTCTTCCTATTTATGATGCAATTTTTGGCCAAAATTTTTTAAAACATGTTTTGGTAAGACAAGAAGCTGGTGCAGTTCATGCAGCAGAGGGATATGCAAGATCAAGTGGGAAAGTAGGAGTCTTGTTAGTGACTTCAGGCCCTGGGGTTACCAATGTGGTAACAGGCTTAACTGACGCACTAATGGATAGCATTCCTATAGTTTGTATTAGTGGGCAAGTCCCTTCACATTTAATAGGTACAGATGCGTTTCAAGAATGTGATACTACTGGAATTACAAGACCTTGCACAAAACATAACTATTTAGTTAAAGATGTTAGCAAGCTCTCCGAAACAATTCATGAGGCATTTAAAATAGCAAGTTCAGGAAGACCAGGTCCTGTGTTAATTGATATTCCAAAAGACGTACAATTTGCAAAGTCAAAATATATATCAAAAAAAGACATTAGTTTTAGAGAGCACAGAATTAAAGCTGGCTCTAAAAATGTTGATAAAAATTTCGTTCAAGAGCTTGTAAATCATATTAAAAAATCTGAAAGACCTATTTTTTATGTTGGTGGTGGTTGTTTAAACTCTGGGCCTCAAGCTAGCCAAGAATTAATTGAGCTAGTAAATAAAACTAATATCCCAATTACAACAACACTTCATGGTTTAGGGTGTTTTCCAGGCGAAGATAAAAGTTCACTAGGGATGTTGGGGATGCATGGAAACTATGAAGCAAACCTAGCAATGAATAAATGTGATTTAATGATCAATGTTGGTGCAAGGTTTGATGATAGAGTAACAGGAAGACTAGATGCATTTTCTCCAGACTCTGTAAAATTTCACATAGATATAGATCAAAGTTCAATAAATAAAAATGTAAAGGTAGATTTTCATACAAATACTGACATAACTATGACATTAAAAGAAATAAACTCTTTTATAGAGTCAAATAATATTGAACTTGAAAAAAAAGATTACACTAATTGGTGGGGGCAGATTAATGACTGGAGAAAAAAAGAATGCCTTCACTATGAGCAGGGTGAAGAGATTATCAAACCTCAACATGCTATTTCTAGGTTATATGATTTAACTACTCAAAAAGACACTTTTATTACAACTGAAGTTGGACAACATCAAATGTGGGCAGCGCAGTATTATAAATTTTCAAAACCCAATAGGTGGATTACTTCTGGCGGTCTCGGTACAATGGGCTTTGGTATGCCCGCTGCTGTTGGAGCACAAATGGCTAATCCTGACTCGCTAGTTATAGATATTGCTGGAGAGGCATCTTTTCTCATGAACATTCAAGAAATAGCTACAGCAGTTCAATACAAATTACCAATTAAGATTTTCATTTTAAATAATGAATATATGGGAATGGTTAGACAATGGCAGGAACTTCTTCATGGAAGTAGATACTCTGAAAGCTATGTTGATGCCCTTCCTGATTTTAAAAAACTTGCTGAAAGTTTTAATGCAGTTGGAGTGAGAGCAAAAAATATTTCTGAGTTAGACGATGCTATTAATGAAATGGTTTCTATAGACAGACCTGTTATTGCTGATATTTGGGTTGATAAAAAAGAAAATTGTTTTCCAATGATACCATCTGGGGCTGCGCACCATGAAATGCTTTTATCAAAATATGATAAAGAAAATCCTGAAAATCAAGAAAAGGGAAAAGTACTAGTTTAATAAATTTTTTAACCATGTCCTCTACATCTGTTTACCCAACACCTATTAATGCTTTTAAACAGTCCAAGCGAAGTGTACTTTCTATTATAGTTGATAATGAACCAGGTATCCTTGCGCGTATTGTTGGTTTGTTTTCTGGACGTGGATATAATATCGAAGCGTTAAATGTAACTGTAGTAGATATTAAAAATAATCTTTCACGAATAACTATCGAAACATTGGGAGAAGAAAAAGTAATAAGTCAAATTATTGCTCAACTAGAAAAACTTGTTCCTGTTCATAGTGCTACAAATTTAGCAAATTTAAGTGAGTCATATGAAGCAGAAATTTGCTTGGTTAAAATTGAATTCGATAATAATGAGCAGGATCAAAAAATACTTAATTTTGCAGATATTTATCGTTCAAGAACTGTTCAAAAAAGACAAAATATCGTGGTTTATGAAATTTCAGGCACCAGCGAGCGAATAAACAAATTTTTAGATGACTTAAATACAATCGGTGGTATAAAAGTCGAATTAGTTCGAAGCGGGCCTATAGGGCTCGGTATATAACGTTTTTAGGGGGTAATATGAAGGTTTATTACGAACAAGATGCTGATTTTAACTTAATTAAAGATAAAAAAATTGTAATTATAGGCTTTGGGTCTCAAGGTCATGCTCATGCATTAAATTTAAAAGACTCTGGGGCATCCAATGTAGTTGTTGGATTAAGAGAGGGTTCTTCTTCTATCGAAAAAGCAAAAAACGTTGGTTTGAAGACTCAGACACCTGCTGAAGCTGTTAAGGACGCTGATATTGTAATGTTTCTTGCCCCTGATGAAAATCAACAAGATATTTATCAAAGTCAAATTCAAGATAATATAAAAAATGGTGCTGCTTTGGCTTTTGCTCATGGTTTGAATATCCATTTTCAACTCATAACAGCTAGAGAAGATTTAGATGTCTTTATGGTGGCTCCAAAAGGACCAGGTCATACAGTTAGAGGGGAATATCTAAAAGGCGGAGGTGTTCCATGTTTACTAGCAGTTGATAAAAACGTCAGTGGTAATGCAAAAGAAATTGGTCTTGCATATGCTTCTGCTTTAGGCGGCGGTAAATCAGGTATAATTGAAACTACATTTAAAGAAGAATGTGAAACAGACTTATTTGGTGAGCAAACAGTTCTTTGTGGTGGTTTAATGTCTTTAGTTAGAAATGGATTTGAAACACTTGTTGAGGCAGGTTATGCACCTGAAATGGCTTATTTTGAATGTTTACATGAAGTAAAATTAATTGTCGATTTAATGTATGAGGGTGGTATGGCCAATATGAGATATTCTATATCTAATACTGCTGAATACGGAGATTATACAAGAGGTCCTAGAGTTGTGCCAAATGACGCTACAAAAGCTGAGATGAAAAAAGTCCTTTCTGAAATACAAGATGGTACTTTTACAAAAGAATGGATGTCAGAGCACAAAGCAGGTCAAATAAAATTTAAACAAATGAGAGATCAAGGTGCAAAGCATCAAATTGAAGAGGTAGGAGCCAAATTAAGATCGATGATGCCATGGATTGCATCTAATAAACTTGTAAAGGATATCTAATATTGCCAGATAAAGTATTAATTTTTGATACAACTCTAAGAGACGGCGAACAATCTCCTGGTGCTTCTATGAATCAAGAAGAGAAACTCTCTATTGCCAGATTATTAGAAGAGTTAAAAGTCGATATTATTGAAGCTGGTTTTCCCATAGCCTCAAAAGGTGATTTTAACTCTGTTCAAGCTATTGCCAATGAAATCAAGGATTGTCAGATAGCAGGATTGGCTAGAGCAAAACATGAAGATATTGAAGCAGCTTGGAATGCTGTAAAAAAAGCTAAAAATCCAAGAATACATACTTTTATAGCCACTAGCCCTATACACATGGAATTCAAATTAAAACTAACTGAAGACCAAGTGCTAGAAAAAATTAAAGATAGTGTTTCTTTTGCAAGAAACCTTTGCCCAAATATTGAATGGAGCTGTGAGGATGGCGGAAGATCTTCAATTGATTTCCTCTATAGGTGCCTAGAATTAGCAATCAAAAGTGGTGCGTCAACAATAAATATCCCTGATACTGTTGGATATACTTTACCATTTGAATTTGGGGAGATTATAAAAAAAATTAAAAATAATGTACCAAATATTGATAAAGCAATAATTTCTGTTCATTGTCATAACGATTTAGGTTTGGCGGTTGCAAATTCTCTAAATGCAGTAGAAAACGGTGCAAGACAAATTGAATGTACTATAAATGGATTGGGTGAAAGAGCTGGCAACGCAGCCTTAGAAGAAGTTGTAATGGCTATGAAAGTTAGATCAGATATTTTAAAAGTTCAGTCAAATATTAATACAAGTGCTATATCAAAAACATCAAAACTTGTATCTTCAATTACAGGTTTTCCTGTCCAACCTAATAAAGCAATTGTAGGTGCTAATGCTTTTGCTCATGAGTCAGGGATACATCAAGATGGTGTTCTAAAAAATGTTCAAACTTATGAGATTATGTCCCCAGAGACAATTGGTTTAAAAAAATCTAGCTTGGTGCTTGGTAAACACTCAGGTAAACACGCATTTAAAGAAAAACTTAAAATTCTAGGATATGAAGTAGGTGATAATTACATCAATGAAATTTTTGAAAAATTTAAGCTTTTAGCAGACAAGAAAAAAGATGTTTATGATGAGGATTTAATTGCTCTTGTAGATGACACGCATTTTAACAAATCTAATACTTTAAAACTTAAAAATTTAAGTATCATGTCTGGCACTAACTCTAAACATGTAGCTTCTTTAGAATTAGATTTTAAAGAAAAGCTAAAAGAGGTCAGTGGCTCTGGAAATGGTCCTGTTGATGCTGTATTTAGTTGTATCTCTAAAGTGGTAGGTTTTTCTCCAAAATTGGTGCTTTATCACATTAACGCTATCACACCAGACTCTGATGCACAGGGAGAAGTTACTGTTAAACTTGAATATTTGAATAAAGAATTTATTGGTAAGGCTTCTGATATAGATATTATAGTTGCTTCTGCAAAATCTTATATCAATGCATGCAATAAAATATTAAACTTTGAGAATAACTCCAATATGCAAGAGGGAGTTTCTGAGATTAGCATCTCAAATATTAAAGGTATATAAATGTTAAAATCTTTCAGTTCTTTTTTAAGTGAGGATATGGGCTTAGACTTAGGAACAGCAAATACACTTGTTTATGTAAAAGGAAAAGGAATTATACTAAATGAACCCTCCGTTGTAGCAATTGCCACAGATAACAAGAATAATAAATCAGTCTTAGCTGTAGGGGGAGATGCAAAATCAATGCTTGGTCGTACTCCTGGAAGAATTGAAGCTATTAGACCAATGAAAGACGGTGTAATAGCAGATTTTGATATAGCTGAGGCTATGATCAAACATTTTATAAAAAAAGTTCATAAAAAAAGTTTTTTTGCTAATCCAAATATTGTCATTTGTGTCCCATCTGGAGCAACAAATGTCGAAAGAAGAGCTATAAAAGAGTCTGCTGAAACTGCAGGTGCAAAAAAAGTTTATTTAATTGAGGAGCCTGTAGCAGCTGCAATAGGTGCTGGTTTACCAATTTCTGAACCATCTGGATCTATGGTAGTTGATATTGGTGGCGGTACTACTGAAATAGCAGTCTTGTCACTCGGGGGTGTTGTACATGCTAGTAGCATAAAGGTAGGTGGGGACACCATGGATGATGCGATAGTTAATTTTATGAGAAGTGTCCATAAGTTAGCAATAGGTGAGTCTACCGCAGAAAGAATTAAGACAGAAATAGGTTGCGCTGGCATTCCTGATAATGGAGATGGTAAAACACTTACAGTTAAAGGAAGGGACCTGATTAATGGTCTACCAAGAGAGGTTGTGATATCAGAAAGACAAGTAGCTGAGGCTCTATCTGACTCATTATCCCAAATCATTACAGCTTTAAAAAGAGCACTTGAGGTTATTCCTCCAGAATTAGCTGCAGACATAGTCGATAAAGGAATTATGCTTACGGGTGGGGGGGCTTTACTTCAACGTCTAGATGAAGCAATTAGAGTCACTACGGGACTACCTGTTTCTATAGCTGATGACCCTTTAACTTGTGTAGCTAGAGGAACTGGTATGGCTTTAGAAGAGAACCAAAACCACCAAGATGTGTTCTTAAGTGATTAATAACAAAAAATTTTTTTTAATATACATAATCAGTTTTTTTTTATTCTTAACGTTAATATTATTTCCAAATTACAACTCTAAAACTAAGCTTTTCACATTTTTCATTAAAGAAAAAACAGAAGCTCCATTTCTTTTTGTAGGTAAAGAAGTACGAGATTTATTTATGGTCCTCAATCTTAATTATGATTATATGCATACTATAAAAAAATTAGAAGAGGATAATAATTACCTTCGTTCAATTAATAAGTATTTATTAACATTGACTTCAAAATATTCAGAGCAAAATAAAATTTTTCATCAGTCTGCAGTTGCAATACCAATTTCCATTGGTGTTCAGGTTTTAGGTGATAGGAATTTAGTTTATAATAAAAACTTTATTATAAATAAAGGCTCAAAAAATGGTCTTGTGATAGGTGATTACATTATTGATGGACTTAATATAGTTGGTAGAGTTGTTAATATAAACCTTAACACCTCTGAAGTTGTTACTGTTAAGAGTATTAATTATGGAGACGAGGTTTTTATTAATGGGAAGTCTTACATAGTTAGTGGCACGAATAATAATTATCTAAGTTTTTTAAGACAAAAAGAAAGCACTGAAGCACCAGATTTTCAATCAGGCGATGTAGCTGTTGTACATCTTGATAATGTAATATTAAGACTTGGCATAGTTTCTTTTGAAAATAATCAACCTATATTGTTAACATCTAACATAATAAATTTAGAAAATTTAAGGG
>CABZOW010000021.1 GCA_902527525.1 uncultured Alphaproteobacteria bacterium | reverse complement strand
TCAAAGAAAACTCTTTTTTGTTAATATACCTTTTTTTTAATATGTAAACCGCTGCTGTGAATATCGAAAGAAACCAAAATATATTTACAATGAATTCTGCGTTCAATTTATAATTTTTCTTTCATAATTTTTGATTAAATTTTGTTGGTTTCCAGTTTTTTGGAGCAAGCTCTAAATCATCAAATTCAAATGCAGGCGCTACTGTACAACCAATTAGACTGAACGGCCCAGTTGATTTCATAGCAAACCATGTATTCTTTTCAATGGTGAACATATACCTATTTTGAGATCCAATTACATTAGTCTTAAATTCCTTACCATTTTTTGATGTAAATACGTTCAAAGGGCTTCCTGTATAAAAGTGTATTGTTTCGTTTTTGGTTATTCGATGCCAATGGGAATGTTCATCTTCCTCTAGTAAAAAATATATGTGACTAACATCCTTATTTTTATAGACTTCAACGAAATGCCCTCCCTCTGGGTGGGGTATCATTTTATGATCTTCGATAAGTGATTTAACTAGGTTCATCTATTTAATGGGTATATTCTTAGATTTATTCCATAAAATTAAAAATAAATATATAAAAACATTGTATTTATTGACTTTTTTACTTTTTTAGGAATGTATTTCATTTTTCATCTAAAAATGTATTATAGCAGTACTAAATTAAAATGGAAAATATTCAAACAATATCATGCCCAAAGTGCGACTTATCTGTTTCATCAATTTGTTCCAAATGTAACAAAGAAGTTGAAGTATCTCAATTAGCTGATGGCTGTGTAGTTCAAATTACTAAATGCGTTGAATGCACTAATACCCCAGTTATTAGAGATGTCTGTGTAGAAAATTAGTCACATTTTTTAAGTCTGCATATACTTTTAAGTCTTTCTATTAAGATCCAATCATTACTTTGAAGCTAATAAAGTATTATTGGAGAAGTAAAATTATGAAAATATTAAAAATTTTGGATAATGCAGAATTAATTATTGTTGATTTAGAGGTTAACTTAGGAGATGAAGTAAGGAATGCTCCAACTTTGTGTGTTAGGTATCAGGGTAAAATCATTCCTCTAAATACGGCACATGATGGTAGACCCATTTTGATGAGAGAAGAAAATGCACTTCCAAGCGAAAATTAAAATATGTTTACCGGAACGCTTTGGATAGATATGACAATATCTCTAATTTTATTGGCCACTTTTTTAATGTGGATAATGAGAGGGGATTAAATAATATCAGTTCTTAAATGGAGATATTAACCAGTAAAACTGAAGTAAGAGAAAAACTTAAAAAAAATCCTCTTCAAGCTGCCCACCTCCTTAGGCTTAGTGGTTATGGATCTATCAAATACATTTGTGCCTGTGGTGAAACACATGATGCAAATGGAAAAGATATAAGCTGTAAGGGATCTGCAAAGCCATTTAAAGCACTACTTAAATGTACCAATAACTTTATGACAATGATTAAAATTGAGGGATTTTTTAAAAAAAAAGCAGTCTCTGAATATGGTTTTAAAGCAAGTGTAATGGACTAAGTGTGAAGTTATTATATTTTCTAACACTATTTCCTACACTAGTTTTTGGGCAGAATATAAAATTAATATGCGAAGAGAACTCACTGATTGATTATGTTGACGATAAATTTATTAAATTTGATGTGTCTAATCAAATTGAATTACAATATATCTTCAACAAAGAACTATCATTTTTAAATGAGGCCCATCATAATTTAAATTATAAATATATGGGAGAAGACAAAGTGAGCTATCATTTCAGAATTGAGACTGATTTTTCCTTCAATACATTAATTCTTTATAAAAATATTTATCGCTACGAAAGAAATATTTTTTATCCTAGAAGCACAAGTGTGAAAAAAACTTTTTTTGGAAGTTGTTATAAATTAGATAATTTGTTGGCTATAAATACTCTATAAATTTATTAATATGAACTTTTTCAATTAACAGATGAGCATTTATAACTCACGCCATCCATTGAATATTGATACAAATATCCATAATCTATATTTAATTCAAAAAAAACTGCATTATTTATGTCAGAGTAGCCTTTAGACCCAATTTTTAAATCAAAATTATTATCTATAAGGATTTCAAAATGCATTTCAAGTTTTTGTGTGTCCCAAATGAAAGAATTGAGTAGATTATTTTCAACTTTCAATTCTATTACGCTTGGGGAGCTATCTTTTATAGGAGATATCTCAGTAATTTCATTCAAAACTTTATTACAAATTAGCTCATTTGATTTTGCATGAACAGAAGATGCAATAACAAGAATGATTAAAATCAAAATTTTCATAAGTTTTTTATAACAATAATGATAATTTAAAAAAAATAAATGTTAGATAAATTTTTTCAAATGCCTATCTGGGCACACGTATTAATCAACCTCTGGGGTATACCTCTTTATTTTTTATTGATTTATTTAATTGATAAAAAAAAAATTAAACTTAACAGAAGGATTAATAACAAACAGACGCTATTTATATATTGTATGATAATTGTGGCATTTGGATACGTTGTTTTTGTGGATTAATTTGTTAAAAATGCAAAATTATGAGCATTAGTTTCATTTTAGCATTTATAGTAATTTTCATTGTCTCATATTTTGTTGGCAACTATATCGCAATTGATGGTGATGAATTAAGTAAATCTAAAAAACTTTATTATAAAATTATTGCAATTTTATCTGTATTTACATTTTTGGGGAGCTTTGTGTTTTTTATGTTTCTTGTGAATAATGGGAACTTCGGTTCAAATATAAAAGTATTTTAAATTTTATTTGAAACACGGTTCAGAAAAAAGATTATTTGATTAGTTTTCACTATGAATAATTTAGTTAGTAGACAATTATTTTTTTTTGTGTAATTTTTTTTTATGTCTGATGTTCACCGTTTAATGAAGTACCTTACCCCATATGAGTTAGATCATATAAAATTTTTGGCGCATAATGATGAAATTCCTTATAGTGCAATTAACACTCAGTATAGAATTGATAAAAATGACGTTAAAAATTTAATGAGATTTATGTTGAATGATAACGATTATTTAAATTGGAAAAAAATATATAACAAAAAAACACAACAACATTAATTAGGAAATAATTGAAAAAGCTAACCTTTTAGCCCCATATTTGTAAAGTCCAAAGCTAATTTTTTACCTGACAGCCAAGCATCTTGTATACTTGGGCCTTCGCACCAGTCACCAAATGAATACAAACGATGGTCAATAGATTCAATATATCTTTTTGACTTGATCTCTCTTAAACTTTTTTTAGTGTAGGAATACCTCCATCTGTGTGACTTCTTAAACACTGCTTCAGCATTAGATTGAAAAGATTTTTTTATTTGATCAACCACATAATCTTCAAGCACATAATTTTCAATATTATAATATTCTTGAGTCCACTCTGCTCTCATATTAATAACCCAGCACTCCTCATTAAAAAATTCATGCTTAAAATTCTGATTCATTAAAAAACTAATTTCAGGAGTTAAATGATATCCAAATTGAAATGGAACACCTAGTCGCTTGTCAAATGCGATCATTATTGTCCATATAGCATCAAATTCTATATCAGGTAAGTCACTATAATCTATAAATTGGTCTAATAAATTTTTCGATTGCTCAAATGGCATGCTACAAAAAACATAATCAAATGGTCCAAATTTCTCATCACCAGCCATTAAGTAATATTCATTATTTAGACTCTCGATATTTGTTATTTGTTTTGAAAAGTAAGTTGGATAGTGCAATGCTTTATGTATTTTCAAAGGAATAGATTCGTTGCCCTCTTTACCAACGATGATTTCTTTATCTTCGATAGGTGAATTTTGAGAGATATTTGAACAGAATTGTCCTTTTATAACTTTAATGGCATCGATTTTATTTAAGTATTCATTAAGACCAATAATACCATGATCTAATTTTAAATAATGAGCTCCATGATCGAAAGCATATTGATTATGCTTTCTAGTGCTTATTCTACCGCCAGGTCTCCAAGATTTTTCAAAAAAAGTTATATCCAGAGCGGGTAGGTGGTAAGCCAGAGAGAGCGCACTAAGCCCAGTTCCAATAACTGCTAATTTTTTCAATGTTATTGCTTTTTAGTAATTCTAGGCTTGATTTCATCGACATCTTCTACTGGACGAAGTATGGGTACATACCTCAATCGAAGAATGATGACCGCAATAGCTACTAAGACTATTGCACCAGCTTCATATAAAAGAAGTTCAGGATTGGAGTCTTTACCCTGAAGAATAATAAGTCGAGACAAAGCAGTTATAGCTATAAATAAAGGATATGTCATTCTCACCCGATTAGACACATAATAAACTCTTACCATCCCGATTACCTCAACATAAATAAATAATAGAAGTAAATCAGCTAATTCTACATATTGTACGTCTATCATTCTAAATATTTCAAAGAGAATAGCAGTTATCGTAGCTACTAAAATGATACCAATTACTGCTTTTTCTACAAAACCAACAAAATTTTCGACGTTAGACTTCATTACCAATCAACCATATCAATTTGTTTTGATTTAAGAAAGGCATTTGTCTTAGAAAATGGTTTACTGCCAAAAAAACCGCGATGGGCCGATAAAGGAGATGGATGAGGTGCAGTCAAAATTAAATGTTTACTCGAATCAATATACTCTTTTTTTGATTGAGCAAATGATCCCCACAATATGAATACAATATTTTCTAACTCATTACTAATAACAGAAATAACTTTATTAGTAAAAATATCCCAACCAATTTTTTGATGTGATAGTGGTTTTGATCTTTCCACTGTTAATGTTGTATTTAATAAAAAAACACCCTGTTTGGCCCAATTTTCTAAGTTGCCGTTATTAAAATCAACTTCTTTTTTTAAGTCATCCTGTAATTCTTTATAAATATTTATAAGAGAGGGCGGAGGTTTGAAATTGCTAGGTACAGAAAAACTAAGACCATGGGCTTGACCAGGGCCATGATAGGGGTCTTGACCTAAAATAACCACTTTTACATTATTCAAAGGTGTTAAATAAAAAGCATTAAAAATTTGTTTTCCTGGAGGATAGTAAGTAATTTTGTTTTGTTTTAATTCTAAAAGTTTTTTTTTGAGATTAACCATATAGTCTTGGTCAAACTCTCCTTTTAAATGATTAAGCCACGTTTCAGGGAGTTGAATGGTAGGTTTTTCCACTCAGGTGTGTATTAGTTTATGGTTGCGTCTTTACTTCGACCGTATTTTTCAAGTTTATAAATAATCTTTTCTTTAAGGTCATGATTTTCCTCTAGAGCCATAACCAACGCTTGTGTGTAGAAGAAGCATGCTGCTTCAATATCAGCTTTGTCTTCAAAGTAATTTGCAGCTTCGTAGTATAAGGAACATACTTTATCCATCTGCTTTTTTTGAAAAGCATCCGTTATATCGTTATCTAATTGAAATGCATCTTTCATGATTAATTTAAAATTAGCACATTTACCCAAAACACCAAGATTAAAATAGATTATTAAAAATTATCCTTTGCAGAGCGCATTTTAGCAAAAACTTCTATTGCGTTTTGAGACTCATAAAGTTTCATAAATTGATCTTCATCGCACCTTAGAAATGGATTACATAGTAATTGATCTGAGAGCTTTGTAGGTATTGTTGGGCGGAGTTCATTTTCTTGATGTGAGACCCACTTAGAATAATGTTGAAGATCCTTGTTATTAGGATCAATGCTTACAGCAAATTTAACATTTGCCAAAGTATATTCATGTCCACAATATATTTTTGTATCCTTTGGTAATTGTTTGATTTTGCACAAACTGTGCCAGAAAACTTCAGGTGTTCCCTCAAACATTCTCCCGCAACCTATGCTAAAAAGAGTATCTCCAGAAAATAAAATATTATGCAGAGGCATAAAGAAATTTATATGTTGAAGTGTGTGACCGGGAGTATGAATAACTTTATATTTGTTTCCTAATATTTCAAAAGTCTCATGATCTAGGACTTCTTTATCTGGTTTAGGAATTTTAGAGTCATTTTTACACCCTATGACTAAAGAATTAAATTTTGATTTAATCTCTTCTACAGCAGCTGTATGATCATCATGATGATGGGTAATTAAAATATGACTTGCTACGCAGTCATTTAGTTCAAGAATTTTCAAACACATACTCAGATCAGAGGGGTCTACTAGTACCCCTTTAGTTTCATGAGGATTTTTTATTAAATATCCATAATTATCGTCTAATTGGGGAAATAAATACACGTTAGGTTTTTGCATAAGAAATAGAATGTTAAGTAAATCTAGTTAAAATACAACTATGGATATTAACGCATCAGATATTTACAGTTTTTACCAATCAAAGTTAGGCACACTTGTTAAACGAAATATTCATCTTCAATTATACAGCCATTTAAATTCTATAAATGACAGTGTTGTCTGTGGATATGGATACACAAATCCCTACCTTTCTTTTTTAAATAAACAAAATAAAAATTTACAAATATTTGCAATGCAGCCAGAATTTTTAGATGGTAATGCAAAAGAGAAATGTGATTTCGATCATCAAATTATTCATGAATATTTCTTACCTTTGGATCCAAGCTCAGTAGATGTAGTGATATCAACACATTTACTTGAATTTGTTGATAAACCCCAAAGTAGTATTGAAGAAATATGGAGAATTCTTAAGCCAAATGGGCTTTTTTTTACAATTATACCCAGAAGATCAGGGATATGGACTAGGTATGATAACAATCCTTTTGGATTTGGAAGATCATACTCTATTAAACAATTTAAATCACTGATACAAGACTTTCTAGTTCTTGATTATAGAAAATCATTTCTACATTTTCCACCATGGGACCATTATTTAAATTATAAATCACATCGAACTATTGAAAAAATAGGTAATTTTTTTTTCCCGTATATGGGAGGTTTAATGATTTGTGTTTGTAAAAAGATTGTCTATGCAAAAAGCACTAAAAAACAAAAAAAAATACTAATAAAAAGTTTTGTAGCAACTTAAAATTATTCATATTTAATTTTTAAAAAGATAGAATTAATCTTTGTTAGATCTTAGCTATTATATAATCGTTTCATTCTCTATTTTATTGTTTGCAATATCAAAATCTGGATTCTCTGGAGGAGGCTTGGCTTTAATTTCAGTAACTCTATTATCTATAACTTACGGCCCGTTAACAGCAATAGCCATTTTGATGCCAATGTTAATAGTATGCGATGTAATTGCTTTGTATTTAAATAGAAGATATTTTGAATATAAAATTTTATGGTCAATAGCACCTTACTCTTTATTAGGGGTAATTGCTGGTACAATCTTGTTTAAATTTATTAATTTATCAATGATAAGTATTTTTATAGGCGCGATTTCATTGTTATACGTTGTATTAAATTATTTGATCGTGGACACCAAGCTAAAAAAAATACCTTTTTATGGGAGTAAATCTTTTTGGGGAGCATTAGCGGGATTTACTAGTTTTGTCCTTCACTCTGGAGGGTTACCATTAAATATTTATTTTATGTCAATCTATAACAAAAAAATTCATTTTGTTGCAGGTGTTGTTTTCTCTATTGCTTTAATAAACTTGTTTAAATTAGTTCCTTATTTTTATTTAGAAATATTAGATTTTGAGAAATTATATAATTATCTTATTTTTTCACCAATTGCTGTTATA
>CABZOW010000020.1 GCA_902527525.1 uncultured Alphaproteobacteria bacterium | reverse complement strand
CTAATCTTTTTCACCATGGTAATTGGCAAAGAATTTATGCAGCTAAGGATGATAACACTCTTAGTCTAAGCTTAATTATATCTACTTTAATTATATTTATAGTTGTTTATTTCATTGGATATTCTGGATTGGTATCAATTTCACTATACTCCATGGACGATCCTGACTTAACTTTTGTAAAACTTTTTGGGCTACTGGAAACCTCTTTTATAAAATATATATTTGTAATACTTGCTGCTTCACTAGTATTGAGCAGTATTGATACTTTAATAAATGCTATAAATTCTCAGATTGTCTCGCTCAGCAAGAGTTATTCTTTTAAATCCTCCTTAAACATATACTTTATTTTAGTTTTTTTAGTGGCAGTTTTTATACTATCTTCACAAGGTTACAATGTCTTGTACGTATTTCTAATTGCTGATTTAATTTGTTGTTGTTTAGTTTTACCTTTTTTGTTGGGTTTGTTTGGTTTTAACATCTCTATCAAACAAATTTACATAATATCATTTTTGAGTTTACTACTGGGAGTATTAATATTTCCTGACCCCTCATTCAGTAAAAATATAATGAGTGATTTTCTAAATATTAATTTAACATTTATTAGTAAAAATAAATTATTTTCATCATTTTTAGTGCCAATTTTATTTTCGACAATATTGACACTATTGATGAAAAAGAAAGGAGTATGATGGAACATATTTATAATGATTTAAAAAATCTAAGGGAAAAAGGAGCGCTCGTGCATTGTATAACTAATTACGTGGCAATGAACATTAATGCGAACACGCTCTTATCAATTGGAGCATCTCCACTGATGTCTCATGCTAGAAGTGAACTTGGAGAAATAGCTGCCATTTCGTCATGTTTAGTTAATAATATTGGAACGCTTGATGACGATTGGAGACCTAGCTTTTTAGAGGCTTCTAAATTTTATGTTGAACAAGAAAAACCAATCATATTAGACCCTGTTGGCTCAGGTGCGAGTAAATTAAGAACCCAAACTTGCCTTGACATAATTAATGGTTCCAAAAAATTAATCATAAGAGGGAATGCGTCTGAAATTCAATCACTAGTTGATCAAAATAAAATTTCTTCAAAGGGCGTAGACTCTTCAATTGAAAGCCACGCTGCTATTGAGTCTGGTAAAATTTTATCTAAAGAGAATGATTGTGTAGTATTTATAAGTGGTGGAGATGATTTTATTATTCACGATGATAAAATTACAAAAATATCTAACGGATCAAGTATAATGACAAAAGTTACAGCTATTGGCTGTTCATTATCATGTATAGTTGGAGCATTTGCCGCTGTTGGAGAGAGTTTATATAAATCAGCCATAAGTTCAGCAGCTATTTTTTCAATTGCAGGAGAACTCGCAGCATCAAAATCTGAGGGCCCAGGTGATTTTCAAGTAAATTTCTTAAACAAATTAAATAATATTACTGAAAAAGAGATTTTAGATAATTTAAAAATCACCAGTGTTTAAATTTTGTTTTGTTACTGATGATAAACTTACTCCCCTGAGTAAATTAGACAATTATTTAAAAATAATATTTGAAAGCAAGGTTGATTGCATTCAACTAAGATTTAAGAATTTAAAAACAATTGATTTATACAATTTAGGAAAGGATTTAAAAAAGGATTGCGTTAGATTTAAAAAAACTCTTATTGTCAATGATCGTGTGGACATTGCAAAATCGATAAATGCTCATGGAGCACATGTTGGAATGGATGACTTACCTTATAATCAAGCCAGGAAAATATTAGGAAAAAAATCAATAATTGGAGTTTCAGCAAGTAATAAAGTTGAATTTGCAAAGGTAAAAAAGTTAAAGGGTGTCAGTTATATAGGCGTTTCTGCTTTTTCATCGAATACAAAACAAGAAATGAAAAATTATTTTGGTCTAAGTGGTCTCAAAAATTGTGCCAAAGCAACAAAGATTCCATTAATAGCAATAGGCGGTATTAAAGTTAATGATGTTAATAATATTCTAAAACTAAAAATACATGGTGTAGCAATGATATCTTCTTTATTAAAAGGAAATATTAAAGATAATTGCTCTCAAGTAAGTAAGATCTTAAAAAGTTATGAAAAAATATAAAACTGTATTAACTATTGCTGGTTCTGACTCGTCAGGTGGTGCGGGCATCCAGGCAGACATTAAAACTATAACATATTTTAAATGCTATGCGATGTCAGTAATCACTGCTCTAACAGCACAAAATACTCAAGAGGTAAAAAGTATTTTTAATACAACTCCCAAATTTATCAAAGAACAGCTCAATACTACTTGTGACGATATAAAACCTGACTCAATCAAGATTGGAATGCTAAGTGATAAAAAAATTATTCAAGAGATATCAAAATTTATAGAAAATTCTAAAATTTCAAATGTTATATTAGATCCTGTGATGGTATCAACCTCAGGTTTTTTATTATTAAAAAAAAGTGCTATTTCTAGTTTGGTAAAAAATTTAATAACCAAGTCATTGATAATTACACCTAATTTAAAAGAAGCTGAACTTCTTACAAATACTAAAATTAATACAAAAAATGATATGATTAAAGCTATAGAAATACTTCAAAATATAGGTGCAAAAAATATTTTGATTAAAGGTCTGATTAAAGACAAAAAAATCTATGATTGTTTATTCTTACAGAAAAACAAGGAGATACATTTTTTTATGTCTAATATCATTAATAGCAAAAATACTCATGGAACAGGCTGCACATTATCATCGGCTATCGCTTCTAATATTGCCTTAGGAAATGATATTTTAAAGTCTGTAAAGATTTCAAGAAACTATATAAAAAAAGCCATATATAAGGGTAGTTTTTACAAAATTGGTAAAGGAAGTGGACCAGTCTATCATTTTTAACTTTTAATTTACTCAAATTGCTTTAAAAGATTTATCAATATTTAGGCTTATTATTTGAATATCATTTAAAAATTCTCATTAAAATTTTAAACGACATTTGGATATACTAAATATTTATTACTTAAGAAAGGACTATAAATGACTACTGGAACAGTGAAATGGTTTAACCCAAAAAAAGGATATGGGTTTATTGCCCCTGATGGAGAAGATAAAGATATCTTTGTTCATATCACAGCTGTTCAACAAGCAGGATTAGACCGCCTCGATGAAGGCGACAAAGTCGAATTTGAAATTGTTGAAGACAAAGGCAAATCCAAAGCAGATCAGTTGAAAAAAGTTTAATTGATATTGCGAATACTTTTTATTTTATCGTAGGCTTGATTTATCTCGGATAGTCTGTCTTCAGATTTAATGATTAATTCTTGAGGGACACCCTGGGCACTCAACTGGTCAGGGTGTAACTCTTTACTAAGCTCAATCCATTTCTTCCTAATCTCGCCGTCTGTTGCCTCTTTATTAATTCCTAGTACTTTGTATGGATTTATTTGTTTGTCCAGCCACAATGTTTTAATGCTCTCATATTGAGTTTTAGTTAGGCCAAAGTAATTAGCACAATTCTCTATATAATTTACTTCAGGATCACTTATCTCCCCATCTGCCTCTGCTATATAAAATAAAAGATTGATGACTTGTTCAAGTACTTGTGGTTGTGCTCTAAATATCATCCCAAGTTGTTTCGCGTATTGATGAAAATCATCTGAAGTTTTTTTTGCTTCATTAAAAATTTTACCAACATCACTTTGAAAGTCAGGAGGTATTTTAAATTTTTCTCTAAATGCTTTAACCTCATCTGAAGTAACTTGGCCATCTGCCTTAGCTAATTTTGCCGCTAATATTATAATTCCAATTGTAATAATTTCTTGAGGGGACTGTATACCTATGCTTTCATTAGTATTTTGTCTTCTTATTTTATCTACACTATGTCCTGCAATAACACCTAGTAATGCCCCAATTGGACCACCTAAAGCAAATCCAAATGTACCAGCAAGTAATTTCCCCCAAACACTCATCTAATGAAATTTAATATACTCTGGTTACTTTCAAATCATTTTAACCACTGATTAACTTTATTATGGTCTTTAAGTGAGGCTTCATTGCCATGTGCAAAATGTTTGCTCATGTCAGGGTAATACTTAAAAGAAATTGGTTTTCTTCCCATAGCTACTGCCATTTCTCTTACATGATGAGGGTCTGCTCCACAACAAATACCAATAAAGTTTACATTTAACTCCATACAGTTTTTCGTAAATTCAGCCATTTCAAATCTATTACATGTAAGTCCATCTAAAGCTATATGAGAGACGTTCCCATCAATACAGCCACAATTTGGATCTTTGATATACATATGCGTAGGGTACTCTTCATTAGTTCTGTAAGGAACAGGCAATGCTGCAACATGACAAGATACTTGTTTTCTAATATCAGGAAGTAATTTCATCATCATATCTGGTCCTCTGTAACAATTAAGTCCAACAACATCAGCTCCATGATCCTCTAAAATTTTACAAGCTTCAGCTGCTGTATGACCATCTCTGGTTTTATCTCCTTTGTGTATCGCCAAATTCACAACTGCAATTAAACCAGCATTCTTTATTTCTTTAAGAGCAATTTTAGCTTCCTCAGTCCAACTAATCGTCTCCGCGATAATAAAATCAACATTATCTTCTTTAGCCCAAGCAATTTGTTCAGCAAACATTTTTTGACAGTCAATATGGGATTGTTTGTTGTTTGGGT
This sequence comes from uncultured Alphaproteobacteria bacterium, assembly GCA_902527525.1. Classification (GTDB taxonomy): domain Bacteria; phylum Pseudomonadota; class Alphaproteobacteria; order HIMB59; family HIMB59; genus HIMB59. The sequence continues at coordinate 3,748 of CABZOW010000020.1, read as the reverse complement.
CATAAATATTTGTGTTAGCAACATTTCCTGCAATCATTAAGTCTAAATCGGGAAATTCATTTGCAGCATCTTTTGCAATTTTTAAAGCATTTTTTTGAAGAGGTTCTAGTAACTCTTCTTTTCCTATTAGTCGAAGTTTTTCACGATGACCATAGTATGTAAAAGCTTGGACAACATCACTACCAGAACGAATAAACTCGCGGTGAAGCTGAGTGACTACCTCTGGATGCTCTAGAACAACTTCAGGTACATAAGAACCTGCTTGAAGATAACCCCTTCTTTCCATAGCAAAAAGATATCCCTCAGCACATAAAATAGGCCCTTTATTTAATCTTTCTATAAGGTCCATTTCAATTCCCCCAATTAAATTTTTATGATAATTATTATTACTTTCATAAGTAATTTCTATTGAAAAATTAAGTTTAAACTATGAATTATGTAAATAAAATTAAGGCATTACCTATCTGGAAAGGTAATATCTCTTTAAATCCCCTAGAAGGTGGAATTACAAATTATAATTATTTAGTCAAAGATGGTTCATCAGAATATGTAGTAAGAATGGGAGAGGATATTCCTGAGCATTTAGTCTATAGATCTAATGAATTAAACGTAAGTAAAGCGGCTCATGCTATTGGGGTGTCCCCAAAATTGATACACTTTGAGCCGGGTGTGATGGTTTTTGATTATATTCAATGTAAAACTCTTGATCCTGAAACTGTTAAGATATGTCTTGATAAAATTATGCCCATAATTAAAAAAATTCATTTTGAAATGCCAAATCAATTAAACGGTCAGTCAATAATTTTTTGGGTTTTTTATGTAATTAAATATTATTCAAATTTTTTAAAAAAAAATAACTCAAGTCATGTTTCAATAATTCAAGAACTAATTAAAAAATCAGAAACACTAGAAAAATTATCTTCTCCTAGGGATATAGTATTTGGCCACAATGATTTCTTGGCTGCAAATTTTTTAGATGATGGTTCAAAAATTTGGGTAGTTGATTGGGAATATGGTGGATTTAATGATCCATTATTTGATATTGGGGGCCTTGCTTCGAATAATGATTTTGATACTGAATTAGAAAACCACTGTTTAGAATTATATTATGATCAAAAACCATCAAAAGAACTTCTCATAAGATATAATGCAATGAAGGCAGCAAGTCTCCTTAGAGAAACGATGTGGAGTATGGTATCAGAGATTACTTCAAATTTAGAATTTGATTATTCTAAATACACTGAAGAAAACTTAACAAAATTTAATAACACGTTTGAAAGCCTTTAATGATTAAAAGTTCAAAAATTGTAATTATTGGCGGAGGTATAGTTGGTTGTTCAACAGCTTATCATTTGGCGAACTTAGGTTTAGAAGTTTGTTTAATTGAAAGTGGTAAACTTACAGCCGGGAGTACTTGGCACGCCGCAGGTTTAGTTGGACAATTAAGAACAAATGCAAATATTACTCAATTATTAGGTTACTCTGTAGATCTTTATGACAAATTAGAAAAAGAAACTGGTCTTAGCACAGGTTGGAAAATGAATGGTGGATTGAGGTTGGCATGTAATAAAGAGAGATGGCAAGAGGTATTGAGACAAACAACTACTGCCCATTCTTTTGGTCTTGAGATGGAATTATTATCTCCTAAAGAAGCACAAGATTTATGGCCTATCATGAGTATTGATGATGTATATGGAGCTGCATTTCTCCCAACAGATGGACAAGCTAATCCCACGGATATCTCTCAAGCTTTAGCTAAAGGAGCTCGTAACAAGGGAACTAAAATAATTGAAGAAACCAAGGCTTCTAAAGTTGTAATTGAAGATGGAAAAATCATCGCAGTTGAGACAGATAAAGGAACAATTCAATGTGAAAAAATCGTTTGTTGTTGTGGTCAGTGGACCAGACAGTTCGCTCAAACCGTAGGTGTTAATGTACCTTTGGTATCATTTCAGCATCAATATTTAGTAACTGAAAAAATAAATGGAGTTGAGTCTAGCTTACCTACCTTAAGGGATCCAGATCGTTTAATATATTTTAAAGAGGAAGTTGGAGGCTTAGCAATGGGAGGATACGAGCCTAATCCTTTGTCGTGGGCAGAAAAATCTGTTCCTGATAATTTTCATTTTTCTTTGTTAGACTCTGACTATGATCACTTTGAACAAATTATGAATAATGCTCTTGGTAGAGTTCCAAAATTAGAGACAGCAGGCATTAAAGAACTTATTAATGGTCCAGAAAGCTTTACTCCTGATGGAAATTTTATTTTAGGAGAAAGCCCAGAACTCAATAACTTCTATGTGGGCGCAGGTTTTAATGCATATGGTATTGCTGCAGGAGGTGGAGCAGGAATGGCTCTTGCAGAGTGGGTTGCTAACGGTCGTCCCCCATATGATTTATGGCCAGTTGATATTAGAAGATTTGGAAAACCCCATCAAGATTTAGAATGGGTGAGAAAAAGAACATATGAAGCATACGCTAAGCACTACACTATGGCCTGGCCTTATGAGGAACATTCATCAGTTAGACAATTTAAAACATCTCCTATTTACGAAAATTTAAAGAAAGCCAATGCCTGCTTTGGAGAAAAAATGGGATGGGAAAGACCAAATTGGTTTGCTCCTCAAGGCACAGAGCCAAAAGATATATACAGTTTTAATAAGCAAAATTGGTTTGAAGTTGTTGGTAATGAAGTTAAGGCAACCAGAGAGGCTGCTGTGTTGATAGATCAAACATCTTTTGCAAAATTTATTGTATCAGGGGAGGACTCTCAAAAAGCGATGGAGTTTTTATGTGCCAATAATGTTAACAAACCAATTGGTTCAACAGTTTACACACAGATGTTAAATCATAACGGAGGAATAGAGTGCGATGTCACATTAACCGTTATTGCAAAAGACACTTACTACATTATTACAGGAACTGGGTTTATGACTCATGACTTTAATTGGATAACCTCAAATATTCCAAAAGATTATAAAGTGAATGTAAAAAATATTACTTTTGATAATTCTGTTTTTTCCTTAATGGGTCCAAATTCTAGAAAAATTCTCCAAGGCCTTACTGACACAGACTTATCAAATAAGAATTTCCCATTTGCCTCATATCAAAAAATTAAAATTGCTTCCATTGAGGTAAATGCAATAAGAATAACATATATGGGCGAACTAGGTTGGGAATTACACTTTCCAATCGAACAGGCATCGGAGGTTTATGAAAAAATAATGGATTATGGAAGTCAATACGGATTAATTAACGCTGGGTATAGATGTATTGAGAGTTGTCGACTTGAAAAAGGCTACCGAGCCTGGGGTTCTGATATAGGTCCTGATTACACACCTTTAGAAGCTGGTTTAATTTGGGCAACAAAAATTAATAGCGATATAGATTTCATAGGAAAACAAGCATTACTAAATCAAAAAAATCTTGGAATAAAAAAAATATTTGTAGGTTTTACATGCGATGATCCTGAGCAAATTATTCTGGGAAGAGAGACGATATTCAGAAATGGTAAACAAGTAGGTTGGCTTTCTAGTGGGGGATTTGGATATACAATTGGAAAACCTATTGGCTATGGATATGTTAGAAGTAATGAAGTTATAAATAAAGATTTTTTACTTGAGGGAGACTACGAATTAGAAATAGCTACAAAAAAAGTTCCTTGTAAAATTCATCTTCAATCTATCTATGATAAAGAAATGATTAAAATCAAATCTTAAGTTCTTTAATTTTAAAGAGTATATATTTA
>CABZOW010000019.1 GCA_902527525.1 uncultured Alphaproteobacteria bacterium | reverse complement strand
TAATCTATAATATTCTTTTTTCTTTTTTTTAAATTAATTAATGGATAAATAACTAATTGGCCAGGGCCATGAAACGTAATTTTACCACCTCTATCAACTTTAATCACTGGGATCTTATTTATTTCATCTATTTTAAACTCTTTTGGAGTAGAGCTGCCTGCAGTAAAGACATTTTCATGTTCTAGGAACCATATTTCCTCTTCTTTTACGTTTTCAGACATTTTTTGAATATGTTTATTCATCAATTGTGTTACTTCTTGATATTTTTTTTGCCCTTTTAGTTGTTTTATTTCAATCATTCTTTATTAATTAAATCTATTAATTGCGGACGTGGCGGAACTGGTAGACGCGCAGCGTTGAGGTCGCTGTGGGATTAAATCCTGTGGAAGTTCGAGTCTTCTCGTCCGCACCATGTATACAATATAAATGCAAAAATTTAATAAAAAAGAATATATTAAGTCAATAAAATCCCTTCATTCTGCTGATCAAGCAGACAGTATTGAAAGCCTTTCATTTGAGTTACAGTCATCAATACTAAAAACTCATACTAAAAACTTTCACCCTGACTTTATTGCCTATTTACGTGAAGAAACACGCGATGATATTTTGCATATGATACCAAACAAACAATTAGTTAATTTAATTAAATATCTTGATTTAGATGATGCAGTTGAAATCCTTGGTGATTTTGAGACAAAAGAATTAGTTGAGATACTTTCTAAGCTTGGATCTCAGCAAAGAGAAAGAATTGAAGAAAGCTTAAAGTATGATGAAAATTCTGCTGGTAGACTCATGAACAGAGACTATCTTTCTATAAAGTCTAACTTAACTGTCGGTGAACTTATCGATCAATTAAGAAATACTAGAAGAGGTCCTAAGGATTTTTATAATATTTTTATTGTAGATGAACAAAATATCCCTATTGGTTACGTTCCTTCAGGAAGAGTTTTAAGATCTAAACGATCCAAAAAATTAAAAGAAATTATTTATAAGGATATACATATTATTAAATCTGATGAGAAAATAGAAGATATAGCTTACACCTTCAGACAGTATGGCTTAGTTTCTGCACCTGTTGTAAATTTGGATAATAAAATGATTGGCATCATGACTGTTGATGATGTTGTTGAAATTGATCATGAAGAGTCAGAAGACGATATGAGAAAATTGGGAGGTTTGTTTGTAAATGACTTTTATAAAGGTGCTTTTACATCTGCTACTTCGAGATTTATATGGTTAGGGTTAAACTTATTGACAGCCATATTAGCATCTTTTGTTATAGATATATATTCAGAACAGTTGCAGCAAATGATAGCAATAGCAGTCCTAATGCCCATAGTGGCTTCAATGGGTGGTAATGCAGGCACACAAGCTATGACAATATATGTAAGAGCTATAGCAACAAAGGATATTAATAATTCAAACTATATTAAATTGGTTGTTAAAGAATTTTTAATAGGAAGTATTAATGGATTTGTGCTTTCTTTAATTATGGGATTAATAGCTTATTATTGGTTTGATAGTTTTGTATTAGCATTTGCAATATCTTTTGCTATTTTAATAAATTTAGGTTTTGCCTGTTTAGTAGGAATAATCATCCCAATAACTATTAATAAAATGAAAATTGATCCAGCGTTAGCATCTGGAATTGTTCTAACTACTTTCACAGATGTATTTGGATTTCTATCATTTTTATCAATTGCAACTTACATATTAAATTTATAGTTTATCTCGATGATCAACACAGAAATACTTAGAGAATACGATATTAGGGGTATTTACCAAAAATCATTAAAATTAGAAGATTTAGAAAGTATTGCAAAAAAAATCTCAAATATAATTTCTAAGATTAATACTCCTAAAATCATCATAGGTCATGACGGAAGATTATCTTCCTTAGAAATTAAAAATAAACTTATTGATACCTTCAGAAGGCATGGTGTTGATGTGGTAGACATTTCATTAATACCAACACCAGTGAGCTATTATGCTACAAAAAAACTTAATATTCCTAATTTAATAATGATTACAGGTTCTCATAATCCAAAAGAATATAACGGATTAAAAATAATTATTAATAATAAACCTTTTTTTGGAGAGAAGATAAAATCGTTAAACGATATATACGATGCTTCTTTATCCTCAACATTGGGCCAGTTAACATTTAAAGACGTAATTACTTCTTACACAGAAGAAATTATTTCACAATTTAATAATTTAGATAAGCTTAAAATAGTTTGGGATCCAGGAAATGGAGCCATTGCACCAATAATTCATAAAATTATTGATTCGATAAAAGGAACTAATATTATTTTGAATAGAAGCATAGATGGAAATTTTCCAAATCATCACCCTGACCCAACAATAAAAAAAAATATTACTCAGATATCAAATTATATTAAAGAAAAAAAATTCGACTTGGGTATTGCATTTGATGGAGATGGTGATCGAATCGGAATATTGGATAATAAAGGAGAATTGATTTACTCGGATATTATTTTTTTACTTTTATCTCTAGATCTTTTAAAAGAAAAAAAAGACCTAGTCGCTATAGCTGATGTAAAGTGTAGTAAAATACTTTTTGATACGCTTAAAATTAATGGTGTCGACATTCATATGTCAAAAACGGGACACTCTTTAATTAAAGAGATGATATCTTCAAAAAATGCAGATATAGCTGGTGAAATGAGTGGGCACATTTTTTATAACTATAAATATTATGGATATGACGATGCCATATATGCTTCTTTGAAGTTAATTAAGATACTTAATAACACAAAAAAAACATTAAATGAATTAACAAGTGTTTATATGAAATCATCATCAACACCCGAGATAAAATTATATTGTGATGAAAAAATTAAATTTAGTCTTTTAGATAAAATAGTAGAGGATATTCCTAAGTATTACGATAGTGGTGTCGATTTAATTACAATTGATGGTGTAAGACTGGAAACTGAAAACTTTTGGTTCCTTCTAAGGGCTTCAAATACTCAAAATTGTATAGTATTTAGACTCGAACACTTTGTAAAAGATAAATTTAAAGAAGAATTAATTAAACTAATATCAATACTTGAGACATATTCATTAGATATAAAAGAATTAACTAGTTTTAATCAGACAGTCTAGTTTATTTAATTTAATTTCATTACATAAGTTTTTTGCTGTTATTTGATCAACAACATTAATGTAACTTATAAAATATCTACCATTTTTTTTTATCTGATGCTCATAACTTCTTAGTATTTTTATTTTATTTTTTAGTAATGTAATATGCATCTTTGATTTACTAATCTTTTTGAAAGAAGATGTCTGAACAGAATAATTACTGGTGCTTCTTTTTTCATTCATAACAGTTAATTTTTTAATTTCTTCATTTTCGGATACATCTTTATTTCTATATTTATTCATAAGAAAGTTAATTTTATTGTTCCTTTCTTTAGCAGAATTTCCTCCAAAATATATACCCAATAAATAATTTTTGCCGTTTTTCGATAATAGTGATATCTGATACCCTGATTTTCTTATGTAGCCAGTTTTTAAACCAATATAATGATCATATTTTTTTAATAATGTGTTATGAGTTGTATAATTTTTACCTTTAATTTTAACTTTAGTTTTTTTAAATCGATGTAATTGCTGAGGGAAATCTCTAATAATTTTAGAGCTAAGTTTGAAAATATCATAGGCAGAAGATAGGTTAGCTCTATTTGGAAGACCATGAGGGTTTGCAAATGTTGTATTTTCTAAATTTAACTTTTTTGCATAATTGTTCATTTTTATAATAAATTTTTTTTCACTACCTGATATTTTTTCAGCAATTGCTACAGCCGCATCATTTGCTGATTTGACTATCAATGAGTCAATCAATTCGTCTACAGTAATGAAATCTTTCTCTGCTATACCTAATTTAGAAGGTTGTTGATAAGTTGCATTTTTAGAGAAGAATACACGATCATTTAAATTAAGCTTTTTTTGCTCTAACTCATCAAATATTATATAAAGTGTCATAATTTTAGTAAGTGACGCTGGATAATTTTTTGTGTCCTTGTTAACTTCAAAATATATTTCTTGTGATAAGGGATTACCTATAACGCTGGCTATTTTTGCAAATAATGGATGTGATAAATTGACTATTAGAATAAATGTTATAAGTATTATTCTCATAAAGTTATTAATTTGTTATAATTATACATGTCTCTAGGTTTTAGGTTATATTCTTATTTTAATGGTAATCTTGTTCATCAAGATTCGCTAGGTAATAAATATTATCATGATAAAAAAAACTCCTCAAAACGATGGGTAGTCTATGCTAAGGGTTTTGGACCAGAGTCACTTCCAACACAATTTCATAATTGGTTACATAATACCTCTGATGAAATATCTGACCTTAATTTAGAAAATAATAATCAAGAGAGTATGGTGAAAAGAAGAATACAAAAACATTCAGTAAAACACAAAGAAACTATTGATAAGGGTTATAACAGTTGGAATCCAAAATAACAAAAGAAATTGACTCTTATGACTCAATATACCATTTTAAGATAGGTATTTTATTTAGTTTTATTTTAATTTTTCTTTTTCTGCTTCTTAGGAATATATCTAATAATGACTCCATCCCTTTTATTGCTACCTTTAATTATGTTGAGGGCATCAATAATAATTCTGAAGTACAATTAGCTGGTATAAAGATAGGCGATGTAAATAAAATAAAGATTTCTCCAGATGGGATTATTATAAATGGTTACATTGAGAGAAAATATAATATTCCAGAGGATTCAATTATAAAAATTAAAAGTGATGGTATTTTTGGAAGGAAATCACTATCAATAGAACCTGGATTTGGTAAATACTTTGATAAATCAAATCAACAATATGTATTTAATCAAACACAAGACTCATATTCAGTTGATAAGTTTCTTAGATATTTAAATAATTTAAATGAATAAGAAAATAAATATAGAATTTACTCTTGGATTGTTGATATTAGTAATATCTATAATTTGTATCTTTTATTATTCTTCTAAAATAAATCTTTTTAACAAAATCGAAACTTTTCAAATTAATTCTAGTTTTTTTGACATAGGTAATGTGAATATAGGTAACGATGTTAAAATTAAAGGTGTTAAAGTAGGGGAAGTTTCAGGCATTTCATTAGATCAAGAGAGTTACATGGCAATTATCACATCTTCTATCGATGAAAGTGTAAAAATACCTGATAACTCAAAATTTAAAATATCTAATAATGGATTTATAGGGTCCCCATATATTGAAATACAATTAGGGGAAAGTGATGTACTACTTGAAAATAATGATTACACGACTGATAATATCGATGCAGTGTCTTTGGAAGAAATTATTAATAATTTTATTTTTAAATAGTAGTTTTTTCAGTCAATTACAAGCTATGGAAATTAACGATATAAAGCTACTTATTTTAGATAAATCCTCATCATCAAAATATGAGCTTGAGTTTTCAAATTCATATCAATTTAGAAATTTATCATTTGAATTAGTTTCCTGTAAAAATATCGAATTTGATAAATATTTAGATACTGCTGCTTTATTAAAAATTACTCAAAATAATAATATATTTATTGGTTGGTTTTTTAAATATACTGATGAGTTAAATTTATATTCTAATAAGATATATGAAATTTCGTTGAATGATTGTTAGTAAAATTTAGAAATATTTTTTTCTAACCAATTTGTATTATAAATACCTTTAACAAAATCATTTTGATTTAAAATCCATTTGTGTAATTCAATATTTGTATTTATTCCATCTATAATTATCTCATCTAATGCTCTTTTCATTATTGAAATAGATTCATCTCTATCTTTTCCTTTAGATACTATTTTTAAAATTAGACTGTCATAATGAGGATTAACTTTATAATTTGTGTATAAGGCAGTATCTATTCGAACTCCTCTCCCTCCTGGAACGTTTATAAATTTTACTGTTCCTGGACTAGGTGAAAAATCTTTAGCATTTTCTGCATTTATTCTACATTCAATTGTATGATTTTTTCTTATTACATTACTCAAATCAATCTTATAACCAGCAGCAACCATTATTTGATATTTTACTAAGTCAATATCAAATGCTTCTTCTGTTACAGGGTGTTCAACTTGTAATCTTGTATTCATTTCAATAAAAAATATTTCATTATCCTGATATAAAAATTCTAAGGTTCCTAAGCCTTCATATTTATTTTTAAGTAACAGACCTTTGATATTCTTCTCTATTGTTTTTAAATTATTTATATCTACGAAGCTAGATGGTATTTCTTCGATAATTTTTTGGTTTTTACGTTGAATTGAACAATCCCTTTGCCCTATTATTTCTGCATAGTTATTCTTTGGATCTGATATTACTTGAAATTCTATGTGTTTTGCATTTGTCAAAAACTTTTCAGCATACATAGAGTCATCACCAAAATAATTTTTAGCTTCCGATTTCAATTGAGAAAAGAATTTATCTATTTCGTTACTATTTTCAAATACTCTCATCCCTTTACCGCCGCCACCATAAGCTGCTTTTATAACAACAGGCATGCCAATATCTTTTGCTATTTTTTGGGCATCACTGGTATCTTCTATATTTTTAGAATTTTTATTTCCTAAAATAGGTAATTTAAAATCGCTTGCTAGTTTTAAAGCATTGCTTTTATTACCTAACTCTAAGATAGACTAGAAGTTTATTCCATAGATGAAGCATTTTTAATACTAAATAAATACTCTGAGAGAAGTTTTTTTTTAAGAGCAGAAGGAATTAAAAAAATGATAAAGAAATGGATAGGCATACCTGTTAGCATAGGTATAGCTAACAATAAAACTTTATCTAAGGTGGCGAATCATTTAGCCAAAAAAGATGAATTAGGATCTCAAATAGTAGAAATCATAAACCAAAAACAAATAGAAATATCTTTAAAGGTACTAGGGGTAGGTGATATTTGGGGCATAGGTGCTAGGATAGAAAAATTCCTTCAAAAAAATAATATTTACACTGCTTACGATTTATATAGAGCAGATCCAAGATGGGTTAGACAACACCTAGGAGTGGTGGGAGAGAGGACCTATAGAGAACTACACGGTGAAATATGTATACCTATAGTTGAAAGATCTGAGCCAAAAAAACAATGTCGAGTATCAAGATCCTTTGAAAATTATGTAACTAGTTTCGAAGAACTAGAGAAAAGAGTAATTTCTTATGCAACTAGGGCTTCAGAAAAGATTAGATCCGATGGCTTACAAGCAAGAAAGATTACTACATTTATTCGTTCAAATAAATTTAACAATAACAATAAACAATACCATGCAGCTAGGACTTATGATTTCATATCTCCATCAAATGACTTATTTGAGACGATTAAACTTGCTATAAAGGCGCTAAAATTTATTTATCGACCAGAAATTAAATATAAAAAAGCAGGCGTTTTACTCTCAGATTTAACTCCGGAGGGAGAATACAATAGAGATTTATTTTTTCATCAATCAGAAGAGAGTATTTTAAAAAAAATTAGAGTAAACAAGGTATTTGATAATCTAAATAACAGATACGGAAGCGGGACTATTTGTGTTGCCAAAGAAAACTACGAAAAGTTTTATATAACTAGACGACAAAACTTAAGCCCCGCATATACATCAAATTTTGATGATTTACCTAATGTAAATTAGTTCACAGCAGGTATTGATGCCATAGACTCTTCAAAAGCTTCCGTATCAAACTTATCTTCAGCGAGATTGCCTGAAAAATAATCCATATATGCCTGCATATCAAAATGACCATGACCACAAAGGTTGAATAAAATAGCTTTTGATTTACCCTCAGCTTTACACTTAAGAGCTTCATCAACAGCACCTTTAATAGCGTGAGTGGCCTCAGGTGCAGGCATGATACCTTCAGTTCTTGCAAATTGTATACCGGCTTCTAAGCACTCCTTTTGGCCATAAGCTCGAGGTTCCATATGTCCATTATGAACCAAGTGCGATAGCATCGGAGACATTCCATGATATCTAAGGCCACCTACGTGAGTTGGTGATGGCATAAAATCAGAACCTAACGTGTGCATCTTTAACAATGGTGCAGATTTTAGAGTGTCACCAAAGTCATAGGAATACTTACCTTTTGTTAAAGATGGACAAGAAGATGGCTCAACTGCAATAGCATGAACATCATGTTCTCCTCTAAATTTTTTTCCTAAAAAAGGATTACATAAACCTGAGAAATTACTTCCTCCGCCGGTACATCCGATAACAATATCAGGATAATCATTAGCCATTTCCATTTGTAGAAGTGCCTCTTGCCCAATAATAGACTGATGCATTAAGACATGGTTAAGAACACTACCTAATGCATATTTTGTATCATCATTTGTAGCTGCAACTTCTGCTGCTTCAGAGATTGCTATACCAAGCGAGCCTGAACTATTTGGATCCTTTTCAAGTATAGCTCTACCTGAATTTGTTTCATTTGATGGGCTAGCTACAACACTACCACCATAACTCTCAATTATAGCTCTTCTATAAGGTTTCTGATCATAGCTTACTCTTACCATGAATACTTTTATCTCTATTCCAAATACTGCACCAGCATAACTTAATGCTGTTCCCCATTGACCTGCACCGGTTTCAGTTGCTATTTTTTTTACACCTGCTTCTTTATTATAAAAAGCCTGAGCTAATGC
>CABZOW010000018.1 GCA_902527525.1 uncultured Alphaproteobacteria bacterium | reverse complement strand
AAGATTACATTGATACATTTTTTTTTAAATGTATTAATTCTAATATGTTACTGAAGACAAATATTAAGTTTGTTTTATGAAAAAAGTCCCTAGTTTTAAAAAAAAATATCTTGAGGGCAGAGACATGCTTTTTGGCTCCCTGATTAAAAATAATAATGGGGTCTTATTTAACAAAAGCCATGGTAATCTGGTCGATAAATTAATTATTGAGATTGTTAAAGATATTCAAATTACTTTTCCAGTTTCTGACTTCTGTTTAATCGCTGTAGGAGGTTATGGAAGACATGATTTGTCACCAAAAAGTGATGTTGACTTATTATTTATTTATAAAAAATCTAATAAAAATATAAGAGATTTTATTACTCAATTAAATAATACACTGTGGGATATTGGATTAGAAGTTGGAATATCTTTCTTAACAATTAAACAGGCATTAATCGATTCTAAGAAAGATACAAAGACAATTACAAAATTTGTTGAGACTCGTTTTATTATTGGTGATGAAATTCAATACGGTGAGTTTGTTCGGTCCATTAAGATTTTAATTGGAAAACAAAATCCTCTAAAACTCAGCGAATTAAAGCTTATAGAGTTGGTTGAAAGACATGACTATAGAATAGGAATTAAAAGTAATTTAGAGCCGAATATCAAAGAGGGTATTGGGGGTCTTAGAGATATTCATACCATACTGTGGGTATCAATCTTTATGTTTAACATTTATAAATTAGAGGACTTAACGTCTATTAATATTTACACCAAAGAGGAAATTAAAGGATTAAAGAATGCTTGGAAATTTCTCTTAACCATTCGAGCATTTATTCATTTATTTAACGAAAGCAAAGGTGATGTTCTATCTATTGAAAATCAGTTAAAAATTTCAAAAAAACTCTCTTACAAAGACAAAAAGAAGGAAAAAGGAGTGGAGATTTTTATGAAAGATTTGTTTGTGAATGTTGCAAAGATTAATTCTCTCTTAAGAACCTTTTATTCGAAGCTTCCAGAGGATTTAATAATCAAAACGATTTATAAAAGAAAACCCACTAAAACTAAATCATTAGAAAAAGAATTTATAATTGAAAAAGGTTTTCTGAATTTAAAAAATAATACCGCTAAAAACCTTCAACTAAAATGGGCAAACGTCTTTGAAAAATCATTGGAACATAATTTACTCATTCATCCTCGCTTTTTAAAAACCGTTGAGGAAAAGAGAAAAGTTTTAAAAAAAACCACTGATAAACAACACCTCCAATCATTTTTAAATATTGTCGTCTCTAAAAAAAATCCTATACAGGCCCTTCATGATTTTAATGATACCCAGCTATTTAGCGAAATATTTCCTGAGTTTGGTAGAGTTTGGGGACAGGTGCAGTTTGATATTTATCATCACTACACCACAGACGAACACTTACTATTAACACTGCACAACCTAAATGAGCTAAGACAAAAATCCTTTTATAATGAAATATATAGCAGGTTATCCTCAAGAGAAGCCCTTCACATCGCTTTACTATTTCATGACATCGGAAAGAAGGGGCCAAAAAATCATTCTGTTTATGGAACAGAGTTAACTAATAAAATTTTAAAAAGACTCCCTGTATCACAAGAAGTAAAAGAATTAACATTGTGGCTAGTTGAACATCATTTAGTAATGAGCGATGCAGCCTTTAAAAATGACACGCAAAGCTCTGAAGCAATTGCTAAATTTACTTCAATTGCGAACACAGAAGAAAAAATAAATTCATTATTTCTATTTACCTTGTGTGATATTGCTTCTGTTGGACCAAATATTCTAAATGAATGGAGAATAAGTTTGCTTAGAAGTTTGTTTTATAATGCAAAAGACTTTCTTCAAAGAGGTTTAGATACAAAAACTTATTCATCCTCTGTTCAAGAATCCTTGAAGAAGTCTGTAATACAACAATCCGATATGAGCCTGAAAAAATTTATCAACAAGTCAATCAAAGAATTTCCTGCTCCGTTTTGGGAAGCCTTTTCGTCCAGAATGATTGTAGATATATTTAAAATTTATCAAAAAAATAAAAAGGCAAAAATTATTAACTCAGTAAATTTTTTAAACTATGAAAATAAAGAGTATAGTGCGGTTGTTGTAACGAGTAAAAATAGACCTGGTATATTAAAAGACATTGTCTCTGGGTTTACTCATTCTCAATCAAATATCCTAAGCTCCAGAATAATCTCTTTGAATAACAATCAAGTAATTGATGTATTTTGGGTAACGAACTTCTTTAATAAAGGTGTTTTAGATCTCAACGAGCAAAAGCGAACAGCGAAACACGTGATGAGTGCTCTTAATCAAAAAGATTTTAAACCCTTACAGTCCTTTACCAAAGATCAGCAAAAACTAGCCGTCAATCCTCAAATCACAATTGATAACGAGATGAGCAAGCAAGTCACTACTTTTCAAATATTATCCGGCGATCGACCGGGGCTTTTAATGGACATTCTAGGAGTGTTTCATGATAAACAAATTAGCGTTCAATCAGCAAAAATCTCCACCTATGGAGAGAAAGTTTTTGATATTTTTCAATTAACAAATAGTAATAACCAAAAAATAAAAGATACAAAACTGCTTAAATCTATAGAAAACAATCTGATTTCTATTCTTTAGATATTTTTATGAATCAACTGAAGTCACTCGATCTTATCAGATAATTCTGATATCAATTTTATTAACAATAAAAAATGACTAGTTTCCAAAAGAGAGTTTTTTCTGGCGTTCAACCAACAGGGACACTGCACTTAGGTAATTACCTGGGTGCTATAAAAAACTTTGTGGAACTTCAAAAAGAATTTGAATGTATTTATTGTGTGGTAGACCAACACGCAATCACCGTTGAGCAAAATCCAAAGGAGCTTCGCTCGAACACTTTAGAAGTATTAGCGTCGTTTATTGCTGCAGGAGTGGATTACAAAAAACAAATTATATTTCAACAATCAAGTGTAGCAGAGCACTCTCAACTCGCTTGGGTGTTTAATTGTGTCAGTCGTATTGGTTGGCTGAATAGAATGACACAATTTAAAGATAAGGCGGGAAAAAATAGAGAAAACGTAAGTGTTGGGTTAATGGTTTACCCTAATTTAATGGCGGCAGATATTCTTGCATACCTTGCAACGCATGTTCCGGTTGGCGATGATCAAAAACAGCATTTAGAATTATCAAGAGATATTGCACAAAAGTTTAATAATGATTTTAAAGTCGATTTCTTTCCCCTGCCTGAACCTTTAATCTATGGCAATGCTACGAGGGTAATGAGTCTACGAGATGGGACCAAAAAAATGTCAAAGTCTGATGCCTCCGAGCTTTCCAGAATTTTATTAACTGATAGTGATGATGATATCAGCTCTAAGATAAGAAAAGCGAAGTCTGACTCAGACCTTATTCCAGAAGACAAAGACCAATTACAAAATAAACCTGAATGTTTAAACCTAATAAATATTCTGTCTGCTTGTTTGGACCAGAGTATTGAAAAAACTTTAGAGGGCTATGCGGGTAAAGAGTACTCAAAATTAAAAAACGATCTTGCGGATACTTTAATTCAAGTTGTTGGTCCCGTTAGGAAAGAGATACTCAATCTTCTAGATAACAAGGATAAATTAAATGAGATTTTGCAGGTGGGGAGTGAAAAAGCATCCACAATCGCAGGCCCTATTATCAAGGAAGTCTACAAGATAGTCGGTTTTAGGTAGACACTTGGGCTTGAATTTTCCTATTTTATAGACATATTATTATCAATGTTTGTACAAACTGAACCGACACCAAACCCAGCAACTCTAAAGTTTTTGCCAGGAAAAGAGGTGATGACAGATGGAACAATGTTCTATCAAAATCAAGAGTCTGCCTCAAACTCTCCATTAGCAATGAACTTATTCAATATTAGAGGCGTGAAGGGAGTTTTTTTCGGGTCGGATTTTATCACTATCACTAAAGGCAATGATAATGATTGGACTATTATGAAGCCTGCTATCTTAGGCTGTATCATTGAGCACTTTACAATGAACAAACCAGTCATTTCAGATAACACAGAATCAACGGAGCATGTAGTTGATGAAAACGACAGTGACGTTGTAAAGAAAATTAAAGAACTTCTTGATAGTAAGGTAAGACCCGCTGTTGCTATGGACGGTGGAGATATAATTTTCGACAAATATAATGAAGGAATAGTTTTCCTTCAAATGCAAGGAGCCTGTCAGGGATGTCCGAGCTCTACGGCTACTTTAAAAATGGGAATTGAGAATATGCTAAAGCATTATATTCCTGAAGTCCGTGAAGTACGACCCGTTGAAGCCTAGTTTTTTTATTTTTTTTTTTGGATTTTTTATAAATTCTTTTCTTAACGCAGGAGAATTTGATAATTGGGTAGATTTAAATAAATATTACAAAAAAAATAATTTTATTCCTGAGAGTTTGACTGAAAAGAACATCGATCACCTTCCCATTATATCTGAATTGCCCAAAGATTTTTCAGACATTCAAGATGTCCCAACAAAGAAAAAATTATTTTACCTCGTCACACTTCCTATAATTTACAAAACCAATATTTTAATTATGCAAGAAAGAAGAATGATTGTAAATATAGAAAAAAAGTTTGCTAGAAAAGAATTAAATGAAAATGAAACCAATGAAGTGATTAGGCTGTCTAAAAAGTATAAGTTAGATTACAGCGAGATTAACAAAAAACTATTTAAAAAACTTAAACAACGTATAAACATTATTCCTATCTCCCTTGCTCTAGGGCAGGCGATTATTGAGAGTGGTTGGGGTCAGTCAAGATTTGCCAGTGAGGGAAACGCTCTTTACGGCCAATGGACAACGCGTGAGGATAGAGGAATTATTCCCCAAGACAGAGACGAAGATAAAACTCATGCCGTTTTAAAATTTAATAATTTATCTGAGAGCGTTGAGGCTTATATGTATAATATCAACACGCACCCTGCGTATTATAATTTTCGAGTCGTGAGGCATATTGATGAGCGCCTCAAATACACAGATCCCATCAGTATGAAGGTGAAATATTTAGCGGCTTACGCTGAAATTGGCGATAAATATGTTGATCAATTAGAACTCATTATTGCTTCAAATAAACTTCAAGATTTTGATCGTTTCAAAATTAATTAATTAAATACTGATAACCAAACCAAAAAATACCGTTATTAACTTTTGTACAGTTAAATCTTAATCTGCCTTTTACAGGAAGTCTGTTGAGTTCAATTAATAATTTACTACTTAGGTTTGTCGTTGTTTGATTAAAAGAGCCTTGAAAATCACTGATGAAACAATTGATGTTCGATGCGTCTTCTTGAAAGTCTAGAACATATCTTGTAATTGGTTCTATTTGATAAGGATTACTTGGTTGAATGTCTACGTTATTGAAAGGTAAAACACTGGATGCATCTTTGATACGATCAATAGATCCATAGTTTTCATTGAGAGGAAATCTAGGAATAAAATACTTTTGATTAATCGAAAAGGCTCCTGAGTGTTGACCAAAGGCAGCATCAAAATGTTGCGAAACAACGTTTTGTGCTGTGGAGCTGCTCTCACCAAAAGGATAAGCAAATAAATTAGGAGTAATACCTAAGTTTTCCAAAATAAGCTTTTGAGATTTTTCTATTTCGTTCGCTATTTCTAATTCACTAAGTGTGGGTAGACTGGAATGAGAGTGTGTGTGATTTTGAATATCAACACCTCTATTTAATGCATCTTTGAGTTGGCCCCAAGACATATAATTTTGCCCACCAATATTTTCTGTGTTTAAAAATAAAGTAACGGGTACTTCAAATTTTTCAAAAACAGGTAAGCCCACTTCATAAAACGATAAGTATGCATCATCGATTGTTATAGAAATAGATTTTTCTTGTAATTTATCTAGGAACAAAAGATCTTTTACTAAAATGAATTTAAACTCTTGCTCCTTTAAATATGTTAAATGACTAACTAATTGTTCTTTTCGAATATTTGTTGAGGGGTACTTAATTTCATCAAAACGGTGATACATTAAAATGTTATTTGGAATTGTATCATTTACACTTGTTGCATAGGATGTATTAACTGGAATTACAAAATTAAATATAAAAATGACTAATAAAATGAAAAATTTTGAAATCGGCATCGATAGTTCTTTATCATACTGTTCTATTACTTTATTTAAAAATGAAAAAATTATTTGGGATAAAACAGTAAAAAGTGAGTTTGGACATGAAAAAGTTTTATCTAAATTGTTAGCCGAATTAGTAAGAAAAACAAAAATAAAGGCTGAATACATTAAAAAGTTACACCTCAACAAAGGACCAGCGCGCTTTACTGCAATACGAAATTGCCATTCGCTCATGAAAGGCTTTTTTATAAGCCACAAGGTGGAAATAGTGAGCTACTCTATTTTTGAGCATTTCTTTTTGGGACTTAAAAAGAGTCCCACTAAAAGTATCTTGTGTTTAGTTGATACAAATAGAAGAGATTTAGCTATTCAAAAAATTGATACATCTGGCAAGTTAGTTGGCAAGACAAAGACTTTAAAGATTAATTCAGATCTTATTAAATTATTGAGTCAAGATTATTACCTAATGGGAAATGGGATAGAGAAGCTGAAAGATATTTCTGAATTTAAATTTACAAAAAGTAAAACTTTGTCTGTAACGAAATTAAAATCGAATTATTTTGTGAACAAATATTATAAAAGAAAATCTAATTATAAGTTTCCTAAAATTATTTATCCGTACTCTCCTATATAAAAGATTAGAAGTTTAAAAAAGAGTATTTTCTTTCCATATACTTTTGATGATAGTCTTCCGCTGGACAATAGTTTTTAACAGGCTCTATAACTGTTGTTATTTTTTGATTAAATATACTTTCATTTAATTTTTCTGTGATCTGTTTAGCCACCTCTAATTGGGTATCGTCGAAGTAAGCTATAACTGAGCGGTATTGAGAGCCTCGATCTGGGCCTTGTTGATTTAAAGTTGTGGGATCATGGATTTGGTAGAAAAACTCCACTAAGTTTTCGTATGAGATTTTTTCTTCATCAAAAGTTAAAAAAACAACTTCAGCATGGTTTGTATTACCTGTGCAAACTTCCTCATATGTAGTTTTATCTGTTAAACCTTGAGAATAGCCAACTTGGGTTTCAATGACTCCTTTGATCTCAGAGAATTTTTTTTCTGGTCCCCAAAAACATCCTGCTCCAAATAATGCTTTAGACATTTACTTTACCTTTGAGCTGGGTTCTTTGTGCACTTCTTTGATGAATTCGTTTTCTCCAAACTTCATAACTTTTTCGTTTTATATTACTTTTCATAATTTTTTTTACATCCCCCTCATTAATTTCATAAATTTTTGTTATATGACTAAAATCAGTTTGATCATCCCATGCCATTTGAATAATGTCACCAATCTGAGTTTGATTAAATTTCATATTTAATGATACAAATCAGTGATGTTTTCAGATCTATAACAGTTCGAGGCATAACCTTGCTCTTGGGTTACGAACTTAAACAGTTTTCCTGCATGTGGTTGTCTTTCTGCCTCGATATCATTTAGACCGACAGATGCTGTTGTAATAAAAAGCTGATTTAAATTTTTTCCACCAAACGTACAGCTTGTTACTTTTGAAACAGGAAGTTGTAATATTAATTTGAGACTGCCTTGTTTATCAAAGCAACAAACTTTACCACTCCCCCACATTGCAACCCATAAGTTGCCTTTTTTATCAACTGTCATTCCATCGGGGTTTCCATCGATTTTGCTCATAGAAAGAAAAACTTTTTTGTTTATTCCATTACGAGACAAGTCGTTTATTGAAAAGATATAAATTATTCTTTTTATAGAGTCCGTAACATAACCAACGTTTCTCTCATAATCAAAAACTGGTCCATTAGAAATAATATAAGAGTTATCAGAATAAATTGGTTTTAAATTAGTATCGTGGCATATGACTTTACCCGTCTGAGACTTTTGCTGAATATCCATAGTCGATATCCATATCTGACCATTTAAATCCACATCTGCATCATTAATTCTATTATTAGGACTTTCAAACTTGATCTTTGTAAGAAGTTGTTTTTTTGAAAGAGAGGGATAAATAGAAAAAATAGAGTCATAAGAACTCATAATATAATTTTTATTGTCTTGTAAAAGAATATTAGTCACACCGTCAGGTACAGTGAAATGTCGCTCTCCACTATTCTCTTGATCTGTTTCAATTATTTTATTTTCATAAATATCCACCCATAGCAACTTATCATGCCTCCAGTCCCAGATTGGTCTTTGTCCTAAAACACTTTTATAAGATTGATGACAAACAGATGGTTGTTCATATTTAATTTTCATTAATAAGATTATAAACTATATAACTCGAAGAAAAAAGTGGACAAGATATAACTTAGTTTCGATTGTTATATTTTGTTTTTAATATAGAAATTGCATGTGAACTTTATTTACCTAATAATTTAGGAAATTCATGACTTTTATAATTCCATTTAAATATTTCATTTTTATTTTATTGCTTATTATTACAGTGAGCTGTGAGACAACTGATGTGGAAGAGAAGGTTATAAAACCAGAACCCATCCCAAAAATTATATATACCCCAGAGGTAGAGGAAACCGTCGAAGAAAATGATGAAATTGTTGAACATTTCAAAGATATAGAGCTATTTTTAAATAAACCCTTGAACGATTTAATCTTAAAGTATGGGAAGGCTGATTTTTCAAAAATAGAAAAAGTTTATGAATTTCATAGATACAATACTGATAATTGTAGAGTCTTTATACAAAACAAATCATCAGATAAAAAA
>CABZOW010000017.1 GCA_902527525.1 uncultured Alphaproteobacteria bacterium | reverse complement strand
ATCAATGTTCTCTATACCACAAAACGTATCCGCTGGAGCTCATGAGCAGTATTTCCCAATTGCTAGTAGTAGGGTTGGTCCTTACTCAGCCATGGGTACTGGTTACTACGGAGCACAAATTGACTACATGAATTATGTCAATATGAACGGTGGAGTTAATGGAGTTATGCTCACATGGCAGGAATGTGAAACTGAGTATAATGCTGTTAAAACTGTTGAGTGTTATCAGAGACTTTTAGAGAAAGACGGCCAAAGGATCGTTGTATTTGACACTTTGGGAACACCTGGTGCTTATGCTGTGATTAACAGAATGGCTGAAGATAACGTTGTTTTGGCGCAGTACGGTTATGGAAGAACTGATGGTGCTGACGGAACAGTATGGCCTTGGGTATTTAACGCAGCAAGCCACTACTGGTCACAAATTGCTGTTAAATTAAAGTTTATGGCTGAAATTGAAGGTGGTATCCCTAATATGGAGGGAAAGAAAATTGTTCACCTCCACATTGACTCTGCATATGGTAGAGAACCTTTACCAGCTATGAGAGCTATTACTGAAGAATGGGGAATGGAATTAGTTGAAATTTCAATTCCACCTCCAGGATTAGAACAGCAGTCTCAATGGCTTCAAATCAGAAAAGAAAAACCTGATTGGGTTACTTTCTGGGGAGCAGGTTCAGGTATGAATTCAACTGCAATGACAAACGCAGCTAGAGTCGGATTTCCAAGAGACAGAATGATGTACGTAACATTTGGAGCGGCTGAAGAGGATATGTATCCTGCAGGCGACTCAGCTATTGGAACCTATGCTGTTGCGAACGCACTACCAGGAGATGACTTTCCTTTAGTTGCAGCTATCAAAGAACAGGTATACGGCGCTGGTAAAGGAAACCTTGCTGACGAAAGTAGAGTTGGATCAGTTTACTGGAACCGTGGACTCGGAGCAGCTGTTATGTGGATTGAAGCTCTAAAAAATGCTCAGGAAATGCATGGTAAAGTTGGTAAAGCTGTTACAGGTGCAGAATTCAGGGATGGTTATGAAGCTTTAAACATGACTACTGAAAGGTTAGCAGAAATAGGTATTGAAAATATGGTTGCACCTTTTTCAATTTCTTGTGAGAACCATGAAGGAGCAGGTAAATTTGCAGTGATGCAATGGGATGGAGAAAAGTTCAACCAAATTACAGGTTGGGAAGCTCCATTGGATCCAGGGTATATTCGAAGTTTAGTTGAAACATCTGCAGCAAAATTTGCTGAAGAGAACAACATTACCCCAAAAGTATGCTCATAAAATAAATGATCTTAGAGAGGGGTTTTTCACCCCTCTCACTTTTTAATGAAAGAATTAAATTACTATGAGTAATCAAAATAGCTCTGAAAATATACTCGAAATAAAAAATATAGAAGTTGTTTATGACGATGTTATCCTTGCAATAAGTGATGTTTCTTTAAATGTTCCTGACGGTAGTATTGTAGCACTATTAGGTGGAAATGGTGCTGGTAAAAGCACCACTTTAAAATCAGTTTCAACAATGCTTGCCTCTGAAAGAGGAAAAGTAACAAAAGGTTCAATTACATACAATGGACAAAGGGTAGAGAAATTAAATCCAAGTGACATGGTAAACTTGGGTTTGGTTCAAGTTTTAGAGGGAAGAAGATGTTTTGGACATTTGACGGTTGAAGAGAATGTGATAAGTGGTGCCTATACAAGAAAGTTATCTAAGTCTGAAATAAATTCTGAACTTGAGAGGATGTATAATTACTTTCCAAGACTCAAAGAAAGAAGAAAGAGTCAGGCAGGATTTACTTCAGGAGGAGAGCAACAAATGATTGCTGTAGCTAGGGCAATGATGGCGAAACCAAAAATGCTCTTACTTGATGAACCGTCTATGGGTTTGGCACCTCAACTTGTTGAAGAGATTTTTGTCATTGTTAAAGAATTAAATGATAAAGAGGGTGTAAGTATTCTATTAGCTGAACAAAATACAAATATTGCTCTAAGAAACTCGGATTATGGTTACATCATTGAAACAGGCCAGGTAATGTTAGACGGATCTGCAAAATCTCTTTTGAACGATGATAAAGTAAAAGAATTTTACCTTGGAATATCATCTGAAGGTAGAAAAAATTTTAGAGATGTTTTAAAGGAGACGAAAAAAAACAAAGGTTAAAAAATGAATGACTCTCAAGATAGAAATTTTAAAATAGGCAATCCAATTCTAGAAGTTAATAATATTTCATTAAGCTTCGGAGGAGTTAATGCTATAACAGACACATCTTTTAATGTTCTAGAGCATGAAGTTCGAGCTATTATAGGTCCAAATGGTGCAGGTAAGAGTTCAATGTTAAATTGTATTAATGGTATATATAAACCTCAGCAGGGATCAATAGCTTTTAAAGGTAATAAACTTAGTAAAATAACACCCAATTTAATTGCACAAATGGGCATTTCTAGGACATTTCAAAATTTAGCTTTATTTAAAAGAATGTCAGCAATTGATAATATTTTAGTTGGAAGAAAACTTCATTCTAAAGCGAGTTTTTTTGATGTAGCTTTCCAACTCCCAAAAGCTAGACGTGAAGAAAAAGTTAACTTAAAAAAATGTGAGGAAATTGTGGAATTTTTAGAAATAGGAAAGATTAAAGATACACCTGTAGGTAAATTACCCTATGGTTTGCAAAAAAGAGTGGAGCTAGGAAGAGCTCTAGCTACTGAAGCCTCTCTTCTACTTTTGGACGAACCAATGGCAGGCATGAATGTTGAAGAAAAAAGAGAAATGTGCAGGTTCATATTAGAGGTAAATGAAGAGTATGGAACAACGATGGTTTTAATAGAACATGACATGGGAGTTGTAATGGATATATCAGATAGGGTTGTTGTTTTAGATTACGGAAAAATAATCGGAGATGGACCTCCAGATGAAGTTAGGACAAATCAAAAAGTAATTGATGCATACTTAGGAGTTTCTCATGGGGAGTGAAATATTATTTTTCTTTGAAGTTCTAGTAGGTGGTCTATTGGCTGGGACAATGTACTCTTTAGTGGCACTTGGTTTTGTTCTTATTTATAAGGCATCTGCCACGTTTAATTTCGCTCAAGGAGCAATGGTTTTCTTTGCTGTTTTGTCATTTGTCGGATTTATGGAGTTAGGTCTTCCATTTTTTCTTGCCTTTTTAGTGACTATTGGACTTATGGTTGTTGTTGGTCTCAGCACAGAACGTCTCGTTTTAAGACCTTTAATGAATCAAAGTGAAGATACGCTCTTAATGGCTACAATTGGTTTAGGATATGTTTTAGAGGGATTAGCTCAAGCTGCTTGGGGCGTAGAGGTTAGAAGATTAGATCTGGGTATTCCTGATTTTCCCATAATGTTTATAGCTGACTCAATAGGAATATTTATAAGTGCACTTGATTTAACCGCGGGTGCTGTAGCAGCTTTCATGGTGATATCTCTTGCAGTATTGTTTACTCAAACCAAGATTGGTTTAGGCCTGAGAGCGGTTGCTGACGACCCAGGTGCAGCAAGTTCAATTGGTATACCTTTAAAACATATAATGTTATTGGTGTGGTCCGCAGCTGGGGTTGTTGCACTCGTAGCAGGTTGTTTATGGGGCGCTAGAGCAGGGGTTCAATTTGCATTAGTCGATCTCGCCTTAAAGGCATTACCAGTGTTAATTATTGGAGGTTTTTCATCAATACCCGGAGCAATAGTTGGAGGTTTGATTATTGGTTCTACTGAAAAAGTACTTGAAGTTTATATTGGCCCTTTCTTTGGTGGAGCTATAGAAGGATGGGCGCCTTATGTGCTCGCAGTATTCTTTCTTCTAAAAAGACCAGAGGGATTATTTGGAGAAAAAATTATTAGGAGAGTTTAATGGCTACAGCAGTTTCAACATATTCAAGAAATGATTATATAAATTTTTCAGTATTAATGGTTTTAGGTTTTCTTATAATACCTATGACTGTTAACTCTGATTATTGGTTTACATCAATTTTAATCCCTTGGCTGTGTCTCGCACTTGCTACGATTGGTCAGCAAGTAATCATGGGATATACTGGTCAATTAGCTTTAGGTGCTGCTGGTTTTATGGCAGCTGGAGCTTTTGCCTGTTTTAATTTGATACTTAGAGTTGACGGTCTGCCATTTTTTGGAGCCTTAATTATATCTGGCTTAATTGCAGCTGCTATTGGCATTGTTTTTGGACTACCAAGTTTAAGAATTAGGGGTATTTACTTGATGGTTGCAACACTAGCATCACAATTTTTTATTATTTGGGTGATTGATAAGTTTGGCTGGTTTAAAAACTATGATTCATCTGGAATTATTACTGCCCAAGATATTGTGATTTTTGGAAGGCCTTATACCTCACCAGTTGATATGTATCTTGTTATTTTGGTTGTTGTCACTGTTATGACCATACTTGCTATAAATATGGCTAGGGGTAGCACTGGAAGAAATTGGATGGCGGTTAGAGATATGGATGTAGCAGCTGAGTCAATGGGTGTATCTCTTTTAAAAACTAAACTTCAGGCATTTGCAATAAGTTCCTTTTTTTGTGGTGTAGCAGGAGCACTTTTTGCATTTACATATTTAAAATCACTAGAGCCTGTAGCATTTGATATTAAATTATCTTTTAAAATTTTGTTTATGTGTATTCTAGGTGGTTTAGGTACAATTAACGGAGCATTTATCGGCGCTGGTTTTATTTTATTATTCCCAGTTTTACTTAATTATTTAGGCAATAATGTTTTTCATGGAGCTATAGATGCAACAATTATCTCAGCTCTTGAACAAGTTGTTTTTGGTGTTCTGATGATTGTATTTATGATTTACGAACCCTTGGGTATGGCCCGATTATGGGAAAACCTTAAACAAAGATTTTTTAAGAAAAAAGATAAATAACTTTAATGATACTTGTGTTAAGTCTTCTTAATGAATAGAAATCTAAAAATTATTTTAGCTCTATGCGTTGGTATAGGTCTAGGTTTACTCATGGAGAACAATTTTTTAATTTAGGATGAAAAGCATTGAAAAACAAGGTTTCTCTAATAAATACAATATCTTAATTGTAACAATCTTAAAATTGGTGACTTTTAAATATATAATTGATAAACAGATATCCCTTAGTTAGGTAATCTATAAATGATCATAGGAACACTTAAAGAGAAAAAGAAGTTTGAAAATAGAGTAGCAGTAAGTCCAGATGAGGTAAAATCTTATTTAAAGTCTGGACATCAAGTTCTTATCGAAAGGGGAGCAGGTAGTTTATCTGGTTTTACTGATAAATCGTATAAAGAGGCTGGCGCTACAATTTCAAACTCAAAAGATATTCTAAAAACATCAGATATAATTATTAAAATTAATTGCCCCACACCAGACGAGTCTAGAATTATCAATAATAAGTCAATGGTTGTATCTCAAATTAGTACACAAAATAATCAAGATAGTATTAAAATTTTAAATTCTAGAAAAGTATCAGCATTTGCCTTGGAGTTAGTTCCAAGAATTACGCGTGCTCAAGATATGGATATATTATCTTCCCAGGCTAACCTTGCTGGATATCATGCAGTTATTGATGCTGCACAAGAGTTTAACAGAGTCCTCCCTTTATTCATGACAGCTGCTGGAAAAGTTACTCCTGCAAATGTCTTAGTTATAGGTGCCGGAGTTGCAGGGCTGCAAGCAATAGCTACTGCAAAACGCTTAGGAGCAATTGTTTATGCAACTGATGTTAGAATTGCGTCCAAGGAACAGGTTGAGAGTCTTGGTGGTAAGTTTGTGATGGTTGAAGATGAAGAATCTAAGAATGCTGAAACAAAAGGCGGCTATGCAAAAGAAATGAGTGCAGAGTACCAAAAAAAACAAGAAGCATTACTTGCTGAAACTTTAAAAACTATGGATATAGTTATTTGCACCGCTCAAATACCCGGAAGAAAAGCACCTTTAATTTTAAAAAAAGAAATGTTAGAAAATATGCAGAACGGTTCAGTTATCGTTGATTTAGCTGTTGAATCCGGTGGAAACTGTGAATTTAGTCAGGTCGGAAAAGTAGTATCAAAGAACGGCCTTAAAATTGTTGGTCATGCCAATGTGCCTGGAAGAGTTGCAAACAATGCCTCAAGCCTTTTTTCCAAAAATATTTCCAACTTCTTAAAATTAATGAATTTTGAAGATAAGAAAAAATCTATGATTAACAAAAGCGATGAAATTATCAAAGCTACGATGATTTGCTCAGCTGGAAAGATACTAATTAAATAAAGGAGTTAATATGTCAGAAATTTCAAATCAACTAGAAAATTTATCTTTTAAAGCACAACAGATTGCAAATGAAGCAAGTCAGTTAGCATCGAGTGTCGTAGATACATCAGGTGGTCATAGCGACTTCATTATTTTTGGTATTACTGTTTTGGTATTAGCTTGTTTCGTTGGATATTACGTTGTCTGGTCTGTTACTCCAGCTCTTCATAGTCCTTTAATGGGTGTTACTAACGCTATTTCATCGGTAATTATAGTTGGTGCTTTACTCGCCGCAGGTCCTATTGATAGCACGATATCAAAATATTTTGGATTAGTTGCAGTAGGTCTTGCTGCAGTTAATATTTTTGGGGGGTTCGTTGTAACAAATCGTATGCTCTCAATGTTTAAGAAGAAATAATAGGGGAAATAGATGTCAAATTTAACAACTGCTGCGTATTTAATTTCCTCTGTATTGTTCATACTATCGCTTAGAGGTCTATCTCACCCCTCAACGGCTAGAAGAGGAAATTTTTTAGGTATTTTAGGAATGACAATAGCAATTGTCACAACCTTAGCTAACCCAGGAGTATTAAGCTATAAAGAGATTGGAGTTGCATTTTTAATTGGAGGTTTAATTGGAACTTCTATTGCAGTTAGAATTCAAATGACTGCATTACCACAACTAGTTGCTGCATTTCATAGTTTAGTCGGTTTAGCTGCTGTTTTTGTTGCTGCATCAGCATACTACAATCCTAGCGCCTTTAATATTGGAACTGTTGGTGCGATACCTATGGGAAGTCTCATAGAAATGTCTATAGGAACAGCTATTGGAGCTGTAACATTCACAGGATCTATAATTGCTTTTGGAAAGCTCCAAGGTTTTGTATCAGGTAACCCTTTAGTGTTTAAAGGTCAACATTTTTTAAATTTACTCTTAGGTTTGGGAATTATTGCATTAATTGTAAAATTTTGCATTGATCAAAATCAAGAGTTATTTTGGCTAATAGTAGCTGCCTCTTTCGTCATAGGAGTTCTTTTGATCGTACCTATCGGTGGGGCAGATATGCCTGTTATAGTTTCAATGTTAAACTCATACTCAGGTTGGGCCGCAGCAGGTATTGGTTTCACACTTTCAAATAATTTATTAATTATTACTGGTGCTCTTGTTGGCTCCTCTGGTGCAATCTTGAGTTATATCATGTGTAAAGGAATGAATAGATCTTTCCTAAATGTTTTACTAGGAGGTTTTGGTGGGGAGCAAGCAGCTAGTGCAGACGGGGTCAAAGATGATCGTCAGGCGAAACAAGGTAATGCTTCCGATGCTGCCTTCATGATGAAAAATAGTAAAACAATAATCATAGTCCCTGGATACGGAATGGCAGTGGCTCAAGCACAGCATGCATTAAGGGAAATGGGCGACTTACTTAAAGCAGCAGGGGCAGAGGTCAGATATGCAATACATCCAGTAGCAGGAAGAATGCCCGGCCATATGAACGTGTTACTTGCTGAAGCAAATGTCCCCTATGATGAAGTTTTAGAACTCGATGAGATTAATAGAGATTTTTCCGAGACTGATGTTGCATTTGTGATTGGTGCTAACGATGTTACAAACCCCGCAGCTAAAACAGATAAAACAAGTGCTATCTATGGTATGCCTATCTTAGATGTAGAAAATGCAGGACAAGTATTCTTTGTAAAAAGGGGAATGGCAAGTGGTTATGCTGGAGTTCAAAACGAGTTATTTTTTAGAGACAACACTTTAATGTTATTTGGTGACGCTAAAAAAGTCTGTGAAGATATAATTAAAGGTTTAGAGAATTAGTCGAACTTCTTCTTACGCATAAGCTTTTTAAATCTCTTAATTGATTCGGCTTTTTCGCGAAGTTTTCTCTCTGATGGCTTTTCGTAATTTTTTCTAAGCTTTAGCTCTTTGAAAATACCTTCTCTTAAAAGCTTTTTTTTGAGCACACGTATAGCTGCCTCAACGTTGTTATCTCTAACTTGAACTTCTATTGCCAATCTAGTAACCTCATAAGAGCGTAATTTATATATAATAATGAATTCAAAGCAAGAAAAATTAGCTAATTTATTTGTTCAGTATGTCCCAAAATTTGGTTGGTCAAGAGACACTTTATTGCAGTGCGCTAAAAAGCAGAGGATTTCGACATCAGTCCTTGCTAAACTGTTCCCTTCCTTTGAGTATGATGTTTTAAAGTTCATAATTGCTCAAAATAACCAAAAAGTTGAGAAAAATTACAACTCTTTTAATAACTCTCGTTTAAAAACCAGAGACAAAATTAAAACTATTATGGAGTTAAAATTTGAAAATAATAATTACTTAAAAAAAGCATTACCCGAAATGCTTAAATTTTTACTTAGACCTGGTAATATTTTTATGTCAATTAAAATGCTCCATGATAATAGTGACTTTATCTGGAAACTCTCAGGCGATAGATCAAATGACTTTAGCTACTATTCAAAACGTGGCTTACTATCGACGATTTATTTAGCCACATTAATTTATTGGCTTAATGACAAATCAGAAAAAGATATAGCAACTAAAAATTTTATTAGTAAATCTGTTGATGGAATAGTAGATGGTGTTTCAAGACTCAAACAATTAAGTTTACTCAAAGGCTTAGCTGAAAATTTTATGTCTAGGTATGCTAAAAAGACATCTTAACTTGCTAATAAAATAATTTAATAAATCTTCAATAAGTATAAAAATAAATTTCAAATTAATTTTAAATTTAATTTATTTATAGAAAGGTACACAATGAAGAAAATTTTTATTACATTAATTTTTTCGATTTTTTCATCATTTGCTTTTGCAAATGGCCATATGCAGCCAGACTCTTTTGCATTAACTTTAAAAGTCCCCTCTGCAGATGTAGAGAAAGTGGAAGCAATCTTACAAAGCCATCATCAGTTTATGCATGATAAACACTCATTATCCGGTGATGATAGGTTAAACTCTTATTCTATTGTTAAAGGTTTTGAGCCAGTAGATATAACTGACCCCTCAAAAGGTGTTACTGATAATGTCATTTATTTTTTAAGCGAGCATTATCAAACTCCGACTGGCTTACAACTTCATGGACAAAATTCTGAGACTTGGGAGGATGTACAAGAGTTTAGATCGCTAATATATCAGTATGCTATCGCTATTGCTTTTCCAGGAGAAGTCATAGCTAAGATGAATCGTTAGGAAATTAAAATAATCTTTCACGGTCATTCAATTGGCCGTGAGAAAATAAAACCTCTTCAGGAACTATTTAAATACATTATAATACATATCAATTGGAGGATTGATGAGT
>CABZOW010000016.1 GCA_902527525.1 uncultured Alphaproteobacteria bacterium | reverse complement strand
GTCTAATATGACTTACATAGGGGTTCATGTCTAAACCACTTTTTACCATCCACCAACCTATTAAACCTTGAGAACCTCCAAGAAAAAGAAGAAACAAATATGAAAGTATTTCTTCTTTTGAAAAGTATTTTTTTAAAGTGAAGACAACAAAAGGAACTATAAAAATTATACCTATGATTCTTCCAAGAACTCTATGTCCGTATTCCCACCAAAAGATATATTTAAATTCTGACAGTGTCATATTTACGTTTTTAATTTGATATTCTGGATATTGTTTATAGTCTTCAAAAACTTTTAACCAATCTCCTTCAGACAGCGGAGGTATTGTTCCAACAAATAATTTCCAATCTACCATGGACAATCCAGATTCTGTAAGTCTTGTAAGCCCTCCCACAATGATCATTAATAAGATTACTGTCATAAGGCTTACTAACCATATCTTGATTTGAAAACTCTCAGTTTTATTCATTTAATCTAAACTTATAATTTTTTAGAATATATTTAGTATATTAATTTTAGTCGCATTCAGCCTATCGAACTGATAGACCTAATAGTCTAAAATACAGTAAATTTCTAATGTCATACCATATCAACGTTATAGATCATGATGGATCTCCTCATAAAATTGAAGCAACTATTGGATTTTCGATTATGGAAATTATCAGAGATGCTGGTTTAGATATCGAAGCAATATGTGGTGGTTGTTGTGCTTGTGCCACTTGTCATTGTTATGTTGAAGATAAATGGTTAGAGAAGATATCAAAAGCTGATGATGACGAAGAATCTATGCTTGACCAGGCAATGGATATTAAAAAAAATTCGAGACTTTCATGCCAAATCCCATTTACAGAAGAGCTCAATGGTATTACTTTAACTTTAGCACCTAAATTTTGACTGATTATAACTCATATAAATCCTGGCCTTTTAATGAAGCTAAAAAAATTGTTAAAAGATTTGGTGAAAATAATTCCAAAGAGAAAATTATTTTTGAAACTGGCTATGGTCCTTCAGGTTTACCACACATAGGCACCTTTGGTGAAGTTTTGAGGACTAATATGGTTCGGTTTTGCTATGAAAAACTAACTGGTAAACAAACTGATCTTATTGCTTTTTCTGATGACATGGACGGTTTTAGAAAAGTCCCTGATAATATTCCAAATAAAGAGAAATTATCTAAGTATTTAGATTATCCTTTAACCTCTGTGCCAGATCCTTTTGATGAGTTTAAGAGTTTTGGTGATCACAATAATTCCAAGCTTAAAGTATTTCTTAATAGATTTAATTTACCCTTTACATTTCAAAGCTCAACCGATGCATACAAATCAGGTTTATTTAATGACACAATAAAAAAAATTATAAAAAATTATGATGAGATAAAAAATGTTGTTCTCCCAACTCTTGGTGAAGAAAGAAGAAAATCTTATAGCCCATTTTTCCCTATCAATGAAAAAACTGGAAAAATTTTGCAAGTTCCTATTGAAGAAGTAAATTATGATGATTTTACTGTTTCTTACTTCGAGGATGGGGAATTAAAATCTAAATCAGTTCTTGATGGAAATTGCAAACTTCAGTGGAAAGTTGATTGGGCCATGAGATGGGCTGCTTTTGGTGTAGACTATGAAATGTGCGGAAAAGATTTGACCGATAGCTATATTTTATCTTCAAAGATATGCAGGATTATTGGCTCAAAACCTCCAGAAAATTTAATTTACGAGTTATTTCTTGATGAAAATGCTGAAAAAATTAGTAAATCAAAAGGCAATGGAATAAGTATCGATGACTGGCTAAAATACTCTATCGAAGAGAGCCTATCTATGTTTATGTATCAAAGACCCACTACAGCTAAGAAACTTTTTTTTGATGTTATTCCTAAAAATACTGACGAATATTTAGCCCATGTTAATAAATTTAACAGTGATGACCAAAATGCTGATAATCCTGCATGGCACATTCATAAATCAGTTAATCCCCTCTATAGTTCAAAAATAAATTACAGTTTAATTTTAAATGTCATATCTGTTTGTAAATCTGAAGATCCTAGTGTGATATTTGGTTTAATTAAAAATTATCAAAGAAATTTTAGCGAAGTTGAAGAGGATCTTATAAATAGAATGATTGATTGTGGTATAAATTATTTTAAAGATTTTATCCAGCCAAATTTAAAGTTTAAAATTCCAAATTCAGAAGAATTAATTATACTTAAAGAAGTTGTGAAAAAATTAAAAGAGGTAGAACCATCTGCAGATGCAGATGAATTTCAAACTGTAATTTTTAGTGTAGGTAAAAATTCTATTTATAAAGAAAATATAAGAGAATTTTTCAAACTAATTTATCTAGTTGTTTTTGGTCAAGAAAATGGTCCTAGATTAGGTTCATTTACAAAAATATATACAAAAGACAAAACTCTAGAGTTATTTAACTCTAAGCTTAATGTATAGTTTAGCTCACCGTATCTTAAAAAAACTTGATCCAGAATTGTCTCATAACCTCTCTATTAAAGCTCTAAAGTTGGGTATTTACCCAAAGATAACCTATAAAAATACTGAAATACTTGAGCAAACTATATGGGGGAGAACTTTTAAAACCCCAATTGGACTATCTGCAGGTTTTGACAAAAATGCAGAAGTAATCAATCCTATATTAAATTTAGGATTTAGTTTTACAGAGTTAGGTACGGTGACACCTTTGCCTCAAAAGGGAAACACTAAACCAAGAATTCATAGATTCCCAGCACAAAAAGCACTTATAAACTCTCTGGGTTTTAACAATAAAGGCTTGGATGTTTTTGAAAGAAATATTAACAACTCTAATTTAAAAGAAAATTTTCAAGATAAAATTATTGGAATTAATATTGGTAATAATAAAGAAACTATCGAAATATTAGATGATCTTAAAAAACTTTTCGATAGACTATATAGACTAGGAGATTATATTGTAATAAATCTGTCTTCTCCTAATACACCTGGTTTAAGGGATAATCTTAAATCTCAAAATTTTGAGAAGATCGTTACAACTATTCATAAATTTAGAGATCAAAATAATTCAAAAATACCAATTTTATTCAAAATTTCACCAGACATTTCAGATCAGGATAAGAAAGATATTTCACTAATTTCCTTAGCAAATGATGTCGATGGGCTGATATTAACAAATACCACAATTAATAAATCCATGGTTAATGAGAAACTAGAGGGAGGGGTTAGTGGTAGACCATTATTCCTTAAATCAAATGAATTAATCAGAGATTTCTATACTCTTACCTCCGGAAAAATAAAAATTATTGGTGTAGGAGGTATTTTTGATGCCAATGATATTTTAACAAAAATGAAATTAGGTGCCTCTCTTATTCAAATTTATAGCAGTTTTACCTACGAAGGGCCTTATCATGTAAAAAAAATGACTTTAGATTTAATTAATTTAATACAACAACAAGGTTTTAGAAGTATTTCTGAGGTAATTGGTCAGTACTCTTGAAAAAAATATCATCTTTCAAAAACGTAATTAATAATTACGACTATTTCTTATTTGACCAGTGGGGTGTTCTACATAATGGCTATAAAAAATTTTTAGAAGCAGAAAAATGTTTAGAGTTTTTAAAATTTAAAAATAAAAAAATTATTCTTATTTCTAATTCTGCAAATCCCTCGCTTCAATCTGAGACCAATTTAAAAAGATTAGGCTATAGTGAAAAATTATTTGATTATTGTGTTACGAGTGGACAAATTGCCTTAAATAATATTAATAAAGATATCTATAAAAAATATGGAAGAAAATGTTTTCCTTTAGAGCTATCTAAAGAGAAAATCAAATATTTTGATCTTGATTGCACTAAAAATATTGAGAAAGCTAATTTTGCGATGATTGCAGATTTAAAAGATGGATTATCTATTTTAGATTTTGCTGAATATTTGGATAAGATCTTTAAATATAAACTTCCTCTTTTATGTGCAAATCCAGATTATTTGGTGCATAACAATAAAACTCTTTCTATGTGTGGAGGTACAGTAGCTCAGCTATACTTTGATTTAGGTGGAACTGTCTTTAGGTATGGAAAACCATATGAACCAATATATGAGGATATTATTAAACGAATGAGTATTAAAAATAAAAAAAAAGTATTGGTAATTGGAGACTCATTGTGGCATGACATAGCCGGAGGCAGAAAAATGAAATTTGACACGCTTTGGATTGAAAATGGGGTTCATAAACCTCAGTTGACAAAAAAAGACGACATTAATCAGCTTTTAGATGAGTTTACACCAAAATACTCAATGAGTGAGCTAAAACTGTAAGAAACTATTATTGTAAAAAAGTAACTTTTATATTATAAACTCACTTCATGTCTAGATCTTGCGAAATTACTGGAAAAAAACACCAAACCGGCCATAACGTGAGTCACTCTAATATCAAATCAAAAAGGAGATTTATGGTTAACTTAAATAGTGTTACTCTATACAGTGAGTCTCTTAAAAGAAAATTTAGACTGAGAATAGCATCTTCAACCCTTAGAACAATCGATAAACATGGTGGTTTAGATCAATATTTAAATAAAGCAAGTTCTCGATCTTTAACTGACAAAGCATTGAAAATAAAAAAACAAATTGAAAAAAATGTTAGCCAAAAGGCTAGCTAGATGTTCCAAGAATTATTTTTAAACTTATCTAATAATCTAAATAACACATCAGTTGTTATGATTTGGCTGTTTCAAATTATGTTTTGTTATTTTTCAATTTTATTTTCACTTAAGTTTTTTGGAAAAACAGGTATCTATGTTTACGTAGCAATAGCAATAATACTGGCAAATATTCAAGTTCTAAAAGTTGTAGATTTTCCTTTCTTCCCTGAGCCTATGGCATTAGGAACGGTACTTTTTATATCAATTTTCCTTTGTACTGACATTCTTAATGAATATTTCGATAAAAAATCTGCAACTAAGTGTATTTATCTTGGTATAGCAGCTTATTTATTTTCAACAGTGCTTATGTTTCTAACAATATCTATGACACCTATTAATCCAGATGCACATCCCGCATGGTCTTGGAGCTATGATATGCATGAAGCAATAAAGACAATTTTTCTTCCACAATTCCCTATAATAGTTGGTAGTATTTGTGCATTTTTTATTAGTCAGAAAATTGATATTTTCATATTTTCTTATTTAAAAAATAAAAATACAAATCTTTGGTTCAGAAATAATGCATCCACAATAGTTTCTCAATTTATTGATAATATTATATTCAGTGTTCTTGCATTTAATATTTTAACTTCAAATCCTGTGCCTTTGTTTGATTTAATTATTTCTTATGGCCTAGGTATTTATTTTCTGAGAATTTTATTAAGCCTGTTTGATACAATTTTTATATATTTAGCTAAAAATTTTCTACCTTCTAAACTTGACTAATTTTTTTCAAGTAAAAAAAAAGTCTCAATTATCTAATGCTCGACTTGGGTTAATTACTACTGCACATGGTAAAATAAATACCCCAGCTTTTATTTTCTGTGGTACTAAGGCCACTGTTAAATCTGTACTACCCTCACAATTAAAATTAGCAAGCACGCAAGTTATCCTCTCTAATACATATCATTTAATGCTTCAACCGGGGCCAGAGATAATTTCAAAAGAAGGCGGTCTGCAAAATTTTACTCATTGGAATGGACCCATGATGACTGATAGTGGAGGGTATCAAATTTTTTCACTAGGATATGGCTCAGTTTCAGAGGAAATAAAAGGAAAAAATAACAATACAAAAAGGAAGTCTCTAATAAAAATAAACGAAGAGGGAGCCTCTTTTAGAAATTATATTAACGGTGATAGAGTATTCCTCTCACCTGAAAGGTCTATTGAATTACAACGTGACTTTGGTGCTGATTTAATTTTTGTTTTAGATGAATGCACACCTTTTAACGTTTCAAAGAAATATACAGAAAAGTCTTTGTATATGAGTCATCGTTGGGCTGAAAGATGTAAAAATTCATTTGACTCAAAATTTAGAAATTATGAACCAACTTTTGGCTCCTCTGGGAAACAGTCTCTGTATGGAATAATACAAGGTGGTGTCTATGAAGATTTAAGAAAGATTGCATGTGAAGAGACTTGCTCAAAAGATTTTGACGGACTTGCAATAGGTGGTTCCTTGGGTAGTACAAAAAACCAAATTTACGATATTTTTTCTTTGTGTGAAAACTATTTGGATAAATCCAAACCAATACATATTTTAGGAATTGGAGGATTAGATGATATCTTACATGGTGTAAGTTCTGGGTACGATACGTTTGATTGTGTGTCACCAACCAGAATTGCAAGACATGGTATCATGATGTCAAAACTAAGTAGTAACGGAATTAATTTAAATAATTCAAAATATAAAGATGATCATTCCAGTTTAGATGAAGGTTGTGAAATACAGGAAATTAATAAATTCTCAAAATCGTACTTATACCATTTATTTAAGTCTAATGAAATGTTAGGGATGATTATTTTATCAATCTATAATATTTGGTTTATGAATAAATTTTTTGAGGAAATAAGAAAATCAATAAATGACAATAAGTTTGAAGAGTATAAGAGTAGTATTTTATCTAATTTAGTTAAATAATGATTCTATTTTTTCAAACATAATACCACCTAACTCCTCTACATCATGAATGGTAATAGCCTTACTGTAATACTGACCAACATTATGCCCAATACCAATTGCTAATAATTCAATATTTGATTTCTGCTCTATTGCAATTATAGTGCTTTTTAGATGTTTTTCTAAATAATTACTATTATTCACAGATAATGTAGAGTCATCCACTGGAGCCCCATCAGATATTACAATTAAAATTTTTCTACTTTCAGGTCTCTTTGAAATCCTCGAACTAGCCCAAAGAAGTGCCTCACCATCAATATTTTCTTTTAAAAGCCCTTCTTTTAACATTAGGCCTAAATTAATCTTTGATTTTTTTGAGTTTTGGTCTGCTGATTTATAAATGATATGTCTTAGATCATTTAGCCTTCCTGGATTTTTCTGCTTCCCGTTTTTGAGCCAATGCTCTCGAGTCTTCCCACCTTTCCAAGCCTTTGTTGTAAAACCAAGTATTTCAACTTTGATCTTACATTTTTCCAAAGTGGCTGCGATCATATCTGTAGTTAAAGCAGCAATCATAATTGGTTTTCCTCTCATAGATCCAGAGTTATCAATTAATAAAGTTACTGTTGTATCTTCGAATTTAATTTCCTTTTCTTTTTTAAAAGATAGTGAATTGTTTGAATTAGTTATAACTCGTGTAAGTTTAGACGTGTCTAATACTCCATCATCTAAATCAAAATTCCATGATCTATTTTGCTTAGATTGAAGTTTACGATATAGTTTATTAGCTAATCTTGATATCTGTTTTTGATACAAGTCACATTTTTCATCGAGCTGTCTTCTAAGAGCAACTAGTTCTTCATGGTCACATAGTTTAAAAGCTTCAATTATCTCATCGTATTGATTTGTTGCAGTTTTATAATTTTGACTTAAGTTTCTGTAACTATCAATTGACTTAATTAAATCATCAATTTGTTGGTCTGAAATTTCAATATCTACCTCTTCTCCTTGAACGCTTGATTGATCATTATCTGTGTCACTTTCAGGTGTATGCATACTATCATCTAATTGGCTTTCCTCAGGTTTCTGAGCTTGATTTTCTTCTTGATTTTCTTGCTTATTGAAATCCTCTTCGTCTTTTCCTTCATCAAGATTTTTATCATCTGGCTTATTTTCTTCTTCAAGGGACGGAAAGATAATTCTGAGAAGATCTACAGATAAAGATAAGTATTCTTTTTGTTCCTTTATATTTTGAGATAATTCTTGAAGTGTATTAAAAAATTCAGATACATTGTCCTTAGACGTTATATTCTTCAAATGTTTATTATTCAGTTTCCACTTTTTACCATTAACAAAATCAATAAAAAAAAGTATTAAAGTAAAGTAAAATAAATCTTTAGAGTCCTTTTGTTTTTTTAGATTTAAAATCTCTAATCTTTTTAGCCACTTATTCTCAATATTTTTAAGTATTCCTTTAAAAGGTCTCGAGCCATAAGTTTCATATCGCAAACGTTCTAAAAAGATAATTTCTTCTTTAATATCAACATTTTGTGACGTTATTTGGTTTAACTGTTTTTCATTATGGTATTTTTTTTTTAGGGCAAAAGAGTCTGCTGCACTACGCATATCTTCGTAGTTGAAAATATTTGAAATAGATGGAAGGTTTAAAGTATCATCTTTTTCTAAAACAATATTTGAATTAACATTTATTTTTAATTCTTTGTTTTCAGATATAGTTTTATTAACAGAATTGAGTGTATTTGAGATTTGTTTAGGAAGTTTTAATTGTTTTAGATCGGCCAATTAAATATCAATTGCAAAAGTTCTTTGAAAATACTCTTTATAAATATCGATTTCACTTTCATCACACTTATTTAAAAAAGTAAAGTTCAATGAACTTTTTATATCCTTGATAATTTTATAATTTTCTGCCCACATTATTACTGTTCTTGGGCTCATGACTATAGATATATCTTTTTGTTCAAAGCCTTTTCTTGTCAAATTAGCCATTTGGACCATCGATCCAATAATTTTTTTTTCTTCACTACTAGCTGAAATTTTTTTTGATATTATTTCGATTTCTTTCTCTTCTTCTAAGTAGTTTAACTTTGCAACAATATTCCATCTATCCATCTGACCTTGATTGATTTGATTTGTTCCGTGATAGATACCGGAGGTATCTCCAAGGCCAACAGTATTAGCAGTAGCAAATAATCTAAAATAAGGATGTGGTGAGAGAACTTTGCTTTGATCAAGGAGTGTTAATTTTCCCTCAGCTTCAAGTATTCTTTGAATAACAAACATAACATCTGGTCTTCCAGCATCATACTCATCAAAAACTAATGATACGTTATTTTGAAAAGCCCAAGGAAGAATACCCTCCTGAAACTCAGTGACTTGTTTATTATCTTTTAAAACTATCGCATCTTTTCCAATTAGATCTATTCTAGATACATGACTGTCTAAGTTAATTCTTATGCATGGCCAGTTTAATCTCGCACATACCTGTTCAATGTGAGATGACTTCCCAGTTCCATGCAGACCTTGTAAGAAAACTCTTTTATTAAACTTTAGACCCAACAAGATTGCAGTTGTTGTATTATCATCAAATACATAATTTACATCAATTTTTGGGCAATATTCTGATGTTTCATTAAATTTTGGAACTTTTATATCAGTTTGTATGCCAAAAATTTCTTTTGATGAAACTTCTGTAATTTGTATTAAGTCTTTTTTGAGAGCCTCAATTTTATTCATTTTTTGTATCTATCAATTAAGTAGTTATATGCTTCTACTATTTCTCTAAATTTATCAACAACTTTTTTACTATTGCCCTTTACATCTGGATGATGCTCTTTAACTAGTTCTTTATAGCTTTTTTTTATCAATTTTATGTCAGTATTTATATCTAATTTTAAAATAGTAAGTGATTTTAACAATTTATTTGACTGCTGTTGATATGCAGTAGGGTTATCAAATGAACCCATATCCTCACCATTAATTGTAAAATTATAGAATTTTTTTCCTGATCCGAAAGAATTTGTTGGTCTTCTCCATATAGTGTCAAAACGAATATCATTTTCAATTTCACTGGCATCCATTTTTTTATGGTAATTCCACTTTTTATTAAATTCTTTTATATGTTCCATACAAAACCACTGATAATTACTTAAATTATCATAATCTAAAGGAGCTTTGAAAATACCTTCCTCTTTACAATTTGGATGATTGCATAAATTTTCTATTTTATTTTTTTTATTCATTTAAGATTAAATTATGAATTTAGATAATATTAAAATCCTTTTACAGGATATTAGTCAATTCGAAATTTTAGAAATAATTGATAATAGTGCAAAACATAAGGGACATATTGGAGTTGAAAATTCATCTACTATGTTAACTCATGTGGAACTTAGAATATTAAATAAAAATAACCTTAAAAAAATAGATATTCACAGGACAATTCATAAAAAACTTGACTCAGTCTTTAAATTTGGTCTGCACTCTCTTGAAATAAAAATATTAAATAGATAACTTTACTTTATTAATTTTATTAATAGACCTAGATATAATTTGTAATTTTATATCTCCAACATAAAAGACTTTGCCAACTTTAGGAATTTCTTTAGCCAAATCGTGTATTAAACCTGATAAAGTTACAAATTGATCAGGTAAATTAATATCTAAGCCTCTATTAATTTCCCTTACACTAGCATTTCCATTAAACAAATAATTACTATCATCAATCTTCTCTAGATAAGTTTCATCAGTGTCAGTTTCATCAAAAATTTCTCCAATAATTTCTTCTATAATATCCTCTAATGTAATTAAACCCTGTATTTCTCCATATTCATCTACAATTAAAACCATATGTTCTCTAGAAGATTTGAAATCAATAAGCTGTTTCATAGCCAGTTTGTTTTGAGGGATGTAAACAGGTTGTGAGGTATTTCTTTCAATACTTTCATTTGACTCTTCCATACTAGAGTCTTTCAACAAATCTCTTATATCGAAGATACCAATTAGGTTATTAAAATTACCCTTTATAACTGGTATTCTTGTATATGCAGATGTGCTTATTATTTTAAGATTTTGTTTATAAGGATCATCTAAATTAATATATAAAATTTCATTTCTATGAGTCATAAGCTCATCAACTTTTAACTTTTTTAACTCAAGAATATTACTCATATAATCTGCTTCATATTCCCCATCTTTTGAATATTGTTTTTGTAATTGTACAGCTCCTTCAAATTCCTCTTCAATGATTTTTGATTGATCTGCATTTAAATTTAAACCAATAATTTTAATTATTTTGTTAGAAATCTTATTAATCAGATTTACTATTGGTTTAATTAATTTTGTATAAAAATAAAAAAACTTAGAGACTCTCAAAGCAAAAGTCATTGGCTTATTAATTGCAAATATCTTAGGAGTTACTTCAGAAAATATAACAATCATTAATGTCATAAAAATTGTTGCAACTGTTACACCTAAACCACCAAATTCTGAAACAAGTAATTCTGTCATTAATGCTGTAGCTAAAATATTAAATAAGTTATTAGCAAGTAAAATTCCAGTAATAAATTCATCTTTAAAATCTTTAATTTTTAAAATGAAATTTGCATTTTTTGCCCCTTTATCTCTTTGTCTAAAAGCTCGCTGTTTTGATACTGCCGTTAAAGCAGTTT
>CABZOW010000015.1 GCA_902527525.1 uncultured Alphaproteobacteria bacterium | reverse complement strand
GTGTAAGAGAACATGGAATGGCTGCTATTATGAATGGAATTGCAGCTACTAAAATTTATAAAACCTATTCAGGGACTTTTTTAAGTTTTGCTGATTACATGAAGCCAAGTCTTCGTCTTGCTGCTTTAATGAAAATTGATCCTATTCAAGTTTTTACGCACGACTCTATTGGTTTAGGTGAAGACGGACCTACTCATCAACCTATAGAGCAAATTAATATGTTAAGACTTATACCAAATAGTTATGTTTTTAGGCCTTGTGATCTCAAAGAAACAATAATGTGTTGGAGAGAGGCCTTAAAGATTAATAATGCTCCATCATTTATATGCCTTTCAAGGCAAAATTTACCTCAAATTTCTAATAAAAAATTAATTTCAAAAAACTTCAAGGGGGCTTATGTAATAAGTGGGCCAAAAAAAAATAATGATATTACAATTATAGCTACTGGTTCAGAAGTATCTTTAGCTGTAAATATTGCTGTAATTTTGAAAAATAACGGGATTATCGCAAAAGTAATATCTATGCCATCTACATCAATTTTTGAAAAGCAATCGAGATTGGAATCTAAATTAGATGAAACTTTTGTGATTGAAGCTGGCTCAACCATGTATTGGAATAAATTTACAAATTCAGAAAATATTTTTGGATTAGATATTTTTGGTGCAAGTGCTCCTGGGAGTGATGTATTTAAAAAATTTGGGTTAACAACAAGAACTATATCAACTAAAATATTAAGGAAAATTAAGGAAAAATGAAAAAAAAAGTAGCAATTAATGGATTTGGTAGAATTGGTAGACTTGTTTATCGAGCATTTTTAGAAAGGTCAAATGAATTTAGTGATCAATATGAAATAGCTTATATTAATGATTTAGCTGATATTGATACAAACATTCATTTATTAAAATATGACAGTATTCACGGACCTCTATCTAAGGAGATTAATAAAATTTCAAACGAGCAGTTTTCAATAGAAGAAAACAAAGTAACTGTTACATCTGAGAGAAACCCAATTGATTTAAAGTGGGGTGACAAGAATGTAGATATTATTTTAGAGTGCACAGGTGTTTTTGCATCTAAAGATAAAGCTATGTCTCATGTCGAAAGTGGTGCTAGTAAGGTCATCGTTTCAGCCCCCTGTTCAGGTGCAGATATAACAGTTGTTCAAGGTGTAAATAACAAAAATATTAATTTAGATCACCAAATCATATCAAATGCTTCATGTACAACTAATTGTTTAGCACCTGTGGCTTTCGTAATAGACCAAGGGTTCGGAATTGAAAATGGATACATGACAACAATTCACTCTTATACAGGAGATCAAAATACAGTTGATACATTTCATAAAGATCTTAGACGTGCTAGAGCAGCAGCTAACAATATCATTCCTACGAGCACAGGTGCAGCAAAAGCTGTTGGCCTAGTCCTTCCTCATTTAAAAGGAAAATTAGATGGAACCGCAATAAGAGTTCCAACACCAAATGTTTCTCTTGTAGATTTTAAATTTAATACAAAAAAAAATATTTCAATTGAGTCTTTGAATAATAAATTTCAAGAATATGCTAATAATTCTCTAAAAAATATTTTAGGAGTGGAAATAGATCCGAAAGTATCAAGTGATTATAATCATGACTCTAGAAGTTCAATTTTAGATTTGAGTGAAACGACTACAGTATCTGAAAATTTTGGTAGAATACTCACTTGGTATGACAATGAATGGGGATTTTCAAATAGAATGCTTGAGACAACTGCTCAAATATGTAATTTATAGGACCAATTATGAAAGTAACAAATATCACTAAAAGAATCATTTCAAACTACACCCATGAGAACGTAGGTGTGAGATCGAATCTTATGAAAATTTTAGGGCAAGGAAAGCTTGGTGGAACTGGGAGAATGATCATTTTACCAGTTGATCAAGGTTTTGAACATGGCCCAGATAGAAGTTTTGCTATTAATCCTCCTGCGTACGATCCAAACTATCATCATCAACTTGCAATAGATGCTGGTTTGTCAGCTTATGCAGCACCTCTTGGGTTACTTCAGACAAGTTCTGGAAACTTTCATGGTCAAATTCCAACAATATTAAAAATTAATAGTTCAAATACTCTAGCAACCTCTCTAGATCAGGCTGTTACTGGGAGTGTTGATGATGCATTAAAATTAGGATGTGCAGCAATAGGTTTTACTATTTATCCTGGATCTGAACATAATTTTGATTTGATGGAAGAGTTCAAAAAACTAAGTTTTGAGGCTAAAGAAAAAGGTCTTGCTGTAGTATTGTGGGCCTATGCCAGAGGGTCAAATATTACTAAAAAAGGTGAGACTGCAATGAATATAATTTCATA
Organism: uncultured Alphaproteobacteria bacterium; assembly: GCA_902527525.1. Lineage (GTDB taxonomy): Bacteria > Pseudomonadota > Alphaproteobacteria > HIMB59 > HIMB59 > HIMB59. Next base: position 12,286 of record CABZOW010000015.1, on the reverse strand, counting down.
TGCTGCACACATTTCTGCTTTATTGGGAGCTAATATAATTAAAGTTAAGCTACCAAGTGACTTTTTAGAAGATGATCCAACTAAAAAAGCATTTGAAGATAATAAAATAACAATAGGCACTTTAAAAGATCGCGTAGCCCATATTAAAAAAGTTGCTTTTGATGGAAAGCGCTTAGTGGTTTTTTCTGGTGGAGATGCAAAAGATGATCAAGCTTTAATGGATGAAGTTCTAGCAATTCATCAAGGAGATGGTAACGGGTCCATTATTGGAAGAAATTGTTTTCAAAGATCTAGAGCTGATGCATTGGCTTTATTAGAGCGAATGATACAGATCTATAAATCTAAATGAAAATCAATGCTAACGATTTAAAAATTGGAAATATAATTCAGCATAATAACTCTCTCTGGAAGGTTGCTAAACTCTCCCACACACAGCCTGGTAAAGGTGGTGCATATATTCAGGCAGAACTTAAAAATATTTCAAATCAGACAAAATTAAATGAGAGATTTAGAAGTTCAGAGTCTCTAGAAAAAATTCGAGCTGAAGAGATAAATCACCAATTTTTATTTCGTAGTGGAGAAGATTTTACATTTATGAACAACCAGACTTATGAACAGATAATTATGAATATTACTCAAGTTAATGAGAACACAGCTAAATTTCTTGAAGATGGAATGGAGGTCTCTATTGAGTTTTATGATGAAAAACCAATGAATGTTAATCCCCCTGAAAGTCTTGTGGTACAAATTGCCGAAACAGAAGCTGTTGTTAAAGGACAAACTGTGTCTTCATCTTATAAACCTGCTTTGCTAACTAACGGTGTAAGAGTTACTGTCCCTCCCCACGTCGAAACAGGTGATAAAGTCAGAATAAATACAAGTGAATTAACTTATATAGAAAAAGCAAAATAAATTTTCTATGTCTATTGTTCCTCCAGTAATTGTTGTTATGGAAAAAGCATGTAGAAGTGCTGCCAAGTCGTTGATTAGAGATTTTGGTGAACTTGAAAAACTTCAAATTTCTAAAAAAGATAAAAATGACTTTGTATCCTCAGCAGATATTAGGGCTTCTGAAACAATTAGTTATAATTTGGGAAAAGATAGACCTGATTTTCTTCAAATAGATGAAGAGACTTTTAGTTCTGAGGATTTAGAAAAACTTAAAGGAGATACTCCGGTATTTATAACAGACCCACTTGATGGTACAAAAAATTTTATACACGGCAATGGATACTTTGCAGTAACTATTGGTTTAATGCAAAAAGGAGAAATTATTGCTGGTGTTACATACAACCCAATATTAAACGAATTATATTGGGCTCATAAGGGTTCTGGATCTTGGATTAATAATCAAAGACTGAGAGTTTCTCAAAGAGATAAGTTAGATGGATGTATGTTTACATCTGGTGTTCAAATTAAACACCAAGATATTCTCGAAAAAGGTATTGCGCAAATAGGAGCCCTTCAAAGAAAAACAAGTGTTAGATTACTAGGATCATCAGCACTTGATTTAGCTAATGTCGCATCAGGAAAATTTGATGGTTTTTGGTCATTAAGACTAAATCTCTGGGATATTACAGCTGGTATTATTTTAGTTAAAGAGGCCGGTGGGATATGCCTAAATGAAAAAGGAAATGATTTTAATCCTTTAAAAGATGAGAGTTTAATAGCCTCAAGTGCTGCTATCAGTTCCGAATTACTGAAAAATCTATAAATATTTACTTGATTTTTTAATCTTTGGTCTCTATTTTCTGATAATCATGAAACAAAAAATACATCCTGATTATCATGAGATTACTGTGGAGCGCACTGATGGTTCTACTTATAAGACCAAATCCACTTGGGGGAAAGCCGGAGATACTATGAAGCTTGAAATTGATCCTTTATCTCACCCAGCATGGAATCAAGGATCTGGTAAAATGGTAGACTCTGGTGGAAGAGTTGCACGTTTTAAAAATAAATATAAGTCATTTAATATTTAAAACTTAAAAAATAATGTCTGACAATAAACCTTTAATGCCCCTTGCAACAGCCGTTTGGTTAGTTGACAACACAGCTTTAAGTTTTCCACAAATATCCCAATTTTGTCAGCTACACGAACTAGAAGTACAAAGCATTGCAGATGGTGAAGATGCATACCGTATGCAAGGATTAAATCCTATTGCAAGTGGTCAACTTACTATGGACGAAATCAAACGATGTGAGGTCGATCACTCGCAAGAGTTACAATTGCAAAATAAAAAGTCGGAGTCAATTCAATTTAGCGTCAAAACAAAAAAATATCTTCCATTATCAGTTAGACAAGAAAGACCTAAGGCTATTGCTTGGCTAATTCGAGAGTATGGTAAAATACTAACTGATACCCAAATTGCTAAACTTACAAGCTCCACTAAACCAACAGTTGCTAATATAAGAGCTGGTAACCAATCTCAACCAATTACAGAATTCAGGAACCCTACAGATCTTGGGTTATGCACGTACGAAGATCTAGAAGCGTTAGTTGAAAAAGGTCAGCGTAAAGCTGAGCGTGAAAGAAAAGCAAAAGAAAAAGCTGAAAAATTACAGTCTACTATTGCTTAGTAAAAAATAAATAAACGTCTCCCAACCTGATCCCAAATTTTTTCATTGTCGCTTTATTGAAAACATTTTTTTCATCTTGCATGATCATCCAATCGTCAAACTTTACGTTCATTATGCCATCCCCATACTTAAGCTTTAAAGTATAGTGCCAGTTTAATGCATTACCGGATCTCTCACCCAGAGCTATACCTTTAATATCTTCAGAAGTACCCTCATAGGTTTTTTCACCAGTTTTTTTTATTTCCCATCTTCTGAATTCTTCTTCACCATCATCATAAAGAAAAGTCTCATTAAGAATGAAACTGTCATCTTGTTGAATACCTTCCATTTCAACAGTAAATTGTCGTCTTACCTTTCCAAGCCTATCAATGAAAAGGCCACTTGCTGTTGTTTTACCTAAAAAGTATTCTTCTATTTTAAGTGTGGGTTTCTTATTAGCAAAATCTTCAAGTTTCATATTATTACATCCACCAAGAAATATTAATAAAATACTGGCTATTAATACATTTCTCATACACTCAATCAGTACGCTCTTTTATAAAAGTAGATGTTAGTCACAAGTATTTCACTTTTTGGTAAAATCTATTTGATAAACATCAATTGTTTTGGCCTTAAAACCTCCTGAACAGTAAGACAAATAAAAATTCCACATTCTTTTGAAATCTTCAGAGTAACCTAAATTTTTTATTTTATCCCATTTGTTATTAAAGTTGTTTCTCCACATTTCAAGAGTTTGGTAATAACTATCAGCCATTTGATTTTTTATTTGAAAATTAAATTTTTTTTGGGTAGCTATTTTCTCAAGAACTTTCACTGAAGGCAACATTCCACCAGGAAATATATATTTTTGAATGAAATCAATTTTTTGTGTGTATCTATCAAATAAATCTTCAAAAATTACAATGGTTTGCATTGAAAAAACACCTGATGGTTTTAGTAAATCTTTTATTTTTTCAAAATAGGTATGCCAATATTGAATTCCAACCGCCTCAAACATTTCGATGGAGTATATTCTAGAATATTTCCCCATATGCTCTCTGTAATCTTTATAAATGACTTTTAACTTATCTTGTAACTGGTATTCTTTAATTTTAGATTTTACAAATTCATATTGTTCTTTTGAAATAGTTAAAGTATCAATTTTTATATCTGGATACTTTGAAATAAGATAAAAAGCAAAACTTCCCCAACCAGATCCTATTTCTAAAACATGATCACCCGATTTGGGCTCATTACCTTGGATAAGACTTTCAAATTTATTTTTTTGTGCCTCGGATAATGTCTCAGATCCTGTTTTAAAAAAACCAGAGGAATATGTTAAGGTATCGTCAAGCCACTCCAAGTAAAAATCATTACCAAGGTCATAATGGGCATGAATATTTTTTTTACTTTGAAATAAAGAATTTTTTGTTTTGTTCATATATTTCTTAGATAAGAGTCTATAAAATTTGGATCCACTCATTTCACCGCCAAAAGCTTTTTCATTTAAAGCTCCAAATTCCAAAAATTTACTTAAATCATCTGCTTCAAATTTCTTTTTTATATAAGCATCTCCTAATCCTACTGATCCACGAAAATATAAATCCCATATCATGGAAAGTTGCTTAATTGTTAAATGCACTGAGGGACCCTCTAAATCACCATAAAATTTATATTGTTTTCCCTTAACGTCTAAGCTCAAAGACCCATGTCTTATTTTAGAACAAACTTTATGTATATATTTATCGATAAACAATTTTTAATAATCTTTTCTAATCTAAGTATAGATTATCTTTAATTCTATTGGAATATTTAAAGAATTTACTTTTTTTAAGTAAAAGCTTAATAGCTTGATAGTGAATTAAGGTGATCGTTTTTAAACTCCCAAAAATATTAAAAATAAAAAATAAAATACAATTTAAATACGTTATTTCTTTTAGATTGAGATCAATTGATGCATAAAATATTTGCTCATTTTTGAGATTAAATTGGTTAATGTTACAAAAAAAATGGTTTTTAGATTTATTTTTTGATGAAATTTTATACACACAGTCCATCTCGATGAAAGGTGACACATACATGTTTTTTTTAAACTCTTTGTCTTTAAATTTATCTATAGTTAAGTAATGGACTTGATCTCCAAAGGTATTTTTTACTTCATAGATAATTGATTTCACTTTATTTTGATCATCAAGATATAAATAAAAGCTTATTGGATTAAAAGAATAGCCAATTATTGAGGGAATAGATATAAATTGAATATTATTAAATATAATGTTGTGCTTATCTGCAATATTTTTTGCAAAATCGTACAAATTCTTTTTTTTATCTCTAAATCCATGCTGTTTATAAAATATAGAAAAAAAATTTAATTTATTGAGTGAAATGAAAGGATGTATCTTTGCTGTATTACTAAGATTTATACTTAAGTAAGGTGCATTATATTGAAAAAAGTTTTCAGTATCTCTTGTTCTTTTATGAACAATTTTACCTATACCAAGACTATGAGAGGAAACTAACTCCACTGTATTCTTGATGTATCGGCATTATTAAATTTCTTTAAATCGATACCTAACTTGTTACAAACTTTTATAGCTGATTGAATACCATCTTCGTGAAAACCATAACCTAGATAGCTTCCGACATAGTATGATTTATCATAACCTTGTATGTGTGAAATATTTTTTTGAGCATTTAAAGTTTTTTGTGAAAATATTGGATGTTCATAAAGTGTTTGATAATGGTTGTCTTTTTGTTCCTGATTTAATGAAACAAAAAAATCATCTTCTGTATCAAGAGGTTGTAGTTTATTCATCCAATAACTAAGTGTGCATTTATTATTCATATTTGTATGAAAATTCCAACTTGACCAAGCTTTTAAATGAGTGGGCATTAAAGAGGTATTTTGATGCAATTGAGCTAAATTTTTTTGGAAATTAAATTCTTTCAAAATCTCATACTCTTTTTGATGAATTTTATCTAAAAGAGGAAAAAAATGATTTGGGGGGCAGGCAAATATTATCATATCAAAAACAGATTTTTTTCCTTCAAAAAAAATTTCAATGTTATAGGTCCTTGAGATTTTTTGAATCCTACAAGATTTTTTTATACTAAATTTTGAGGCTCTGATAAGAGATTTAATATATTGTTTAGATCCATTTTTTATAGTCTTCCATTGTGGTCTATTAATAAAATTAAATAGTTTATGATTTTGAAAAAAATTAATAATACTTTTTAATGGTTGATTAAGAGAGTCCTGATCAGGAGTTGACCAAATACTTGAAATTAAAGGAATTAAATGGAAATTAATAAATTCATCAGAGTAATTTTTTGTTTTAAGAAAATTTCTAATAGAAATATCTGAAACTATATTTTTCTTTTGAAAAGTTTTATAGAAAATAACTATATCTTTGATCATTTTATAAAATTTTAAATTATAAAAATTTTTACGGTCTGCAAACAAAGCACTTAAGCTTCCCCCTCCATATTCAAAATTGCTTTCCTCATTAAAGAAACTAAAAGACATATTGCTATCTATTGTTTCGACATTTAGACAATCAAAAAATTTAGTTAAATTTGGATATGTTAACTCATTATAAACAATAAAACCTGTGTCTATAGGGATAGTATTTCCAGAATTATCTTTAACTTCTCTTGTATTGGCGTGACCCCCTAAATAATCATTTTTTTCAAAAAGTGTGACATCAAATTTATCTTGTAAAAAATATGCTGAAGATAGCCCTGCTATACCCGATCCAATTATAGCTACTTTTTGTTTCAAATTATGATTTGGTTTGTTGATAAGCCTCAAGAGCTCTGTTTCGAGAGTCTTTTAGATCTACAATAGGGTTAAAATATTTTTTATCTTTGACTAAGTTTTTTAACAAATTTTCTTCTAAATAAGGCTCAAATATTGTCTTTGTAGAATTAAAAATTTTTAATTGAGGAATATATTTGAGAATAAAATTGGCTTGAGGATCAAACTTTTCAGATTGAAGCACTGGGTTAAATACTCGAAAATATGGCGAAGCATCCGCCCCACAACCTGCAATCCATTGCCATCCAGCAGCATTACTAGCTTCATCATAATCTAATAAACTTTTATGAAAGTAATTTTCACCTAATGTCCAATTTAACAATAAATTTTTAACTAAAAAACTTCCTACTACCATCCTTAGTCTATTGTGCATCCACCCTTCTTCATAAATTTGTTTCATCGCAGCATCGACTAATGGAATTCCTGTTTCTCCCTTAGTCCAAATAGTAAAATCCTTTTTACTATTTCTCCATGGGAATTTTTTAAATTTTGGGTTTATGGGTTTATTGGATAAATCTTCCGAGTAATACAATAAAGAATAAGAGAACTCTCTCCATCCAATCTCTGAAAGATATGTATTTATCGAATTATTTATTTTTTTTGAGTCTTGGATCTTCTCTACTATTATACGTGGAGAAATTTCTCCAAATCTTAAATGAGGTGATATTCTAGAAGTTTGATCGAAGTCTGGTCTATTTCTATTAACCTCATATTTATCAATATCAGATGAGATGTAAGTATCAATTTTTTTTAAAGCTGCGTCTTCTCCTGGACTCCAGTGCTTATCAAACTTCTCGTACCAATTTTTGTTTTCAAAAAAGCTAAGATCAGTTTTTTGATTGTGTCTTAAAGGTTTAATAAATACTTTTTTTTTATAACTAAATTTCTTATTTAAATAAACTTTATAAGCTGCTCTCCAGAAAGGTGTAAAGACTTTAAAATATTGACCAGAATTGTTTTGTACTTCCCAAGGCTCATTTAATAAATGTGAATTAAAAGTGTCGACTTGAATGCTACTATCTTTAAAAAATTTTTTAATTTCAGTGTCTCGTCTAATTGATTGTTGAGAATAAAGCCTATTCCAAATTAAAGATGTAATTTTATATTTTTTAACTAAATCAGAGATATTTTTTTTTGCCTCTCCGTTAAGTATTATTAACTTTACATTAAAGGTCTGCTCTAATTTTTTAGAATGTAATGTGAGAGTCTTTTCAAGCCACCAGTGCCCAGCATCTCCTGTAGCTTTTTTTTCTATATCATCATATATATATACTAGAAGCGCTTCAGATTTTTGGTTTGAAATAAATTCAAGGCATGGATTGTCAGTGATCCTAAAGTCTCTTCTCAGCCAGTATAAAGTTCTATGTTCGATAGTTAGAGAATAACAAAATTATTTACTATGAGGAGGCATTTTCTTTTCAACAAACCAAACATGTTGTTTCAAGACAGGGTCATACTTTCTTTGACGAAGTTTGTCAGAAACCTTTAGACCCTTTGTAGGCTTACGCACAATATATTTTGTACCAGTTTCTGGTTTTTCTTCAGGTATCAACTGTTTTAACTGATAAGTGGACTTTTTAGCCATTGGCGTAAAATAAACTAATTTTAAATTTGGTCAAGATTGATATTAGGAAAATTAAAAGACTTTTTTCCAATGTTCTCGCTTGTCTTTGAGAGAACGTCTCTTTTTTTCTGTCATATTGTCAAAACAAACAGGGCAAGAAAATCCTTTTTCATATTTTGATGATTTTGTCTCTTTTATTGTCAAGGGAGTATTACAGCCATAACAAAGCTTACTAGTACCTTTTAAAAGTTCTTTATTTAATGAAACTCGATAATCAAAAACAAAACATTCTCCATTCCATAATTTTGAAGTGGTCTGTTCAAAATATTTTAAAATCCCTCCTTTGAGTTGATAGGTATCTATTCCGTGTCTTTCCATTAAGGGACCAGCTTTTTCACATCTAATACCTCCTGTGCAATAGATTGCAACTTTTTTATCTTTAAATTGATCCTTATTTTTTTTTATATATTCATTAAACTCTTTAAATGTTTCAATTTTAGGATTTATAGCATTTTTAAAATGTCCAATTTTATATTCATAGTCATTTCTTGTATCAATAATTTTTATATCTTTTTTATTAATAAATTTATCCCAATCATTTGGTTGTATAAATTTACTTTTTTTGATCTCAGAGATTTTTAATCCAAAATCAGAAGTAACGATTTCATTTTTAAGTTTTATCTTAAATTCCTTAAATATTTCCTGTCCACTAAAATTAGATATTTTGATATTTTCATTTAAGACTCCCAGTGAAATTTTTTTCTTTTTTTGGAGAAACAGTTATTGTTCCATTAAGTCCCTCTTGGCTCACAAGAATTGATCCTTTGATTTTTTTTAAAAGAAAAAATAAATTTATTTCTTCTTTTAATTTTTCAGGATTAGAAATTTCAAAAAAGCTATAAAATGCTATAACTCGCATTATTATGTTCTATAACAAATATAAAGATCGATCAAATAAGGTGTTTAAATAGCTTTGATTTTATTAGTAAATTGATTTTCAAATTTAGATAACTGAGGCATAAATTTGAACCAAGCGTCTTTTAAGGCATCCACAAATTTTTCAGTGGACTCTGGATCATGGCATGGAGTTGGGGTTATTCGAATTCTTTCAGTTCCTTTTGGAACAGTAGGATAATTTATTGGCTGAACATAGACTTGGTGCTCGTTTAAAAGAAAATCACTGATTTCTTTGCACAATTTACTATCTCCAATTAAGACAGGTATTATATGAGAACCTGAATCTAAAAAAGGTATTCCTGCTGATCGAAGCTCTTTTTTAACGAAATCAACATTCTCAAAAAATGTAGATCGAATTTCATTGCTTTTCTTTACTTGTCTTATGCTTTCTAAACTTCCAGCAGCAACTGCAGGGCACATAGAAGTTGTAAAAATAAATCCTTTTGAAAAACTTCTAACAAAATCAATTATAGTTTCAGTTGAAGCAATGTATCCGCCTGCTAGCCCAAAAGCCTTTGCTAAGGTACCATTAATTATATCGATATGTTCAGCTAAGCCCCTTTGATCAGCTACACCTGCCGCATTAGGACCATATAAACCCACAGCGTGGACTTCATCAAGGTAAATTAATGCACCATTATCTTGAGCGACTTCAATGATATCTTCTAAGGGTGCAAAGTCAGCTTCCATAGAATATACAGACTCTAAAACAATAATTTTAGGTCGAGAAAAATCAACTCCTTTTAAAATATCTTTTAGATGTTTTACATCATTATGACGATAAATAGCTTTTTCTTTTTTACTTGTGCGAATTCCCTCTATCAATGAGGCATGGTTAAGTTCGTCACTTAATACTAAACAATTATCAAAAGCAGATATTATAGATTTTAGGGCTGACTCGTTGGCACTATATCCTGAGTTAAATGCTAAAGCTCTCTCTTTTTTATGTAATAATGCAATTTCTTTTTCAAGTTGTATGTGAAAATTAGTAGTACCCGATATATTTCTTGTACCTCCACTTCCTGCACCTAGCTTTTCAGCAGCAGACTGCATTGCAGAAATCACATCTTTGTTTTGGCTCATGCCTAAATAGTCATTTGAACACCAGACATCAATCTCTTCTGTTTGACCATTGCTGTGTCTGGTTGCCTTAGGATACTGACCAGCTTTTCTCTCAATATTATTAAAAACTCTGTAATGACCCTCGTCCTTAATTTTGTCAATTTCTGATTGAAGGGTACTTGTATAATTTGATTTCCAATTGTGATTTTTCACAGTTTGAATGTAATTTCTAGTATTTTAAAAGATACTGCAATAAAGACGCATAAAGCTTATATTTAAGGACTTTTTGTCCTATTTACCCTTGGAATTACCTCTTTGCCAATAAGTTTAATGGATTTGATTAAATTTTCATGAGTGATATCTGCAATATCCATTTGAAATTGGAATCTATCGACTCCTCCGAGTGCCTTACTGTGCCTAATAATTTTTTCAGCTACTTGATCAGGATCCCCTAAAACAATTGCACCCAATGGGCCTATCTGATTATCAAATTGGTCTCTAGTAACAGGGCCCCAACCTCTTTCTCTTCCAATTTTTGTAAACATTTTTTGGTAGCCCTCATAATACAAATTAATTGCTTCATCCATACTATTTGCTACATAGCCTAATGAATGAAGCCCCACAGAGAGTTTTTCAGGAGGATGTCCCGCCTCTTTACCAGCTTGCCTGTAAATATCTACCAAAGGTTTGAAACGATGGGTATTACCCCCGATAATTGCAATCATTAAAGGCAAGCCCATTGATCCGGCTCTCGCAAAAGATTGAGGGGTCCCACCAACACCCAACCAGATTGGTACTGGATTTTGAATGGGCCTTGGGTAAACAGGTAAATTATTTATTGGAGGTCTAAATTTACCAGACCAACTAACAAATTCGTTTTCTCTTATATTTAGAAGCAAATTAAGTTTTTCAATAAATAAATCATCGTAATCTTTAAAATCTAAACCAAATAAAGGAAATGCCTCAGAAAATGAACCTCTACCTGCAACCATTTCTGCCCTACCACCAGAAATTAAGTCAAGAGTAGATAAATTTTGAAATACACGAACAGGATCTGCTGCACTTAGAACAGTTACGGCACTTATCAACTTTATTTTTTTTGTTTTTGCTGCAGCTGCAGATAAAAGCATAAATGGAGCAGAGTCTAAAAATTCTTTTCGATGGTGCTCACCTATTCCAAATGAATTTAAACCAACCTCATCAGCTAAAATAATTCTATCAATGACGTTATTAATCGCTTTGATACTATCTGATCCTTCTCTTTTATCAGCAAAACTGTCTATACCTATTTCCAAAGTATTCTTCTAAAATTTTTCAGTATTAGTTCTAATCTCAATTTCCCAAGACCAGGCTTTTTTATCTTGTTGGTAGAAGTTGAGGTATTGTTTTGCAATTTCATCAGGGTGTATCATTTGATAATTTCCAATTGGTTCTCTGCCAATTCCTCCATCAATCACAAAATGACCAATATGAATATTTTGTGGGTGTAATTCTCTAGCCAATGATTGAGCTAAGCCTCTTAATCCAAACTTGCCAATTGCAAAAGAAGCAGATCTGGCAAATCCTTTTACGCTTGCAGATGAGCCTGTAAAAAATATATTTCCTTGTCCTGATTTAATCATTCTTTTTGCCGACTCATGCGCAACTAAGAATGCCCCGTAGCTATTTACTTTTATTGATTGAAGAATCTCATCTGGTTCATATTCTACAAAAGGTTTTACTATTCTTAGAGACGGATTGTATATAACGATATCTGGGGTGCCAATAGTTGAGTCCGTTTGTGAGAATAAATCATGAACACTTTTATTTTCAGTTGAGTCACACATAAAAACCATAGCATCAGTCTCTTGTTTTAAAGAGCTAAGTTTTTCAATATTTCTTGCAGCTAGAGCAATTTTCATACCATTAGAATGAAAAATTCTAGCTAATGAGGCACTTAGACCTGATCCTGCACCTACAATTAAAACTGATTTCTGACTCATCTTTTAAATATTGACTATCTTTAACATATTTTTACTTAAGTACATATTGACCATTAAGTCTCGCTTAAATTGTATTAAGGTTGATTATTTGTTATTTCTTAATGTCATTAAAAAATATGAAAAAAATAGTTCTATTATCAAGAAAAAGTTTTCTAGCAAAAATTCAAACACATATAGCAAAAATAGAAATTAGTAAGATTAAAAAAAATATAATTGATACTCATTACTCATCTAGTATCGGCGACAAGGATCTTACGGTAAAAGCTTGGGAACAGCATGGTTTTGGTATATTTACAAATTCTCTCTCAAAAAAATTAGTTTTAAAAGAGGCAGATGTTGTAGTTC
>CABZOW010000014.1 GCA_902527525.1 uncultured Alphaproteobacteria bacterium | reverse complement strand
TCATGGAATTATGTTCCACCATTTTCATGATGATAAATTACATCTTAAAGGACAAGGCTCTATATCCTCAAAAGAATTAAACGATTTAATCAAATTCATTGGCATAAATAATATTCTAGATCCTTACACTTTTTATGACTTGTGTGCTAAAGGCAAACTTAAAAATAATCATCTTTGTTTAACTTTTGATGATGGTATTAAATGCCAGATAGATGTAGCTCTTCCAGTCCTTGAGGACTTAAAAATAAAAGCATTTTTTTTTGTATATACGTCAATTTTTACTGGCAAACCAGACTTGTTAGAGGTTTATAGATTTTTTAGAATTAATTATTTCAAAGATATTCAAGAATTCTATGATTTTTTTTTTAAACTAATTGGAAAAAATCTAAATAATTTTTTTAAGGAAAAATCTGAAGAGATAGCAAAATGGAAAAAATTTTATCCTTTCTATACTTTAGAAGATATTAAATTCAGATTAGTGAGAGATCAATATTTAACGAAAATACAGTACAATAATATATTTTCTGAAATTTTTGAGAAAAAACAATTCAAAGCAGAAGATCATTTCAAAAATTTATTTTTTGATAAGAATGACTTAATGAAATTAAAAAAACTTGGACATACTATAGGTTTACATACACATAATCACCCTACTTTATTAGAATCTTTAGAAGCAGAAGATCAACATGAAGAGTATTTTTTAAATCATCAACTATTAAATAAGTTATTATCATTTGATCGAAACGAAATTTTTTCAGTTTCTCATCCCTTAGGTAGTTATAGTTCAAAAACTCTTGAGATTTTAAAAAATCTAGATATTAAATTAGGTTTTAGAGATAATATGTTTATTGATGAGAAAAAAATGTCGAAAATTAATAATTCTAATTTAGAAGTTGCTAGGCAGGATCATTCAAATATTATGGCTATGCTAAAATAATGAAGGTAACATTATTTACATCAAATAAATCAAGGCATAACTACTTAATAAACCTATTATCAAAATGTTGTGATCAACTTTACGTCATTCAAGAGTGTGAGACTATATTTCCAGGTATTGTTCCTGGTAGATATAATAATAGTACTATTATGAGCGAATATTTTAAAAAAGTTAATAAAGCACAATACGATATTTTTGGAGACTCATTCGTTAATGAGTATAATAAAAATATAAAAATATTACCCATTCAGATGGGTGATTTAAATAATTGCAGCCTAGATTTATTAAAGCCTTTTTTAGAAAGTAATTACTATATTGTTTTTGGGTCAAGTTATATTAAAAAGGATTTAATAGAATTTTTAATTAATAAAAAAGCAATTAATATACATATGGGTATATCACCATATTACAGGGGAAATGATTGTAATTTTTGGGCACTTTACGATAATAATCCACAATTTGTCGGATCCACAATACACCACATAACAAAAGGTTTGGATAATGGACCAATTTTATACCATGCCCTGTCAAAAAACTTTGAGAATATTTTTTTATACACCATGTCTGCTGTCAAAGCAGCTTTTGTGTCTATTTCAAAAAAAATAGAGAATGATACCTTATCTAGTTTAATACCAATTCCACAAGATAAAAATAAAGAAATAAGATACTCTACGAACGAATTTAACGAAAAAATTGTTATTGAGTTTAATAATAAAACGATTGATCTAAAAAGTTTTAAATTTGATTTAGAAAAATTAAAAGATCCATTTTTTATTGATTAAAGTCAATTTATCTATTTTGAAATGAAATTATTATAAAATTATGAAAAAAGCTCTCATCATAGGTTATGGATCGATTGGGAAAAAACATTACAATTTTTTAAAAAGTTTGAATATATTTGACAAAATATTAATTAGCTCAAAACATTTACCTAAAAATAATAACAACTTAACTTCAATTCAATCAATAATTAATTACCAACCTGACTACGTGGTTATAGCAAATACAAGTAACTTACATTTTAAAACATTAAAAATAATCAACGAGAAATTAAAAAATATAAAAATATACGTAGAAAAACCTTTATTTCTCAACTTACAAAAAATACCTATCAAAAATAAAAATGAAGTAGTAGTTGGTTATAATCTAAGGCAGCATAAAGGATTTAGCTTTATAAAAAATTATATACAAAATAAAAAAATAATTTCGGTTGAAATTAAATGTACATCTTTTTTGCCAAATTGGAGAAAGCAAAATTATATAAAAACAAGTACGGCAAAAAAAAATCTTAGTGGTGGCATAATATATGAACTAAGTCACGAATTAGATTATGCAAATTTTCTGTTTAAAAAATTAAAACCATTAAATTGCGAATTAAAGAAATTATCAAACTTAATATTAGATGGTAATGATTTTTTCCATGGAAAATTTAAATCTGCAAAATGTAATAATATTTACATAACGATGAATTATTATGATAGAGCCCCTCAAAGATATATAAAAATTATAGCCCATAAATCGTCCATTAAATTTGATTTATTATCTGGTTATTTAGAGTTTGTGTCGGTGAAAAAAAGATATAAAAAAAAAATTATGTTTAATATCAATAAATCTTACATCGACTCCCATATTGGATTTATTAAAAATAATAAAAAAAAATTATGCACTTATAATGAGGGTTATAAAGTTTTAGAAATTATAAATGGTATATATAAATTAATATAATTTTACATATAAAATTGAAAAAAAGCTTTAATTTTAGCAATTACTCATTTAATCAAAAGTTTAAACAAATAATTAATAGTATAATATTTAGTAACAAATTTAAAAATGATGGGCTATTTGACATTAATAAAGTTATTATTATAAAATTATCTAGATATGCTCAGACTTTTATTTTAAAAATTATTTATGTTAGTGAAATAATTTGAAAAAAAAATTAGTTTTAGTTGGTTGTGGAGGTCATGCTTTATCAACATACGATAT
The DNA here is from genome assembly GCA_902527525.1 of uncultured Alphaproteobacteria bacterium. Lineage (GTDB taxonomy): Bacteria > Pseudomonadota > Alphaproteobacteria > HIMB59 > HIMB59 > HIMB59. The sequence goes on along the minus strand of CABZOW010000014.1, from coordinate 12,123 downwards.
AATTTTACAGAATGATGATTACGAAATTCTAGGCTTCATTAATCCGCGAGGAGAAAAATTTTACGATCTTCAATATTTAGGAAGTGAAGACTATTTTATAGAAAACTATCCAAAAGATATTCAAGTCATAATAGGTTTAGGCCAAGTAAAAGATCTAAATTTAAGAGATACCATTTATAAAAAATTCTTACTTGCTGGTTTCAAAATTCCTACATTAATCGCAAAAAGTGCTGTGGTATCAAAAAATTCAATGATTCAATCTGGGTCCATAATTATGCATAACGTGATAATAAATGCAAAAGCTGAAATTCATGAAAATTCTATAATTAATAATAATGCACTAATTGAGCATTCATCTATTATTGGAAAAAATACACATATTTCAACAGGAGCAATTGTTAATGGTGATTGTTACATAGGTAATAATTGTTTTATAGGAAGTAATTCAACAATTAATCATGGTTTAAGAATTAAAAATTTTAGCATAATACCTTCACACTCTAGAATAAGTAAAAGTGTATAAGAACAAAATAATTATTATTGCAGAAGCAGGTGTTAATCATAATGGGAGCATTAAAAATGCAAAAAGATTAATAGATATTTCTAAACAAGCTGGTGCTGATTTTGTTAAGTTTCAGATATTTAATTCAGAGGATCTAGTTACAAGAAAAGCTACCATGGCAAAATATCAAATAAATAATTCAAAAAAAAGAAATGCCTATCAATACGAAATGTTAAAAAATTTAGAATTGCAAGATTACGAATTTATTGAACTATATAAATACTCAAAAAAATCTAAAATAAATTTTCTTTTATCGCCATTTGGGTTAGCCAGTGTAAAATTCATCCATAGGTTAAAAATGAAATACATTAAAATACCATCTGGAGAAATCACTAATCTACCTTTGCTTCAAGAAATCGGCCGTTATAAATTTAAAATATTTCTCTCAACTGGTATGAGCACAATAAATGAAATTTCAGCTGCTATAAAGATTCTTACCTCTTCAGGTACAAGGAAAGAGAATATATATATTCTTCATTGTAATACAGAATATCCTACTCCTTATGAGGATGTAAACTTAAACGTATTAAATACATTAAAAAAAATGAATTACAAAATAGGTTATTCAGATCACACTATTGGGGATCATATTTCTATTGCTGCAATATCAATGGGTGCGGAGATTATAGAAAAGCATATTACTCTTGATAAAAACTTAAAAGGTCCTGATCATTCTTCCAGCATGGAACCAAATGAATTTAAAGTATTTGTGAAAAAAATAAGAAATGTACAAGCTGCATTTGGCTCAAGTAAAAAAAAACCAACTTCAAGTGAAATTATTAACTTAAAAAAAGTAAGAAAATCCATTTATGCTTCAAAAGAAATAAAAAAAGGAGATATTTTTTCATTAGATAATATTACTTGTAAAAGACCATACGTGGGAATATCACCAATGAAAATTAATAAATTTATTGGAAAACCGGCAAAAAGAAATTATTCCAAAGATGATTTAATTAAATAAACATGATTAAAAGAATAATTCCAAAAATTGATATCAAAGCTAATTCTGTGGTAAAAGGTATCAATTTAGAGGGGCTTAGAGCATTAGGAGATCCTTCAATCTTTGCAAAAAAATATTATGACGATGGTGCAGATGAAATAATTTATCATGATGTTGTGGCTAGTTTATATGATCAATCTACTATCTTTGAATTAATTTCAAATACTGCTGAAAAAATATTTGTTCCGCTAACTGTATCAGGTGGAATAAGATCAATTGATGATATTAAAAAAATTTTATCCTTAGGAGCTGATAAAGTTGCCATAAATTCACAAGCTATTAAAGATAAAAACTTTATCAAAAGTTCGGCTCAAGTCTTTGGATCCTCAACAATTGTCGTTTCAATTGAAACTATGAAAACTGATAGAGACTATTATGTTTTTTATGAATATGGTCGTATAAATTCAGGAATTAGACTATTGGATTGGATAGAGGAAATTCAATCCAAAGGAGCAGGCGAGATATTATTAACATCTATTTCTAACGAAGGAACTGGACAAGGATTTGACATTAATTTATTAGATCTAGTAAAAGAAAAAATTAAAGTACCATTTTTATTTAATGGTGGGTGTGGTAAAGCCAAAGATATTTATAATATATATGATCTCAAGTATATTGATGGTTTTGTGATATCGTCTTTATTTCACTATGATCTAATAAAAAAAGTAAATACCTTAAAAGACAACACACTTGGTAATCTTGATTATTTAAAAACAGAATTATTTAATCAGGATGTATGTTCTCTTAGTATTTCAAATTTAAAAAAAGAATTAAACACCAATGGTATACAAATAAGATGAATAAAAAATTTTCTATACTTGATTATGGATCTAATAACTTAAAAAGTGTTGCTCAATCAATAAAAAATTTAGGTTATGACTGCAGCATCACCTCAGATGAAAAAGTAATTTTAAACACAGATTGTTTAATAATACCCGGTGTTGGATCGTTTAAAAATGCAATGAACAATATTATCAATTCAAATATATACAATACGATTTACAAATTTCACAAGTCTGGAAGAGTTATTGTGGGTATTTGTCTTGGAATGCAATTACTTTTTGATATGAGTGATGAGTTTGGTTCTACAAAAGGCCTTTCTTTGCTTAGGGGTAAAGTTTTGTCATTAAGTAGTATTAATTCATCAAAAAATCCTGCAAAAATACCAAATATTGGTTGGAGTAAAATATTTTTTAATGACAATAATACCAGTAACCCTTTTTTTAAATTTAATGATGAATATATGTATTTTATTCACTCTTATTACGTAAAGCCTAATGCAATCGTGCAGTTATCCTACTCAAAATTCTCTGACACACAATTCACTTCTTCAATAATTCATGAGAATATTTTGGGTTTTCAGTTTCATCCAGAAAAAAGTGGATATATTGGACAAAAATTATATCAGGAGATATGTTCATACAATTAATAAATAATGACAATAATAGATAAACAAATTAATCAATTACCAAAGGAAATAATATTTTGTAAAAAGTGTTCTGTCTCTAATCAAAGGCCCAGAATAGCTCTTGATAAGGATGGTGTTTGTGGAGCCTGTTTAAATCATACAAGTAAAAATAAAATTAATTGGACTGATAGAGAAAAAGAATTAATAGAGCTATGCCAAGAGTATAGAAGTAAAGAAGGTAGTTATGACGTTGTAGTTCCATCGAGTGGGGGTAAAGATAGTGCTTATGTATCTCATTTATTAAAATACAAATATGGCATGCACCCTCTAACAGTAACTTGGGCTCCTTTCGAATACACCAGTATTGGTTTTAAGAATTTTAGAAACTACATAAAGGTTGGTGGATTTAATAATTTAATGGCATGGCAAAATGGAAAATTTCATAGAAAACTCTCTAGATTAGCTTTCGAATTTATTGGAGATGCATGGCAGCCTTTCACTTATGGCCAAATATCTTATGCATTTCATATAGCTAGTAAATTCAATATTAAATTAGTTTTTTTTGGTGAAAATGGGGAGGCAGAGTACAGCGGTGACCCAAGAGTATTCAATTTAAAAGGTATGCCATTTGAAATCTGGAATGAACAATATCTCAAGGGAGCAACAATTGATGATTTAATAAAAACAGGTTTAGAAAACACAAATTATTTTACAGAAAAAGATTATGATAATTCTGATCTTACTTTTTATAAAACGCCAAATATCAATGAAATGAAAGATAAAAAAATTATTTTCAGATGGATGTCTTATTATAAGAAATGGACCCCTCAAGAGAATTATTACTATGCTGTTAAAAATACTGGGTTTAAAGCCAACGATGATGGTAGGACAGAGGGGACCTACTCAAAATATGCAAGCTTAGATGACTTATTTGATGGTTTTCACTATTATCTAGCATTTATTAAATTTGGTATAGGCAGGGCAACTTCTGATACAGCCCATGAAGTGAGAGATGGTCATATTACTAGAGATGAAGCAATTAGGCTTGTAAAAAAATTTGATGGTGAGTTTCCATCTAGATATTTTACCGAATTCCTTGAGTACCTTGATATAGACAAAATTGAATTTTGGAGAATAATAGACAAATATAGATCTAATCATATTTGGACAAAAAAAGATAAAATATGGAAATTAAAACAAACTATTTATGATGATATTTTAGGTAATGATGAAATTCCAACTTATATCTCATCAATTCCAAAAGATTAGTAATTGAAAAACAAAATACTTTTTATCTCATGTGCAAGATCAGATTTTGGATTAATCAATAATCTATATCAGAAGTTTCTCGAGAATAATAAATTTATTTGTAAATTTATTTGTACTGGTAATGTTGTTTCTAAAGATTATGGCTACTCAAAAAAAGAAATAAATTCATTTTCTAAAAATTTAATTTTTATTCTCAATAAGAAAAAAAGCTCAAAAGATCTTGATATATTAAAAAATGTTAGTGACTGTAATTTAAAATTACTCAAATATCTAAAGTCTTTTCAGCCTAACTTAGTTTTTATTTTAGGTGATAGAATTGAAGCGATAAATATAGCTATGACAGTCAAAATGTTAAATATACCTATAGCTCATTTACATGGAGGTGAGTCAACCACTGGCGTTTATGATGATTATTGGAGGCATGCAATAAGTAAAATCTCTAACCTTCACTTTGTTGCAAACTTAAACTATAAAAATAATTTAATTAAAATGGGTGAGGATAAAAGAAGGATTTTTGTAGTTGGTGCTTTTGGGTTAGAAACTATAAAGAAATACAAAAATAATTTTTATGAAAAAAAATATTTTGAAAAAAACTATAATTTTAAATTTAATAGTAATAATTTTTTAATAATTTTTCACTCTATAACTCTAAATCAATCAAAAAATTTAACTATTTTTAAGAACCTTTATAGTGCAGCTAAAAGTTTTAATAATTCAAATCTTTTTATTTCTTACCCAGGTTATGATTTAGGTAGTCAAAAGATTGTAGAATTTTTTAAAATTTTAAAAAATAAAAATAATAAAAATGTTTTTTTCTTTAATAACTTGGGAAATAAAAAATTTCTTTCTTTAGCAAATATTTGTGATCTTACAATTGGTAATTCTTCCTCTGGTATTATTGAAATCCCTTATTTGAATAGGCCTGTAATAAATATTAGTGATAGGCAAAAAGGTAGATCCAAGGCAAATATAATTTTTGACACAAAAAGCGATACTGACTCAATAAAACTCTCAATAAAGAGATGTTTGAGATTAATTAAAAATAGTAAATTACCATTAAATGATAAGGTGTATGGAGATTATAACGCTTCTTCTAAGACATTAAAAATTATTGAGAAGTTAAATTTAAAGAATTTAAATCCAAAAACATTTTTTTAAATACAAAAAAATATTCAATCAACAAATTTTAAAATCTACATTTAATTTATTGGGTTAAGTACTGATCGCAGTTGATGAAAAAAGAAAGTATCAAAGTTAATTTACAATAATTTTAAAAGATTATTATCATTATAATTAGAAAAATAATAATTTTCAAATATTTCTTTTATTCTCAATTTATCTTTATCGGAAATCTCTTTAGATATAAGTTCATCAAAATTAGAAGAACTATTCACAAAATAAATAAAATTTTCCATATCTTTAACTAATGGAAAAGGAATATTCCTATCTTTATCATTCTTCATTAAATAAATACCTATAAGTCCATTGTAAAGAGAATTAAAAATAGCTGAACTACCTCTAAATAAAACAAAACTACAACTCTTAATATCATCGGATAAACTTTTATTTTCAGATATAGAGCAAAAATTTAATCTATTTAAATCATATTTCTCTATACAATAATTTTTGTCAAGGTGTGGTGGTATTCTAAAAATAAATTTAAATTTATTTTTTAAATATCTACACTCTTTAATAAAATTTACAAAAAGTTCAATTTCACTATCAAAACCTTCTGGAATTACTAAACATTTAATGTTGTACTTATCGTTAATCATTAAAATGTTTTGAATTCTATTAGAACCAATTAATAATGACTTAATTTTAATATTTTTTTCTTCAAATTTATTTTTTGCAATATTTCCAGAAAATAAAAGATAAGATGGTTGAAAATTTTTATTCTTTAAAAAATCAATCATTAATAGATCCTTATCATTTAAGTTAAATTGATAATAAAAAATTTTAGCTTTTGGATTTTTCTCCTTTATTAATTTTATAAGTATTTTTTCCCAAGAATGTCCTTCGAAAGGTATGAAAATATTTTGTTTTTTCTTTTTTGAAATTATTTTTAGAATGTTTTTTGCCAATATTAGGTTTGCAGATGAACTAATACTATTCAGGAACTTTACTTCTTTATCTAAAAATCTATTTACACCTTGTTTTCTATAAATTAATCTTAATTTTAATTTGATGAAATTGTATAAAAAAAAAATTATTACACCTATATCATTTAATAAATAGATACTTTTTCTTATGATGATACTCTTTAAATTCTCCAAATATGGAATTTCTAAATTTAAATTGTTGTGATTTATAAACATTCTAATACCCTTATTTTTTTTTGTTACAGACTCTATTATGTAATCTAAGTACAAATCCTTTTTTATGTAAATCTGTTCTTTGTTAATTAAATGTGTAATGAATATATTTGTATTATAGTCTTCTGCATCTAAAACCTTCTCATTTTTAATATAAATTAGACGGTTCATTAAATTGTTTTTTTTATATATGATTTTACTTTCATTAATAAAACTTTTATTTCTAAAAAAATTAATTGAATTTAAACAAATTAAAAAATTATTTGATGTTTTATTAAGTATTTTACTAGAATACTTTATGTTTTTATTTGAGAACATTTAACTTTTGATAAAGATATTCATTTAGGCAATCTATTCCAGAGATTAATTTTATATTTTGATGAGCATTATCATTTCTTACTAACTTTTTAGTATTATCGTAATAAATAGTATTTACACCATATTCTTTTGATACAAATCCAATAGATGTGAATGGTTTACATATACTAATAATGCTTTTATTAACAAACAAATCTTCATATGATATTTCATAATCAATTCTAATTAATTTATTTGACTCTATTAATTCATTTAAAAAGTTTAAATATTTTTTGTTATAGTTAATACCAGGTTTTCTTTTATTTTTAATATAAACAGGCACATTGTGTATCTTACAAACTTTTAAAATATCTTTTATAAAATTCATAGCATTTGTAAGTTTAGGGAATGTACTGTTATGACCTGCTGAATAAAAAATTTCTTTTGTAGATGGATATTGATCAAATATATAAACCCCGTTATGAATTTTTAGGCTTTTATTTGATGAGATAAACGATACAGCACTCTTTTCAATTAACCTTACATTTTTATTAATATGAGATTTAAACATTTCAGAATTATATTGATTCCAAGTAATGATATTTGGCCATGATATAAGATTAAATGGCATTTTAAGAGCCTTGTCTTTAACAGATTTATGATGGTCAAAACTGAGAGAGTAAAAATATAAATAAATGTTAGTCTTTTGGTCACAAAAATAAGTCCAATATGGTCTATAAATATAACCATTCAAAACTGAGGAATGATGAAAAAATAAATTTTTAATAAGGTAATTAGCTTCACTCATATTAACAAAATCTTTTAATACTTTTTCAAATAATATAATTATTTCAAATTTATCTTTTTTAAATAGTGTAATTGTAGCTCTTAAAATATTTTTAACCGAATTAAAAATAATTAAATATTTATTATTTTTTTTTACTTTTAAATATGAATAAAAATTATCATTTTTTAATTTATAATTTTTGTATTTAATATCATGATTAATATTTCTATGAATTATTAGTTTCTTTGATAACTTAAAATTGTTTATTGCCCAATGAATTATCCCACCTTTATATTTATTTGAAAGTGGAATATTACTATTATTCAACCCGAAAAAAATATCAATATCCTCTTTTGAATTTTTTTTCTTTATAAATAAAAGTCGAATAACTTTCATAGTATTTTTAAAAAAGATGATAAAATAAAATATATTTAGTAGAATTTTTGAGAAAATATAATTTACAGAAATACCATTTTTTTCAATAATCTTCAGATAATCAATTGGAAGAGGTAAAATAATATTCTTTTTATGAACATAACATTTTATACATAATGCATTAAAAATAGAATTATTAAAAATAATTTTTGAGACAAAAAATTGGTGTGTTAATAATTTATTTAATTCTTTTGCATTTTTCTTAAATTCAGTGTCATAATTATTATCAATAATATTGTAAATATCATATTTTATTGTATTAAGTAAGTTCAGTTTATTTTTTTTTACAATTATTAGATATGATCTTAAAAATTTTTTATTCAATATCAATTTATATAAAATTTTATTAATGAACATCTGGTTATCAGATAAAAAAACTTTTAATATATAGAAATTATAGTTTATCATTGGATACTTTATAATGAAAATATTATGTACTATATGCGCTAGAAGTGGCTCTAAAGGGATTAAAAATAAAAATTTTTTAAAAATTGATCATAAAACTTTAACTCAAATAGCTATTAATTTGGCCAAAGACTCTAAAATTTTTAATAAAATTGTATTTTCCTCTGACTCCCAATCATATTGCAATCGATCAATAAAATATGGTGCAGATATGGCATTTTTGAGAAATAAAAAATTAAGCAATGATTATACTGGCAAAATTGAGGTTATTAAAAATTTATTAGCAAAAGCTGAGAGTCATTATAATTTTAAATTTGATATAATATGTGATTTAGACGTCACAACACCTTTAAAGAATATTAATGATTTAAAACTTTCATTTAATAAGTTTTTAAAAAAAAATTACGACATTTTATTCTCAGTATGTGAATCAAAAAAAAGCCCTTACTTTAATATGATTGAAAAAAAAAATTCTATATTCAAATTAATTAAAAATTCTAAATTTAGACGTCGCCAAGACTTACCAAAAACTTATTTTATCAATGCTGGTATATACATATGGAAGAGAAAAACACTAATTGTAAACAAGACGCTATTCTGTAAAAATAATGGTATTTATGAAATGCCTTATGAAAGATCAATTGATATAGACTCTTTAGATGACTATAAATTAGTTAAGCTATTAAAAAATGGATATTAAAAACTTAAAAAGGAAAAAAATATTTATACTCGGTGGTGAGGGTTTGATTGGCTCATCTATTATTGATAAATTAATTAAATCGAAAATTAAATGCATTTCGTTAGATATAAAAAAAAATAAGTCTAGATCTAATAAATATTACTCCTATATAAATCTAGATATTTTACTACTCAAGGAAGATAAGAAGTATTTGAAAAAATTTTTGGATTTTAATGGTTGTCCTGATATTTTTATAAATTGCTCTTATCCAAGAACACCTGATTGGATCAATTGTAATTTTGATAAAATCACTTACGAATTACTTAAAGAAAATATTGATATGCACTTAACAGCTCATTCATGGATATCAAAGGTGATAGCTTCTGAAATGAAAAAAAATAAAATTAATGGAAGTATTATAAATTTTGGCTCAATGTATGGAAGCAAAATAGCTCAAGATACGAATATTTATTTAGGTACAAATATGAGAGAGAATTATGCCTACAATGTTATTAAATCTGGGATAGTAGGTGCAAGTAAAATGATTGCTTCGTATTATGGAAGGTTTGGTATTAGGTCAAATGTAATTTGTCCTGGGGCAATTATTGGACATATTGCAGGAAATTCAAATAAACAACCTAAAAATTTTCTAAAAAATTTTAATAACAAAGTACCTCTTAGAAGAATGGCTAAACCTGAGGAAATAGCGAATGTAGCTATTTTTTTAGCTTCTGATGATAGTTCATATATAACTGGTACAGAAATTGTAGTAGATGGGGGTTGGACTGCTATCTAACTTTCCTTATAACTTTAAAATTACCTTTGTTAGAGTTAATGGAATAATTTTTAAAAATATTATTATCTAAATATTTTTTTAGCTCAGTAATACCTTTTTTTATAGTAAATTTTTGCTTTAACAACACCTTTTCATTTATTTTAGAAAAATCAACTTTGTAATTTCTCTGATCACTTCCTTTTTTATTGATAAACTTAATATTTTTCATATCTGTATTAAGCAACTTAACAATTTTATATACCAATTCTCTTTTCGTAGAGTGATTATTATTGAAACCAGCATTAAATATTTCGAAGTATCTCTTTTTATAATTTAATTTATAAGTTTGATATAGAATTTGCGCAAAATCCTGAACATGACAATAGGGTCTCCAAGTATCTGGATCATATATTTCTAAAGGAATATTATTATAAATATCTAAAACAAATTGATTTAAAGTTAAGTCAAACCTCATTCTTGGTGATATTCCAAAAGCTGTAGCAAACCTAAATATTGTAGGTTTATAACTAGCATTATTCTTTGTATTCATTATTAACTTTTCTGCAGAAACTTTAGCCTTAGCATAATTTGAAATAGGGTTTAAATTAAAATCTTCATTTGCTCGATCATTATTTTGCATGAGACCATAATTTGAACATGTAGAAATAAAAAAAAAATTATTCTTATATTTTTTTGAGAGAAAAATAATTATATTTTGTATATCATAAACATTAATTTTAGTTGAAAGTTTACTATATTTTCGAACTACTGGGTCTCCTACTAATCCTGCAAATAAAATAATTAAATCGTAATCATTTATTTTAGTAATCTTATCTATTTGTGATAATTCTCCATATTTAAAGTTATAATTTTCACTATTATTAGAAATTACACTTGTTTCATTCTCATATAATAAACAATCAATAGAGTCGACATAAAAATTTTTTGCTAAAAAATAATTTTTTACAACTGATCCAACATAGCCCTCACCTCCAATTAATAAAATTTTTTTATATTTTTTCATTAATAAATACACTGCTTGGTAGGGTCAAACATGAATTGAATGCCTTGATAGTATTACTTAGGTCATCTTTTGGAAATTTATTACAAAAATCAAGAGTATGGATAGGATTCCACATTGGTCTCACTGCAAAATATTTCTTATTTAAATGTTCATTTAATTTTTTAATTAAATTTGGATTGGGTTTATCTAACATTAAACAATTCAACCAATAATTACTTTTACATTTTTCATTTACATCCATAACTTTTACACCTTCGATACTGTTAAATATTTTTTTATACTTGGCGTTTAATTTTCTTTTTTGATTAATAAAAAAATTAATTTTATTAAATTGAGATATTCCTAATACGGCATTAATATTTGCCATTCTATAATTATATCCAATTTTATCATGATAAAAAATATAAGGTAATTTTACTTTTGATGTAGTTGTTATATGTAATGCTTTTTCAGCTATTTCTTTTTTATTAGTAATAATCGCTCCACCAGCTCCTGAAGTAATAATTTTATTACCATTAAAGCTCAAAATACCTGCATCCCCAAATGTTCCAGCATGTTTATTTAAATATGTACTTCCTAAACTTTCTGCACCGTCCTCAATTAACTTTAAATTAAATTTTTTTGCTAAATTAACTAAATCATTTATGTACCCAATTTGACCAAAAACATGCACAACTATTATTGCTTTAACCCTTCTTTTGGTTTTTTTGTTGAAGCATTTTTTATTTTTTTGGATTGTGTTTTTTTTTAGATATTCCTCTAGCTTTAAAGGGCATACTGAGTGATTATCAATATTAATATCTATAAAATTAGGTATCGCATTTGTATATAAAATTGGATTTATAGTGCCAACAAATGTCAGGGATGGAACTAATATCTCATCATTTTTTTTAATATCCATTGACACCAGTAGCGAATGTAAGGCTGATGTTCCAGAATTTGTCATTATTACATATTTACAATTTAAAAAATTTTTTAATTTTTGCTCAAATTTTTTAATATCTTCCCCTGATGTGGAAACAGATCCCTTTGTGATCGTTTTTGAACAAAAGGATATATCTTGTTTATTAAAAGTTGGCTCATGTAAACCTAGATATTTTATTTTTGTTTTCTTTTTAATATAAAGACATTTTTTTGTTATAGCTTCAAATAAGAATTTATCGTAGT
>CABZOW010000013.1 GCA_902527525.1 uncultured Alphaproteobacteria bacterium | reverse complement strand
AGATACAAGAAGCAAAAAAATGATTTACCTTAAAGATAGTTACATCAAGAATTTTGAAGAAAAAATTGTATTAGTTGAGGAAGATAAAATCATCACTCAAGATAGCTCTTTTTATGCCCAAAGCGGCGGGCAACCTGGAGATAAAGGAATCTTGGAGATCAATGATCAAAAATTCAATGTTATCAATACAATTAAGCATGAATTAGGTATAGCTCATGTTGTTGAAACTGAAATTAGTGATCTTTCGGGGGATATCAAAGGGCATATCGATTGGGATCATCGTTATCGTTTAATGAAGATGCACACCACTATGCATCTTTTGTGCGCAGCATTACCTTATTATGTTACTGGAGGTTCAATTGGTTTAGAAAAAAGCCGATTGGATTTTGATTTAGGAGAGGAAACATTTGAATTTGAAACGTTAAACAAAATTATTAATGAATTTATTCAACAATCTCACTCGATTACGTATCAGTGGATTACAAATGAAGAGCTTGATCAAAAACCTGAGTTGGTACGCACACTTTCTGTCAAACCTCCAAGAACAAATGATAAAATTCGTTTAGTTAAAATTGGTGATATTGATTTACAGCCATGTGGGGGGACTCATGTAGCTAATACTAGTGAGATTGGAGAATTTAAATTTATTAAATATGAGAGTAAAGGAAAAATGAATAAGCGTGTTCAGTTTACTCTTATATAATGCATAAAGCGTCTCTTAAAGATTTTATACTATTATTTGTATTAGCTGGTATATGGGGTAGCGCCTTCTTTAATATTAAAATCGCCTCAGAAAGTTATACTCCAATGGCTCTTGCTTTTGGTAGAATTTTTTTTGCTGCAATCGTAATGCTTATTTACTGTTGGATTAGAAAAATTTCTATTGAAGCATTTGGAGAAAACTGGCTATGGTATGCAACTATAGGATTTGTAAATTTAGTTCTACCTTTTTTTTTTATCTCATTTGGAATAGTAAAAGTTCAAAGTAATCTAGCTGCTATCTTGATGTCCACAGCTCCTATCGCAGCAACAATATTGGGTCATTTGTTTATTCAAAATGAAAAAATTAATCTTTTAAAATTTCTAGGAATACTAATTGGCTTTCTAGGGATTTTTTATCTGTTCTCAGATAATATTTTAATTAATCAATCAAATATCTTCTATGCATTTATGGTAATTTTAGGTCCAGTTTGTTACACCATTGGTGGTCTGTTTTCACTTAAGCTAAAACACATAAAAAATGAAGTACTCACCTCAAGTATTTTAATATGGGCTGTAATTATCTTACTCCCTATTATGTTTATCTTCGAAAATCCAACAGAATTAAGACCCTCTTTGAACGCTACAATTTCTCTTATTTATCTGGGAATTGTTGCTACTGCTATTGCGTGGCTAATGAGATTTTATATTCTTAAAAATAATGGGTTGGTATTTCAATCTCAAGTTGCCTACATCATCCCAATATTTGGCCTAATATTTGGCTATCTCTTTTTAAATGAAAAAATAACTTATAAAATAATAGTGGCATTGGTTGCTGTTTTAATAAGTACGTACTTAATTGAAAAAAGTAAAAAAGTAAAAGTTACAGATAAACTATCTTGATGTTATTGACTTATAATATACTGTACGCAATCTAATTATGTCAGTTGATATTCTAATTAAAATTGAGAATTTAAAAAAATCATTTCAGGGAGGCCTAGAGGCTCTCAAGGGAGTTAATTTGGAAATTCAAAGAGGTGAAATTTTAGCACTCTTGGGCCCCAATGGTGCTGGAAAAACTACACTCATTAATGCAATATGTGGAATAGTCTTGCCAACCTCTGGTAGCATTACAGTTGATGGTTACGATGTAGTAAAAGACTATAGAAGAACAAGGTCTATGATTGGACTTGTACCACAAGAACTTAATTTAGAGGCTTTTGAAAAAGTTTTTCAAAACGTATCTTACACCAGAGGCCTTTATGGTAAGAAAAAAGATCCCGCTTTTATTGAAAAGATTTTAAGAGACCTCAGTCTTTGGGATAAAAAAGATAGTAAACTTCGAGAGCTTTCTGGGGGTATGAAGAAAAGAGCTTTGATCGCCAAAGCCTTAAGTCATGAACCAAAAATATTATTTTTAGATGAACCCACTGCAGGTGTTGATATTAATTTGCGAAGAGACATGTGGAGAGCAGTTAGAGAATTAAAAGAAAAAGGTGTAACAATAATCCTTACAACACATTACATCGAAGAAGCAGAGGCAATTTCTGATAGAGTTTCTGTGATAAATAATGGTGAAATAATAATTACAGATAATAAAAACGATTTAATGCAGAAAATGGGGCAAAAGAATTTAACCATAGAATTCCAAGAGCCTTTTAATGAAATCCCATCTTCTCTGGGAACGTATAACCTTAAAATGAATAATAATATTTCATTAACCTATACTTATGACTCTCAGGGGTCCTCAACAGGTATTACCGCACTGCTTCAAGATATAAAATCAGCTGGGCTTAAACTAAAAGATTTAAATTCCTCCCAGACATCTTTAGAGACAATATTTGAAAAATTATTGGAGGAAAGTGCATGAATTGGACAGGTATCATAGCAATTTACTTGCATGAAATGGACCGTATGAGAAGGACAACAGTTCAAAGTATATTTTCTCCTGTCATCTCCTCCTCTTTATATTTTGTTGTATTTGGTGCAGCAATTGGTAGCCGTATACCTGTGATTGAGGATATTTCATATGGTTCTTTCATAGTTCCAGGAATGATAATGTTAGCCCTACTTACACAGAGCGTCTCAAACGCTTCGTCTGGAATTTTCTTTCCTAAATTTTTAGGCACTATAAATGAAATCTATGCCGCGCCTTTATCAACTACAGAAATTGTTATTGGTTTTGTTGGAGCAGCTACCACTAAATCTATAATTCTGGGGAGCTTAATTTTGGCAACCGGTTTATTTTTTGTTGAAATTTATATAATGCACCCATTTGCAATGATCCTGATGCTTGTTTTAACATCTCTAACTTTTAGTTTACTTGGTTTTTTGATTGGAATGTTGTCAACTAATTGGGAAGAACTCTCTATATTTCCAACTCTTATTTTATCACCACTTGTTTTTCTTGGGGGTTCACTATACTCCATAAACTGGCTACCAGAATTTTGGCAGAATGTGTCCCTAGTAAATCCCGTACTTTATTTAGTTAGTGGCTTTCGATGGAGCTTTTATGAAATGGCTGATGTAAGCATTACTACAAGTCTAACCATGATATTTACGTTCCTAATACTTAATATTACTGCAATTATTTATATTTTCTCTAAGGGCTTTAAAATCAAAGATTAATTACAGATGTCAAACAGGATCGTCTGGTTTAAAAAAAATTTAAGGTATAAGGATAACGAAATCTTAATCGATGAAGATAAAAAATCGATCTTAATTTATATAATTGAACCTGAACTCTGGAAACAAAAGGACATGTCTCTAAGACAATGGCAATTTACTTTAGACAGCTTAAAAGATCTTCAACAACAATTAATTAAAAATAATTTATATCTAAATATTTTATGTGGAGACGCTTTAGAGATATTTAAGTTTTTAAAGAATAAACATAATTTTGATAGTGTTATTAGCGAACAAGAAACAGGAATTAAATGGACTTTTGAAAGAGATAAAAAATTAAAATCTTTTTTTCTCCAAAATGATATTCATTGGATTGAGTGTGCTTATCCGGGCGTAAGACGTGGACATCATGATAGAAATCAATGGGCAAAATTTTTTAGAAAGGATATTCTTAGATATCCAAATTTACCTGTCATAAAACAATCAATAAATTTAGGATTAAAAAATTACGATTTACCAAAAATTTTCTACGACTCGACTCCTTGCCCTAATAGACAGAAAGGGGGCTCAGAAGAGGCAGAAAAATTATTAAGCACTTTTCTTAACGGTAGAGGTGAAAACTATCAATTTGAGATGTCTAGTCCTATAAGTGCAGAAAAAAGTTGCTCAAGATTATCGACTCATTTGACGTACGGGACGATATCGCACCGTTCAGTTTTCAAAGAAGCTACTCAAAAAAAAGAAAAGATACAATTGACTAATAAAAATTTCGCTAAATCTATAAATTCATTTTTATCTCGTTTACATTGGAGATCACATTTTATCCAAAAATTGGAGGACCAACCATCAATCGAGCACGAGAGTTTTATTCCAGTCTATGATCAGATACGTGAAAAAGATTTTAGAAAATTAGATGCTTGGATAGAGGGCAAAACAGGCATTCATTTTATAGATGCATGTATGATTTATCTTCGAAATCATGGATGGATTAATTTTAGAATGAGGGCAATGCTAACCTCGTTCGCATCCTATAATCTATGGCTAGATTGGAGATATTTTGGCCCACGCCTAGCAGCCTTATTTACTGACTTTGAACCTGGGATACATTACAGCCAGCTACAAATGCAATCAGGAACTACCGGAATAAATACTATCAGAATGTATAATCCATATAAACAAGCCTTAGATCAAGACCCTGAGGCAAAGTTTATAAAATCACAATTACCTGAATATAATAATTTTCCACCCAGCTTTTTTTTTAAACCCCCTGAACTATCTAATAATGAAAATTTATTTAACGACTCTAAACTTGAAACAATAGTTGATGTCACTAAAACAGCAAAGTTCGCGAGAGATAAAATTTTTAGTATTAGGAAGCTCCCAGAACATCAAAAGATGGCCAAAAATGTTTTTATTAGACATGGTAGCAGACAAAATAGATAACAATTTTGCTAGATTTTTGAAGTTTACTTTTTTTAAAACAATCTATTAACTCATTTTAGATGTTTGAAAATCCTGATTATATTGTAATTGGTTCTGGATCGGCAGGATCTACAATAGCTTACAGGCTTGGGGAGAACCCAAAGTTAAAAATTCTAGTTTTAGAATTTGGTGGACTTGATAAAAGTCCATTTATTCAAATGCCTGCCGCTCTTTCTTACCCTATGAACATGGATAAGTTCGATTGGGGTTATAAGGCTGAACCAGAGCAAGCATTAAACGGACGGTCTTTAGCCTGTCCTCGAGGTAAAGTTATCGGAGGATCCTCTTCAATTAATGGAATGATCTATGTAAGAGGAAATGCTGGTGATTATAATCAGTGGGCAGAAAGTGGAGCGAAAGGATGGGATTATACAGATGTTCTCCCATATTTTCAAAGAATGGAAGCAAGCCATGGAGGAAATTCTGAATTTAGAGGGAAATCAGGTCCTTTAAATATAACTCATGGCAAAAGAGATAATCCTTTACACAATGCTTTTGTAAAAGCAACTGAACAAGCAGGGTACACATACACTGAAGATTATAATGGTTTTCGACAGGAGGGCTTTGGGCCTGCTGACATGAATGTTTGGAAAGGTTCTCGTTTTTCAACAGCCAAAGCTTATTTAAAACCTGCATTAGCAAAGAAAAATGTGCACCTTATTACTAAAGTTTTAGTCGATAAAATAATATTTAGTGGAGACAAGGCTAAAGGGGTTGAAGTATTTCATCAAGGCCAAAAAAAAATTTTTAAAGCCAATATCGGAGTTATTTTATCAGCTGGCGCTATAAATAGTCCAACTATTCTCCAAAGGTCAGGAATTGGAGAGGGAAATGATTTAAATAACTTAGGAATTAAGGTTATTAAAAACTTACCTGGAGTTGGTAAAAATTTACAAGATCATTTAGAAGTTTATTTTCAAGTTAAGTGTTTACAACCAGTAACACTTAACAAGTACTTAAACCCATTTTCTAAATTGCTAATCGGTATGCAATGGATGTTTTTTAAAAGTGGGCTAGGATCGACAAACCAATTTGAAACACTTGGATTTATTCGTTCAGATAAAAATATTCCATATCCTGATATTCAATTTCATTTTCTCCCCGTTGCAATAAGATATGATGGCAAAGCACCAAGTAAAGGACATGGTTTTCAATTACATGTGGGACCCATGCGTTCAAAATCTCGAGGATTTGTAAAGTTAAAGTCTAGCAATCCTTTTGAGGGACCTTTAATAAAATTTAATTATATGTCTCATGAAGATGATTTTCCAAACTTTAGGAAATCACTCAGACTTTCCAGAGAAATTCTTAACCAAGATGCATTAGCCCCTTTTAAAGGAAGTGAAATTCAACCCGGAGATAATGTTGTAACAGATGAGGGACTTGATGAATTTATAAAAAATAACTGTGAAAGTGCTTACCATCCATGTGGCACTTGTAAGATAGGGGCAGATGATGATCCCTCATCAGTTGTTCAAAATGATTGTAAAGTAAAGGGTTTTTCAAATTTTTATCTTGCAGACTCCTCAATTTTTCCTCAAATCTGTAACGGAAATCTCAATGCACCATCTATAATGACTGGCGAAAAAGCATCAGATCATATTTTAGGAAAACCTCTTTTAGCTCCATCTAATTTACAACCCTATACTCATCCAAACTGGCAGAATTCTCAGAGATAATATTGATGATCAGACTCATTCTCTTTTTTTTTGCACTCCCATTAATTACATATGCAGATAAACACATCCCTTATTATAAGTCTTTAGCTCATGACGAGTCTTGGCTACGTCACTATCCAGAAAATCAAGATTTGAGTAAACATACAGAGAAATTTCTTCTTACAGAAGAAAATATGCCAGTGAAGATTATAGAAGAGTTTCAAAATAGTTGGAGTTCTTATACTGACTGGTACCGTATAGAGTTATTTAATGGGATACAGGGCTGGATTGCTCATAATCAGTTATCTAAAAAAAGAACTTTGTTAGTCTTGGAGGATACTGAATTATATGCTTTGAAATCTTATGATCCTGAGTCTATCTTGACTATTCAAAAAGGATTAATTCTTGCACCAAAAATTGTAAATTTATTAGAGGTTAATGAGACAATGTTAAAGATAAGTATTCCAGTGGGTAAAAAATCTTCGATTAAAGGGTGGATACCTATGGATAAGAGAGTGTGGGGAGTTTCTAATAAAGAAACACAATTTATAAATGATTAGATACTTACTATTATTGTTACTCGTGGTACAAAACTTGATGGCTTACACTGAATCTCCTTATAGGGTGGTTTATCAAACGGATACTTACGAAATTCGATATTATGAGGAACGCATGATAGTAGAAACTCAATACTCCAATCAAAATAATGGATTTCAAAAACTCTTTAAGTATATATCAGGTAACAACAAACAAAGTCAAAAAATTGAAATGACCACACCCGTTAATGTTACAGAAATTGATAATCAGTTTGTTATGCAATTTTACCTACCTAAGAGATTTCAAAAAAATGAGATACCTCTGCCCTCAGATAAATCAATAAAAATTTCAAAAATAGAACCAGGTTATTTTGCTGTAATTAGATATTCTGGTTTTGCCTCTGATAACAATTTTCGTAAACATAGAGAAATTTTAAAAAGTGAATTAAATGCCGATGATATAAAAGTCTTAGGTTCTGCTATTAAAGCTACATATGATGGCCCTTTTACACTTCCTAATCTTCGAAGAAATGAAGCAATTTTTTTAGTTGATTGGAAGGGGCCTCTTTGATGCAAAGTAAAAATACAGAAAAAAATTTTGGATTTGGTACTCAAATAAGAAAATCTCCATTTTTTGATGCTACAGTAAGATGGGGGGCTACTGGCTTTTCAGTTTATAATCACATGTATATCCCAAGGGATTTTGGTGACCCTGAGAAAAATTTTTGGAATTTAGTTAATGATGCAATTTTATGTGATGTAGCAGTTGAAAGACAAGTTGAGATAACTGGTCCTGATGCATTTCAGTTTATTCAATTACTTACACCGCGTGATCTTAGCAAATTATCTGTAGGGCAGTGTAAATATGTTTTAATTACCAACGAAAAAGGGGGAATACTCAATGATCCTGTCTTACTTCGTTTAGATGAAAACCATTTTTGGTTGTCTCTTTCTGATAGTGATATTTTACTGTGGGCTCAAGGTGTTGCAGTAAATTCAGGGCTAAATGTTAGCATCAATGAACCAGATGTTTCACCTCTTCAGCTGCAGGGACCAAAGTCAAGAGAGATTATGGTGAAATTATTTGGAGAGAGCATAAGAGATTTAAAATATTACTGGCTCAAAGAATTAGAATTAGATGGTATTCCCTTAGTTGTATCTCGCACTGGATGGTCTACAGAACTTGGATATGAACTATTTTTAAGAGACGGAACTCAGGGAGATAAATTATGGGAAATGATCATGATGGCAGGGAATGAATATGGTCTTCAGCCTGGTCACACATCAAGTATTCGTCGTATAGAAGGAGGTATGTTGTCATATCACGCGGATGCAGATATACACACGAACCCATTTGAGATGGGACTTGAAAGACTTGTATCTTTGGATAGTGATATTAATTTCATTGGTAAAAAAGCACTTATTGAAATTCAAAAAAAAGGTATAAAACGTCAACAAATTGGTTTGGAAATAGATGGAGATTCTTTGACGGGTCCAAACACAATATTTTGGGAAATATTCTACGATGATAGAATCATTGGAAAAGTAACTTCCGCAGTATTTTCACCACGATTAGAAAAAAACATAGCATTGGCTATGGTTGATAAAAATTTTACCAAAATAGGACTGAAATTATCAGTTAAAATTAATGGGGTTCTTAGAGATGCAATCATAGTAGAAAAGCCTTTCTTTGATCCTAAAAAACTGCTTCCAAGTTCTTGATAAAATAGAAATATCGTTGATATATTTGAATTTCTTTTGATATTCACTAGATGCATAGTTTCGTTAACTTCTTAGCATTATTTTTTTTTTGATTCAGAATTTATAAATTTTAATTACTCAAAATATAGAGAGGTATATATGAAACTAATAACAGCAATTATCAAGCCAGACAAAGTCGAAGCTTTGAGACAGGCACTTACAAGTGTTGATATTCAAGGTTTAACTATTGTTGAGGCTAAAGGATATGGGCGCCAAAAGGGTCATACCGAACTGTACCGAGGCGCAGAATATGAGGTACATTTTCTTCCTAAATCTCGAGCAGAGGTTTTAGTAGATTCTGCTGACGCTGAAAAGGTCATCACTACAATTTCTGAGGCAGTTAAATCAGGAAAAATTGGTGATGGTAAAATTTATGTAACTGAAGTGCAAGAGGTTGTTCGAATACGTACTGGAGAACGAGGCGCTGAGGCTATCAAATAAGGAGATCGTATGAAAAAAATATTAACTATTTTAATTCCTACCTTGTTCCTCTCCGGAGTAGCAAGTGCAGAAGTTTCTGCTGAAACAGCTTTTGTATTTAATACATTTTTATTTGTTTTTAGTGGAGTCTTAGTGATGTTCATGGCATTAGGTTTTTCCATGTTAGAAGCTGGATTTGTTCGTAAAAAAAACACATCGGCAATTTTATTAAAAAATATAGCTTTATACTCAATTGCAGGAATAATGTTTTATCTGATCGGATACAGTCTAATGTATGTTGATGTTTCAGGATATATAGGATCATTAGGTGGTGCTTTTTACGACACAGCTGACGACTTGACTGTTGCCGCAGAAGAGGGTGGCTACTCATTAGCATCGGATTGGTTCTTCCAGATGGTGTTTTGTGCAACTGCTATTTCGATTGTATCTGGTGCTTGTGCTGAGAGAATAAAAGTGTGGCCTTTTATGATATTTGCTGCATTTATGACAGGGATTATTTATCCAATCTATGGCGCATGGACCTGGGGCGGCGGATGGCTTACAGAGATGGGCTTCTCTGATTTTGCAGGTTCAACAATTGTTCACTCAGTTGGTGGATGGGCGGCTTTAACTGGATGTTTAATCCTCGGCCCGAGAGCTGGAAAATATGGATCTGATGGAAAAATAACTCCAATTGCTGGCGCAAATATGCCATTAGCATGTCTAGGTACCTTTATCCTATGGTTTGGATGGTTTGGATTTAATGGCGGATCACAATTAGCTTTAGGTAGTGCGGCAGACGCATCTGCAATGTCAATCGTTGTTGTAAATACTAATATCGCTGCTTGTGGTGGTGTTGTTGCAGCAATAATTTTATCTCAATTATTGTATAAGAAGATTGATTTATCAATCGCACTTAATGGTGCCATCGCTGGTCTTGTTGCCATTACGGCTGGCCCTGACCTAACCAATCATTTCTTATCTATGATTGTTGGTGCGATAGGTGGTATTCTCTGTACAATTGCTATCCCAATGCTCGATAAAATGAAAATCGATGATGTTGTGGGAGCTATATCTGCACACTTAGTTGCAGGTATTTGGGGAACGTTGGCCGTAGGTATCTTCGGTGCAGGTGACTTCTTAGTTCAATTGATCGGCATAATCGCAGCTGCTGTATTAGTTGTGCCTTTAAGTGGTGTATTCTTTTACATCCTTAAGGGAACAGTTGGTTTAAGAGTATCTGAAGAAACTGAAGCTTCAGGTCTTGATAAAGCTGAACTCACTACAGAAGCTTACCCAGAATTTAAATAATTCTTATTTATAGTACTCCTAAAAAAAGGGCGCTAATCGCGCCCTTTTTTTTATGTTAACAGATCTATTAAATCTGTTATTTTTGAACTATCAGGTTTAGTCATGGAAGACCAACTTTTAACTAATTTTCCTTCACCATCAAAAAGATATTTATAAAAATTCCATTTTGGAGTCTCATTATAGGTTGATGCCATCCAACTATATATTGGGTGGGCATCCTCTCCATTTACATCAATGATTTTAGAAATGATAAATTTTGTATTATAGTTAACTAAACAAAATTCTTTAACATCCTCCTCATTATCTAACTCTTGTCGAAAGCTGTTTGAAGGAGTTCCAATAATTACTAAACTTTTATCTAAATATTCACGATGAAGATTGGACAAGTTAGCATACTGCTTTGTGAAACCACATCGACTGGCAGTATTCACAAGAAGAACCGGTTTACCTTTAAATTTATTTAAATTTATTTGATTACCATCGATATCTTGAATACTAAAATTATGTAAGTTTTGTGCCATAACACTTCCTATATTTGTGAGTAAAACACTTAAGATTATCAAGAGAATTCTCATGTCATTTTATTTATACTGACTTTAAATAATCTAGATTTGCTAATATTAAATTTTTGGTAATCCCAAAACTTCGCTTTTTTTTATGAATTCCTCTTTATATGGAGGTCTATTAAAAATCTCTTTTATCATAGGTTTAAAAAAATTTAGATCTTTGTTCTCATATTCTGGGTCAAAAGATTTTTGATCCCATCTTTCGCAGAATTCAGCGCATGTTTGAAAATAAATGTTATCTTTAAATTTATCCCTCGCATTTTTATCCCAACCATAATGATGGGCGTAATAAATCATTTGAAAAATTCCATGATGCTCAACTACCCAAGTTACTTCTTCTCTTACATAAGGTCTTATGACCTCAGCAGAAAATCTATCGTGATTTTGAGGAGCAAGACCATCGCCAATATCATGGAGTAATGTTCCAACAATCCAATCTATATCAGCCCCATCGTTATAAGCTCTTGTTGCTGATTGAAGTCCATGATCTAGTCTAGAAATTTTATAGCCCTCCATAGTATTCTTTCCTTGTCTTGATAGTTCTTCGATAATTCTCTCATAAGTTAAAGAGACATATTTTTCCTCATACTCTTGAAGTAATAAATAATCCTCTTTATCACCATCTTTCATGTGTTTAAATTTTACATTCTTATTAACCAAAACTTTTAAATCCTCCTTGTACATATTTTCTATGCAAATGCCTAAGTTTGCCATCTGTTGAGTCAAAATCTAGATAACAACCCTGGAGGTGTCTGGCACCTTCATTAGCATCGTATGCGGTTCTTCCATGAAGCAGTCTATGATTATCAAACATCATAACATCACCGGTTTTAAGCTTAAACTTAATCTCAAAATCTGATGAGGAATATAAATCACTTAGTAGTTTTCTAGCTTTATAGAAATTTGTAAGTTTTTTTCGATCAATTGGCGGAACATAATCAACTCTTGTGCTATACCTTACTTGTTTGTAGTCTCCCTCTTTATCTAACTCAATAAGCTCTCCCCAGTTTTCTAAAATAATATCTTTGTCTTCAAATTGATATCTAAGATTAGTTTTAGTCAAAGACTCAAAAGCTTCAGGGTAATTGATCTTAATATACTCAGCAACTGCAAAACCATCTACTAGAGTCGAAAAACCACCACTGACATCATTTTTCAGACAATGTAAGAATTGAATTCCAGGCGCAGCTGGCTTTCTATAGGGATTGTCCGTATGTGGAGGAAGAGCAATAGGTTTATAAGCTAAATCATTGGGGTTCGGTTTGGACATCACATCAAAATACTCTCCAAAGTTAGTCGCTTTAACAGGACCTATAGATCCCACAAATTTAAGTAAATATTGATCTTTTGTTGGAACGTTTTTGATAATTACAAAACCATATTTATAAAAATTCTCTAAAAGTCTATACATCGACTCTTTCTTAACCATATTTTCTTCAAACTCTTCTCGTGGAAATACTTTTAAATCTGAGTTCCAAAGTAGTCTTTTAGGTAAAGGGCCACGTTTGTTTTTATCATTATCAAATTCTGTTAGAAGATCTTTAATGTTATATTTCCCTTTTGCTCCATCATTGAATTCAATATCAAGTTTTTCATCTAAAATTTTTGCTGTTTTAATTTGTAAATCTAATTTAATAGAAGAGGGTTCGTAGAGTCTTTGATTTGTATCTTTGTCGACATAGGCATGACCTGGTAATCTTTCTCTTAGCCAAATAGGATGTAATTCATAATCATGATTTTGGTGTGTCACTTTTAATGAGTCACTAGAAAACTGTACCTTCATGGCGCTACTCTCAAAATAAATTCTTAAAAAGATTTTTTGTTAATTAATGTTATTTGTCAATTAAGAAATTAAGGAGCTACTTTAAATATAGCTTCAATTTCAACTGAGAAGCCTAAAGGAAGAGAATTCACTCCAACTGCTGCACGAGCATGAATGCCCTTTTCACCAAAGATTTTTTGCATTAAATCTGAACAACCATTAATAACCTGAGGTTGTTGAGTAAAATTATCTAAACAGTTTACAAAACCTGTCAACTTTATTAATTGTTCTACTTTATCTAGATTTTTGATTTCATTCTTTAAGGCAGATAATATTGCCAAACCACATTTTTGTGCATGTTCTTGAGCTAATTCCAAACTCAAATCTTTACCTACAACACCTTTTGCAAAACTTCCATCCTCAAGTAGAGGACCTTGGCCTGAAATATAAGCAGTATTATCAACAATTACACAAGGTTTGTAACTTCCGGCTGGTTTTGCAGGATTGGGTAAAACAATTCCTAACTCTTTTAATTTATCTTCTATACTCACTGTAAGAGTTTCTCTTCCTCTTCAATTTTATTTATAATCTGTTCTGTGGCTAATTGCATCCCAATTGAAGATGTATTTCTTGGAACAATCATTGAAGGTGTATTTTCTTCATAGATATCACTAGTTCTTCCCACTCTAATTCTAAAATAATTATAAGGAGCCACTAAAGAATACACAACTATCATATAAATAAAAAAACCATAAGGTCCAAAATAAGCCATAAAACTTGAGGCTAACATAGGACCTGCTACCATACCTAAAGCATTAACAAGTGTTAATGTTGAACTTGCTGATACAATCTCGTCTTTTTCCAAGAAATCGTTCATATGTGAAATAACGACAGCGTAATAAGGTAATGAAACAGCAGAATGAATACCAATAAACACTAATAGAACATAAAATGAAAATGGACCAAATATAAACGCCAGTATTAAAGAGCCAATAGCTATCAAATTTAGTACTAATAAAATAGTTCTTCGATCATAACGATCTGAGATTTTTCCAATAGGATACTGAAAAATAGCTCCAATAAACATATTTACAAAAACTAAAATTGAAATTTGAAATACACTAAAACCAATTTTAGCACCAAAAACTGCAATTAAACCGAATAAAGCACTGTAAATCATTCCAATTGAAAAAGAGCCGACAAAAGCCATAGGTGATTTATTATATAAGTCGTTAAGACTTAAAAATTTAGGTGTTGTGAATTCAGGAGCGGGTTTCTTAGTAAGCAATATAGGAACCAAAGCAATAGATATCAACAAAGATGATAGAATATAAAGATGCGCTTCTGTAGTTGTCCCTATATTTATTAACATTACTCCAATACTCGTAGAAATATACAAAACAATCATATAGAAACCAATTAACTGGCCTCTTGTTTGGTTATCTGCTCGATCATTTAACCAACTCTCACAAACTATATATATAGCAGCATAGGAGAAACCAGTAATCATTCTAAAGATTAACCAAAGAACTGGATCAACAAAAATCCAATGTAATAAGATAGCTATTGATCCTAAAGATGCAAATGCTGCAAATACTCTTATATGCCCAACATTTTTAATTAGTTTAGGACATTGAATTGAACTAAACAGAAATCCTATGAAATATCCTGTAAAAACATAACCAATCTCAAAGTTTGTAAAATTAAAAAAAACAGAATTTATGTTTAGTAAAGTTCCTTGAAGTGTATGAGCTATCATTATTAGCCCAAAGCCACTAAAAAGTGCCCATGAATTTAATATAGTTCCAAACACCCGCGAATATGTAAACTTTTAGTTTAAGAATGCAATAGTTATTTTGAGAAAGGTAATGACGTCATCTGTGATTGCACTTCTAGATTATCAATCAACAGTGTTTTTACTTCATTAAAATTTTGAAACTCGGTTTGTATCATTGCGATACCAAGACAACACCCAAAATCAGGACTAAAACAACCAGATCTTAATTCACCAATCATCTGTCCATTTAATTGAATAGGTAGGTATTTTGTTATATTTAAATTATCTAGCTTTAGTTTTAAACCAATTAATGACTTTTGCACTCCCTCTTGATTTTGTTTTTCTAGTGTTGATTTTCCTAAGTAATTTATATCTGGATTGAAAGAAACAAAAGGATTTAGGCCACATTCTAGAGGAGTATCTTCCATGGTCATATCATTTCCAAAAGAAAGCAGACCTCCCTCAATCCTTTCAATTAAATTTGGACAGCCTGGTCTGACATTAAAATCTTCTCCATTATTAATCAAGCTATCATAAAGATTTAGACCAACTTCATCATCATCAACATAAATTTCAAATCCACCTTGTTTCGACCAACCTGATCTTGCGATTAACAATTTATGGCCTTGAAATTCATATCTTTTGAAATTAAAAAATTTCAATTTTTTTATTTCTTCACCAAAGACTCTCTCCATCAAATCAAAAGATTTAGGACCTTGTACAGCTAATATATTGACATTGGGCTCTGTAATTTCGACATCTAAATTCATACCAATGGTAATACCCTTTGCATATAATAAGATATCTGAGTCGGCTATGGATAACCACCAAGTATCATCACCAACTTTCATAATTATTGGATCATTAAGAATTTTTCCTTTTTCATCAATAATTGGCGCATAGTAACAAAGATAATCTTTTGCATTAGATAGATCTCTACAAGTAATTAGCTGTGTAAGCTTTGCAGCATCAGGACCTTTAAATTGGACTTGCCTTTCTACCGATACATCCCAAATCTGAACATTGTTTTTAAGATGAAGACAGTCTTCCTCTACCCCTTTAAAAGATGCTGGTAAAATCATATGATTGTAAACTGTGTAGGATTGAACCCCATACTCTTCTATTCTTTTGGTATAAGGCGTGGAACGAAGTCGAGCACTTTTAGCGATTAAATGGTTCATAAAATTTCGAATTTAGTTAATATGTATTCTTGATACAAAGCAAACGATATTTTTTTATTATTTTAGTATTATTATCACACCAAATTTGTTTATCTCAGTTACATGCAAACAGCAATTCAGATCGTGTAGACTATTTAATAGAATTATTAAAAGAACCACTAGATGAGGAATCCCAA
>CABZOW010000012.1 GCA_902527525.1 uncultured Alphaproteobacteria bacterium | reverse complement strand
TTTTTGTTTAAACCAATTACCAATAATTTTTTCAGTGGCACCGTAGGTATTTTCTTTGCCTTTGACTGAGTAATATTCTGCTGTGTCAAAGAAATTTACCCCTTGTTCCAAGGAGTAATCCATTTGCTCAAATGCGTCATTTTCGGTGTTTTGTTCACCCCACGTCATTGTTCCCAAACAAATAAGGCTTACTTGAAGGTCTGTATTCCCTAGGAGCTTGAATTTCATAAAATATTCATACGGTTTTACTTGAAAAATATCAAGATAATAGCCATATTAAATTTATTAAGGAGAAATAATGGTCGAATTAAAACAAAATACCTATTCGCAGTCACAATCTACAGCAATAGATCAGGGTCTAAGAGATTATATGATGAAAGTCTACAATTATATGACATCTGGTTTAGCGATTAGTGGTTTAGTGGCATGGGGATTTTCTCAGTCACCTACTTTAATGGGGGCTATTTATGGCACTGCACTTCAATGGGTTGTAATGCTTGCTCCACTTGGATTTATTTTCTTTTTAGGCGCAAGATTACAAAAGATGTCCCTGTCTGCCGCTCAAATGACGTTTTGGGCTTTTGCTGCAGTAATGGGAATATCACTGTCTTATATAATTATTGTTTTTACAGGCGTGAGCATAGTTAGAGTATTTTTAATAACTAGCTGTACTTTTGCTGCAATGAGTATCTACGGATATGCAACGAAGCGTGATTTAACTAAGTTTGGTTCATTTCTCATCATGGGACTAATAGGAATTATCATTGCTAGTATTGTAAATATCTTTTTACAAAGCTCAGCGATGCAATTTGTAATTTCATGTGTGGGTGTATTGGTGTTTGTAGGATTAACTGCATACGATACACAAAGAATTAAATCAACTTATTACCAGGTTGCTGGAACTGCTTTTGCAGGAAAAGCTGCCATTATGGGTGCACTGACATTATACTTAGACTTTATAAATCTGTTCATAATGTTGATGCAGTTGTTTGGTCAAAGAAGATAATTAAAGCTTCAATTTAATTTCAAGGGGTCGTTATAGGCCCCTTTTTTTTTCTAGTTTTACATATCAATTATTTGATTTCTCATTAAGATCCTCGCGTGATTGGATATATTCTAGCTATTGGTGCTGCAGCTACATGGTCTATGGTGGCTTTATCGGCAACTAGAATTGTTAGATATTTTGGGAGCTATAATTATAACCTATTAAGACTATTAGGTATCATAGTCCTATTCTTACCCTACGTTATTTTTAATTGGGATCCTATATATTTTGATAAATCAATATTTATAGCAATTTTCTTATCTTCTGTTATTGGCATTATAATAGGAGATACATTTTTATTTATTTGCCTTAAGAGACTAGGTCCTAGAAGACAAGCTTTATTGTTTTCCTTACAAATTCCTTTTACAATTATCTTAGCAGAAATTTTTTTACAAACACTACCCTCAATGATCGAATTGATTGGGTGTTGTTTAATTTTTTTCGGAATAATAGTTGCAATTCAATTTAACAGAACAATTCCTGATGATGACTTGGAAAACATTCAGGGAAATAAATATGTAGGGTTATTTGCAGGTGCGGGGCTAGCTCTTTGCCAAGCTATCGGGATCATTCTTATGAAACCTGCTCTTGAAGCAACAGATCCTATTATTATATCTTATGTAAGAGTTGTGACTGCGGCAGTATTAATGTTTTTCAGCTTAGGGTTTTTAAAAAATAATAATCTTTTAGAAAAAATGAAAGATGTCAAAAAAACTTTTTACAGTATTTTTCTAGGTTTTATGGGCATGGGTGTTGGTATGACAATGTTGATTATTGCACTTAAGAATGGTGACCCTGGAATTATTTCAACATTATCAAGCACTATGCCTATAATGATTATACCAATATTATGGATTGTAACTAAAAATTATGCAGGTCATCTAGCTGTAATTGGAGCTTCTTTGACTTGCTTTGGAGCAGGTATTATTTTTTTAAGTTAATCAGAACCTTTTTCTACATTAACTATTTTTAGCTCTTTTGTTTTTTTAATTTGTGTTTGCAGGATTTTATTCAAGGGATCTCTACCTAAATATTTTTTAAATTTTTTCTGACTTTGCGCTGCTTTATCTGTATTGCCCTCGGTGATTGCAACTAATGCATCTCTTAAATGCTCTAAGCCTTTTTGTTCATTGGAAGATTTGTAGCGCATATATGCAGTACGTGGATAAATAAAAAGTTTAGTAAAGGCATAAGAAAATAAAATTAAAAGAATTATAAATGTGATCATGACAAAAAGAAATTGAACAATAGGAATACTCAATTGCCAAATACCTAAAACAAGTGACAAATTACCAGCATTGTTAAATAAGTAAAAGAGAGCGCCGTAACCAGTGACAAAAATAATTAAAATTATAAGTAGCCTTATCATCAGATCATATTCTCTAAAAAATTTTGATTATCATTGTAGATTTGCGCAAGCTGGTAAGACGATTTAAAAAATATTTTTTGGTTTGAATTTAATTTCTCATATTCGATTATTGCTTTTGCATATTGTCGATTATTCATCGCATTTATAAACGAGGGTAAAGGTTTTGATGAATTTTTTGTAATTTGAATTTCAAAAATGTTCTCGATAATTTTTTTAAACCACTGAAAATTATTTTTTTTCATAAACTCTTTTTGTACGTATTTATTTTCATTGGCTTGTAATTGCTGAATTGAATACGTATAATCGGGGATTGTAAGTAATTCCTCAAATTTTTCATTTTTAAAAAATAGATATTGATTTTGAAGTTTTTGGATATGTTTATTTCGAATTTGTTGTTGGTCAATATTAATAATAATTTGATTGATAGATAAAATTAATTCATATGCTTCATCATTGGATAGAGTAATTTGTTGAGTTTCTGGCTCAGGCTGAACTATTGTGGGTTGTGGTATATTTTGAACATTTTGTGCTAGTTCTAGTATTAAAGACTCGAGGCGATCAACTTTATCTTCGAGCTCTTTATTATTTAAGTCATTAACCGAGGGTACCTCTTTTTCTATAACTTTTATTTGTGTCTCTTGCTTTGATTTACTAAACTGAGGTATATCCAATAACAAAAGGTTATTTCGATACAAGTAGCCTGCACCTAAAGTAATTATGATTAAAAAGATAATAATTAAAAAAAAATTTCGTTGAAAAAAGCTTTTTTTACTATCATTTTTTTGATTTTCAGACATTCAATTAGAATCTATATTTTTTTATAATAATGAAAGTTTTAGCAATAGAAAGTTCTTGTGATGATACTTCAATATCCATTGTAAATGACGATAAAAACATTGAGTTTCTTGAAACAATTAATCACAGAAAATTTCATAAAGATCATGGTGGTGTCATACCAGAAATGGCGGCAAGACAACATTTAGAAATCTTAGATTTGTTAGGTCGATCTATCAAAAAAATTGATTTCTTAAATATTTCAGCAATTGCTGCAACATTTGGACCTGGGTTGATTGGAGGACTAATAGTTGGATCTTCTTTTGCAAAAGGTTTATCAATATCTAAGAACATTAAACTTATTCCGATCAATCACCTGCAAGCTCATTTATTATCTCCTCGACTAGTAACTGATATTAAATTTCCCTATTTATGTTTGTTAGTCTCTGGGGGAAACACAGCATTAGTCTTAGTTAAGAGTTCTAATGAGTTTATTACACTCGGATCGACTATCGATGACTCTGCAGGTGAATGTTTCGACAAAGTCGCTAAAGGCTTAGGATTGGGTTATCCTGGTGGCCCAGAAATAGAAAAGTTAGCCTTAGGGGGTAATAATAAAAAATTTGAACTCCCGATGCCTTTAACAAAAAAAACTAATTGTGATTTTTCCTTTTCAGGTTTAAAAACGTCAGCGTTTGATATCATAAAAAAAAATAAAAAAACAAAATTATTTTTGAAAGATTTCTCAGCTTCATTTCAATACACGATGTTTAAAGTATTCGAATTTAAAATTTCTAATAGCCTTGCACAATTAAAAAAAGATAATATTACAATTAATGATTTTTCTATTTGTGGTGGGGTAGCAGCAAATAAATATTTAAATACAGAACTTCGAAAATTTATTACAATTAAAAAACTCAATTTCCATAAGGTACCTTTATCCTTATGCACTGATAATGCCGCAATGATAGGTTGGAATGCTATCGAAATTATGAAGACTAGAAAAATCAAATTAAATAATTACAATGTTAGACCGACACCTAACATATTGATACATGAACAATTCTAAAAATTATTGGCTCCTTAAATCAGAACCTAGTTCTTGGTCTTGGGAGCAGCAAAAAAAGAAAAAAACAGAACACTGGGATGGTGTAAGAAACTATCAAGCAGCTAGTAATATGAAAAAGATGAAAAAAGGAGACGAATGTTTATTTTATCACTCCGTTACAGAAAAGGCGATTAAGGGAATTGTTAAGGTTTCAAAGGAATATTATCCAGACCACACAGATAAAAAAGGAATATTTGGAATGGTTGATGTAACCTATGTAAAAGGTCTAAAAGAAGTTTATCTATCTGAAATAAAAGCAGATCCTTTTTTTCAAGACTTTCCTCTTGTAAAACAAGCTCGTTTAAGCGTGATGCCTGTTACTTTGAGACAATGGAAAAAATTAATGAAGATGAGTGAGAAAAATGAGAGAATTTAAATTGTCTAATCCCCTTTTATCTAAAGATCAGTACGATGAAATGTATGCTGAGTCATTTAAAGATAAAGAACAGTTCTGGTCTAAGATTGCTAAATCGCAACTCTCTTGGTTTAAGGATTTCACTAAAATTAAAAATACTAATTTCGATGGGGATGTGTCTATCAAGTGGTTTGAGGATGGAAAATTGAATGTTTGTTATAACTGCGTCGACAGATATGCGGAAACACAACCCGAAGAAATAGCAATTATTTGGGAGGGAGATGAGGCTAGTCAAAATAAAACTTATACTTATAAAGAGTTAAAGTCAGAAATAAGTAAATTTGCCAATGTTTTAAAAAAACTTGGTGTCAAAAAAGGTGATGTTGTCACAATTTATTTAACTATGATCCCTGAGGTTGCTTTTGCTATGTTAGCTTGTGCAAGAATAGGTGCAATACATTCTGTTATATTTGGGGGCTTCGCCCCAGAATCAATTGCGGGCCGTATTAAAGATTGCAAATCTCAGTTTGTAATTACTGCTGATGAGGGAATTCGTGGTGGTAAAATAATTCCATTAAAAAAATATATTAACACAGCATTAGAAGACTGTGATGACTCTATAAAAACTTTAGTGGTTCGGTACACTAATACTCAAGACGACTTACATCAGGTTAATAATTTTTATTACGATGAATTAATTCAAGAAGTGGATGATCAATGTGAGTGTGTTTCTATGAACGCTGAGGATCCTCTTTTCATTTTATATACATCTGGCTCAACTGGTAAACCTAAAGGAGTTCTTCACACAACAGGTGGGTATTTAGTCTATGCCTCATTTACACATAAGTATTCTTTTGATTATCATCCTGGAGATGTTTACTGGTGCACTGCAGATGCGGGATGGATAACAGGACATTCTTATTCTGTTTACGGCCCTCTAGCAAATGGTGGCACAACATTACTATTTGAGGGTGTTCCTAACTATCCAGATTTTTCAAGATTTTGGGAAGTTTGCGAAAAATATAAAGTCAATATTTTTTATACCGCCCCTACCGTATTAAGATCTTTGATGAAAGAGGGTAATTCCTATATTGAAAAATGCGATTTAAGTTCTTTGAGAATTTTAGGAACAGTTGGGGAACCAATTAATCCAGAAGCATGGAATTGGTATTCGTCAATTGTTGGTAAAGATAAATGCCCTGTGATTGATACTTGGTGGCAGACGGAAACAGGAGGACATCTGATTTCACCAATACCTGGTATTTCAAAGCTTAAACCTGGAAGTGCAACTCAACCATACTTTGGAATTGATGCCGCAATAGTTGATGATGATGGAAATGTCTTAGAGGGTGAGTGTGAGGGTAAACTTTGTATTTTAGATAGTTGGCCAGGCCAGATGAGAACAGTTTATGGAGATCATCAGCGTTTCATTGATACTTATTTTACTCAGTTTAAAGGAAAATATTTTACAGGAGATGGATGTCGAAGAGATAAAGATGGTTTTTATTGGATTACAGGGAGGGTAGATGATTGTATCAATGTTTCTGGACATTTGCTGGGGACGGCTGAAATTGAAAGTGCTTTTGTTGAACATCAATTAGTTTCTGAAGCAGCAGTAGTAGGCTATCCACACGATATTAAGGGCCAAGGCATCTATGCTTATGTAACAACAAATACTGGGGTTCAAGTAAGTGAAGATTTAAAAAAAGAACTTGTCTTGTGGATTAGAAAGAAAATAGGTCCAATCGCAACACCAGATAAATTACAATTCTCACCTGGACTTCCAAAAACTAGATCAGGTAAAATTATGAGAAGAATTTTAAGAAAGATAGCATCAAATGAGCAAGATCAGTTAGGTGATACCTCAACATTAGCTGACCCAAATGTTGTTCAATCTTTAATAGACGGGTCTAAAGATATCTAATTTATCCGATATCACAAATTTATATAACTCAATCAAAAGAATTGAACAAGGAAGTAGTATTGATCATGTTGTTAATACTTACCCAGAGATAAAAAGAAATTTTTTATTTTTAGTACTACAAGAATATTATAGAAATTATGAAAATCACAATAAGATACTTGTAAAATATATTAATGATAAGACACCAAAAGATATTGCAACCCTTTTAAAAATTAGTCTGACATTATTATACTTCTCAAGTAAGCCACATTACGCAGTAGTTAATGATACTGTAGAGACTAGTAAAGATTTTAAAAAAGAAAAATTAGTAAATGCTGTTTTAAGAAATATTTTAAGAAATACAAACGAGATAAAATATGAAAAAAATATTTATCCTAATTTTAAAAAAGTGCTTGACAAAATATTTTCAAGTAAATCTATAAGAGATTATATTTATGAAACATTGTTTATAAAACCTAAAAATTATCAAATAAGTTTAATAAATAATAGAGATGCTCTTTATAGTAAAAGAGTATTAATTTTAGAAAAAAAAATAAATAAGAAATGTTTTGTTCAAGATATTGGTAATTTTGAGGTAATTAATTCAATACATAAATTCTATAAAGACAAAAATTTGATTGATGTGTGTGCAGCTCCTGGGGGTAAAAGTATATTACTGCAATCACTAGGATTTAATGTATTAGCTATAGACAAGTCTCAAAATCAGAT
Source organism: uncultured Alphaproteobacteria bacterium (assembly GCA_902527525.1). Taxonomy (GTDB): domain Bacteria; phylum Pseudomonadota; class Alphaproteobacteria; order HIMB59; family HIMB59; genus HIMB59. The sequence goes on along the minus strand of CABZOW010000012.1, from coordinate 13,227 downwards.
AAATAAATTCAAAGAAAATCTAAATCGTTTAAATATAAAAATTAATATCCAAAAATTAGATTTTCTAGAAAAAAAATTTACCGATAAATTTAATTCTATTTTATTAGACGCTCCATGCAGCGCTTTGGGAACCTTTAGAAGGAATCCAGATGTCACTGTAAAAATTGATCCGACTCAAATAAAAAAACATCAAAAAACACAAATACAAATGTTAGATAAATCATTGAAAATACTCAATAATGGTGGATTTTTAGTGTATATTGTTTGTTCTTTTCATCCCTTTGAGACAATCGATGTCATTGATAAAATTATGCAAAAACATAAAAATGTTAAAATACACAAGATTGAAACAGATAAGATGATAAAAAGACAGAATGGATATTTTATTAATCCCCTGAGCTTCAAAGACATTGGGGGATCTGATATTTTTTTTGTTTCAGTTATAGAGAAAATATAATGAGCGTAAAAATTTCTCCATCAATTTTAGGTGGAACATTTTCAAATATGGAAAAAATTATTTCTGATATTGATAAGTCAAAAGCAGAATATATTCATTTTGATGTTATGGATGGTGATTTTGTACCAAATTTGACTTTCGGTCCTAAGTTTATCTCTGAATTAAGGAATTTTTCCAATAAAATTTTTGATGTACATTTAATGATAAATAGAGTCGAAACGTTTTTAGATGAATATATAAATGCTGGTTCTGATGTAATTACCTTTCATTGTGAAATTAATGAAGATTTAAAAAAAAATATTACAAGAATAAAAAAAGGCGGGATAAAGTGTGGTTTAGCAATAAAACCAAAAACACCTTGGACAGAAATTAAACATTATCTAAATTTTGTAGATCAAATCATTATAATGACAGTAGAGCCCGGATTTGGGGGTCAAGAGTTCATGAATGACCAAGTAGATAAAATAAAACATATCTCAGACTATATAAATGCAAATGATTTAAATGTTAACATTGAAATAGATGGGGGCATTAATTATGAGACAGGAAAGATATGTGTTGATGCTGGCGCAAATATACTTGTCGCTGGATCATTTTTATTTAATCAAGGTGACTTAATAACTGCAACAAACAAATTGTCTGATAATTTTAACTGATGAGCAAAAATGCAATTATATCAGTTTTTGATAAAACAAATTTAGATTTAATTGCAAATTTTCTTATCAAGAAAAAATTTACAATTTACTCCACAGGAGGAACCTCTCAATACTTAAGAGGTATCAATATTCCTCATATAGAAATTTCAAAGTATACAAAACAAAAAGAAATTTTAGACGGAAGAGTAAAGACACTTCATCCTAAAATATTTGGCGGAATATTAGGAACAAATAGTCCAAAGCACCAAAAAGAGCAGAAAAACCATGGAATAGTGATTTTTGACATACTAGTAATAAATCTTTATCCCTTTGAGGAAACTGTTAGAAAAACCAAAGATAAATCAAAAATTACAGAAATGATAGATATTGGTGGACATAGTTTAATAAGAGCCGCTGTTAAAAACTATAATCATACAATACCAATCACGAGCCCAAATGATTATAAAAATTTTATGAAAGCATTTCCATTAAAACAAACTATAAAAAAAATATTTGCCAAAAAAGCAATACAACAAATAGCTAAATATGACAACGCAATATTCAATTGGTTTGATGGAAATACAAAAGATGAGTATGAATTAAGGTATGGGGAAAACCCTCACCAAAATGCAAGAGCCCTTGTAAACAATGATAAATTTGCTCAGTTAAGTGGTAATAAAAAACTAAGTTATAATAATTTATTAGACTTAGACGCTGCTGTAAAAATTGTTTATGGAGTAAGTACAAAAAAAAATATTTGCACAATTATTAAACATAATACACCCTGTGGTGCAGCAATAGGGAAAATTCAAACAGAGTGTTATGACAAGGCTTTAACTGGAGATCCATTAAGTGCTTTTGGTGGTATAGTTTCATTTAACAAAAAGATAAGTGAAAAGACAGCTAGACTTTTATCAAAAAACTTTTACGAAGTAATTTCTGCACCTAGTTATGAAAAAGGGGCATTAAATATTCTTAAAACAAAAAAAAATTTAAGAGTAATAAAAGTAAAAAAAATTAATCAGAAATTTGAGGAGAGATCATTTTTTGGAGGAACATTAATTCAAGATATTAATAATAAAAAAACATCTGTTGAAAATATTAATGGCGAAAATAAATTGAGTGTAGAAAAAATAAATTTCTTTGTAAATGTCCTAAAAAATATTAAATCAAATGCAATAGCTTTATTTGATGAAAATAGCTTAATTTCTCAATCTGGAGGACAGACATCACGAGTCGACGCTCTTCAAAACTGTTTATATAAATTTAAATTAAGGCATAAGTTTAGAAAATTAAAAAAAGCATACTTATTTTCGGATGCATTTTTTCCTTTTGTAGACTCATTATCAATTATAAAGAAGCAAAAAATTAAAATTGAGACATATGCTCCAATGGGATCTAAGAACGACCCAGATATTCAAAGACACATCAAAAAACATAATTTAAGCTTTTTTAAGTTAAGTGAACGTCACTTTAAACATTGATTGATATATATAAAAATAAGCCACCAAAAAACAATTATATACCTTTAAAAAGGTATCAAAATGTAGTTTTTATGAAGAAATATAACATTGATATTGTTGAGTCTTTTTTTAAAAAATTTCCTGAAGAAAAGAGGGGAAGAAAGAAGTTCAAGGAAAAGGAAATAATGAACCAAAAAGCATTAATTTATGAGGAAATTTTTCAAAAGGCTCTAAAAATAAAATCTATTTGTATTGGTTCTATTAAAGAACGAGTATCAAAAGATATAATTAAGATTACAGTATCATTCTTCAAAAAAAATGAATGAAAACAGAATATTATTTGTTGATCTAGATGGAACCTTGATAAAAGAGGATTTATCGGATTTAGCATTTGTAAATAGCCTCAAAACTAGTCCTTTGAAGCTTATCTTTTATCTGATTGTATTTTTTTTTAAGGGAAAATCGTATCTAAAAGAAAAAATTTCTGAAAGTTATATTGTTCCTATTGATGAATTAAATTTTAATAGTTCTGCCTTAGACTATATAAAAGATGTAAAAAATCGTCATCGAGTCGTTTATCTAATTTCCGGAAGTCATCAATTACTAGTAGATCAAATTGATAGACATTTAAAAATTTTTTTTGAGTCATTTGGTACAAATATTGATTTTAATATGGTTGGTGAAAATAAAGTAAAGTTTATTAATAATGAACTTAAAATTTTAGAATTTGATTATTTAGGAAATAGTAAACAAGATTTACCAATATGGGAATATACTAAAAAAATTATATTCACTAATGTCTCTAATGAATTAAGAGATATTATCAACACCTCAAAACTTGATAAATTCGAAATAAAAGAAAATTTTCAAAAATAAATAATGACTTTTTTATTATTTATACAAATTACGTTTGTATGTTTGTTGGGCGCCATGTCTCCTGGGCCTAGTATGATGGTTGTAATAAATAATTCCATTTTCAAAAATAAATTTAATGGAATTTTAACAGCTTTAGGTCATGGCTTCGGTATTGGAATATATGCTTTATTTGCCGTAATCGGTATTGGTTTAATAATCAAAACAAATTTTTATTTATTTATTAGTCTAAAAACCTTATCAATAATTTTCCTATTCTACCTTGGTATTCATGCTTTAGTAAAAAAAAATCATATTGAATTTAATGAAGGTAAGGTCAAAGATGGAATTCAATCATTTTTTCAAGGCCTAAGCATTTCAATTCTAAATCCAAAGATACTTATATGGTTTTTAGCAATATACTCACAATTTATGTCACTAAATAATAATATTTTTTTTAATTTATCCTTAGTATTAATTGCAAGCACTGTGGATGCTTTATGGTATATGCTGCTGGTCAATTTAGTAACTTCTAAAAATATATTAGAATTAGTAAAAAATAAATCTTACTTGATACAGAAAGTTGTTGGTTGTTTATTTATAACATTATCAATAATTTTATTAATAGATTTGTTTTAATGAACATTTTCGCCTTCTAAAACAATTTTATTTAGGAAGGGACTATCAGCCAATTTTATTCCTACAAAACATTCATATAATGTGTGTTTTGGAGCGGGCGAAGGGATTCGAACCCTCGACTTCAACCTTGGCAAGGTTGCGCTCTACCCCTGAGCTACGCCCGCTTAATATTGAGATTAAATGTTTTTATGAATTGTAGACTATATTTTTGAAATAAAGTCCGCTGACAATCTCTATTAAAGCAATTCAGATTATATATTTTTGAATAATCAAGGCAATATAGATAACTAGCCAAATTTATTTATCTTATAAATCTTCAAAATATATTTTAATTTTTCAAGTCTTGTTCTAACTGTTTAAGTGGTCCACTCCAATCTCCTAAATCTATTTGCCTATAGATTTTAATGGAATTATACCAAAAACAATCCATCCCTGTGTAACCCCAACGCACGTCTGGTGCTGTAGACAATAAAAGTTTAGTATTTAATCCTAGGCTCCCAGCTAATTGGGCAGTGGCATTATCAATAGTAACAATAATATCACATGCGGCCATTAAGGATGCAAGGCCGTCTATATCATTAAAATTGTCGATATCATCAAATGTTTCAATATCAATATTAATTTCTTTTTTTAATTTTAAGATTTCTTCAGTTGTATTACCATATTGGATATTTACAAATTTTAAATTAGATCCATTGATACTTTTGATTAGTTCTTTAAGAGCAATGTTTCTAAACTTAGCAAGTCCTTTAGTTGAAGAAGATTTCCAACTAATACCAATAATTTTAATAGCACTATCTTTAGACAATGTAGATCTAATATGATGAGCCTTATTTTTGTCATAATTGAGATATCCGTAAGAAGTTTTTTTAAATTTTTTCGTATCAGATCTAAAATAATTTGCAAGAGATGCCATTGGTATATGGCAATCAAACTCACTTTCTAGAATAAATTTATCATCATTATATATGATGTTCTTATTTAGTGATCTTTCAAAAAGGGGTTTTAGTCTTTTATCACAGTTTAAAATTATTTTTGCAGATTTTTCTTCAATCAATTCGTTAATCATTGAACAGTACATAATTTCATCACCTATGCCCTGTTCTTTCCAAACATAAATTATTTTATTATTCTCATTGCTCCATAGAGGTTTATTAGTTTTAAATTTTTTATTTTTATTATTTTTAGTTTTCCATCTCCATTCTGATAACTCAAAGGACTTTTTATAAGAACCTTTATACATCAAGGTTAATGCCCAATTGCTATAGGCCTCTGGGTACTTTGGATTTATTTTAATTGCTTTTTTGTAATTATCTTCTGCTTCATCAAACTTGCACATATATTGGAGAGTGACACCCAAATTACAATAAGCATCTATGTTATTAGAGTCTTTTGTGATAGCCATTTTGTAATTTTTTTCAGACTCTTTAAACTTCCCTAATCCCCAGTAAATAACGCCTAAGTTGTTAAAACACATTGAATAATCAGGTTTGATTTCGATTGCTTTCTTATAAGCTTTTTCTGCTCTATAAGGTTTATTTAATTTAACAAAAATATTACCTAAATTGTAATAAGCCTGCGCGTGATTAGGGTTTAGTCTAATTGCAATTTTATAAACCTCTTCTGCTTCTATGAATTTACTAAGTTTGCTATATGTCATAGCTAAGTTATATTGAGCTGGAAAATAATCATTTTTTATAGATGTGGATCGAAAGAAAGCTTTCTCTGCTTCATTTAATTTACCAATGACCAAGTAAGCTCTACCTAAATTGTTATAGGTTTCAAAATCCTTTGGATTGAGTTTTGTTGCATAGGTAAAAGAAATGATAGAATCATCAATTTTATTTTCATGAAATAGAAGAAATCCTAAAATTTTCCAAGCAAGAAAATAATTTGGAAATAATTTAGTAATCTTTTCAGCAAGATTTTTACTTTTTGTATAATTTTTATTTTGGTAATTTACAATGAGTTCATTAATTAAAAATTTGTCTGGACCATAATTATTATTCTTAAAATGTTTCATTAACTTATTAAGTTACATGTTGTAATAATTTAATTATTTACTTTAACATATGAATTGTCTTAATTTTACTATTGAATTTTAGACAACTAATATTAATTATATGTAATGGAAAATGTAACTGATATAAATCAGGATCAATTCGTCGAACAGGTTATTGAAAAATCGAAAACCACTCCTGTAATTGTTGACTTTTGGGCACCTTGGTGCGGCCCTTGTAAACAATTAACCCCAGCTTTAGAAAAAGTAGTTAGTAAAAAAAATGGTAAAATTTCACTTGTTAAAATTAATGTAGATGAAAATCAAGGGATAGCTTCACAGCTGAATATCCAATCAATACCTACGGTTTATGGGTTTGTAGACGGCAAACCAATTGATGCGTTTCAAGGCGCCCAGCCAGAGAGCAAAATTGAAATAATGGTTGATAAAATGATCGATGCAATTCCTGGAAATGAAATACCAAAACTTATTGATGAGGCAAGTCTATTTTTTAAGGATCAAAAATTTGAAGAGTCGATGAATATTTTTGAAAAACTTATAATAATGGATCCTGGTAACCCTAAAATTATTGTTGGTATGTTAAGGTGTTTAATACAACTCAAACGCTTTAAAGAAGCAAAAGAAATGTTTGAGTCTTTTGATGATACTATTTCAGAGAACGATGAAGTTTTAAAAATAAAAAAATTACTGAACAATACAAGTTTTGAAAAAGTTGAAATTTTACATGAAAAGTTATTAGAAGAGCTTAAAAATAAACCCTTAGACAAAGATTTACGTTTTAAGTTAGCTGAGAGTTACTTATCTGCATCAGAAACTGAAAAAGGCTTTGATGAACTTTTAAAGTTATTTGAGCAAGACTCTAAATGGAATGACAGCGCAGCTAAAAAAAAACTCTTAGAATATTTTGATTTGCTAGGTTTTAATGATCCAAATGTTATTGGAGCTCGAAAGAAATTATCAAGTATGATGTTTAAGTAATGGATGAAAATATAAAAAAATTATTTGAAGTTGATGCGGACAACCTGCCTAGTTCAGTTCCTATATTCCCACTGGATAACGTGTTGTTACTTCCTTTCGGAAAACTTCCTCTGAATATTTTTGAGGAGAGGTATATAAAAATGACACTAGATAGTCTCAAGAAAAACCGAATGATTGGTATTATTCAGCCCAAGAGTAACAACAACGAATTATTTCAAATGGGCTGTATTGGTAAAATTACCTCTTACATTGAAACACCTGATTACAGATTAGTATTGAATTTAGAGGGTGTTTGTAGGTTTGTTCTACACGAGAGAAATCTCACACCACAAGGATACTATCAAGCCTCTATAGATTGTCAGGATTACTACGAAGATCTTAATAACATGGAGCCAAGCTTGGACAGAAAAGATTTAATCCAAAAATATACAAATTTTTTTAAGATGAAAAAATTAGATATAGATAAAGAGGTACTGTCAGAAACTTCAAATTTACAACTTTTATCTACACTAGCTATGTTAGCACCCTTTAACAAAATTGATAAGCAAGCAATTCTGGAGTCACCAAATATTTTATCAAGAATTAATACTTTGAATTCTATCCTTGACCTGAACACATTCCAGGTCGTAAGTAATAAGAGCACCAGTCAATTAAATTAAATTAGTTCTACCCATAGCTTGTTTTATAAATAAATCTCTAACAATCCTAAAATTCCTTAAACCATAATAACCTGCTTTAATGATGTAACTATTAATTGGATTTTTGTTTTCATATAAAAAATTTAACAAAGAGGTAAAGCTGAAGTAAAGAGTACTTTCAAAAATTCTATTTGAGTAATAAATTTTATTAAAATTACTATCGTCTAAAGAATAAGTCTTAGATAACTTAATCAACTTTTGTATGTCTTTTATTCCCAAATTCCAGCCTTGACCAGCAACAGGATGAATTGATTTAAGACTATCGCCTATGTAGATAAAATCTTTATTATTCTTTCTTAAATGAGGTCTTATTGGAAATTTGTGTATTGATTTTTCAAAATATATTCTGCCGTGAGATTGATTAAATTCTTTTTTTATTATCGATTTTATTTGTATGGGGGAAATTTTATTTTTTGTGGAGTAAATAAAAGTAGATTTTTTTTTATCGTTTGAAGGAGCTGGTAAAACAGCTAAAGGTCCATCCCGGTTAAAAATTTCATAAGCATAGTTTCGATGATTTTTATCATGATTAAAAAAACCAACAAATGAATTATGCCCTTGGTCGAATTTAATACTTTTATGGGATAAATTTAAATTATTATTTTTTCCAATACTTATTAATACCTTTTTGAATAAATAATTTTTTCTATCAATAATAATAGTTTTATTTGGTAACAGTCCATTAAGATTGATGTCTATATTAGTCTTCAAAATTTTAATGCCCTCAAGTTTGTCTCTAACCATTTTAAGCATTTCAAAATTAAATATTACGTTACCCATGGCCTCAGATACATTCTCAAAGATTAATGGTGAATTATTTATATAGTCTTTAATTATGATCTTATTTATAGGCTGAGGTTTAAATTTTAAATTATCCCATATACCTAGATCACTTAAAAAATCCTTTGAGTTTGCATTAACTGCCAAAGTCCTTTCATCGGTTGGGATGATTTTTTCCTTGTCTATAACTAAGACTTTAAATTTGCTTTTATGCAAAGCTAATGCAGCTAAAGATCCAATTAGACCTGCTCCTACAATTAAAAAGTCATATTTATGTATTTTATTTTTCATCAAGACGCATATATTTAAAATAATGAAGAATAACTATTTTCCAGAAATCTTTAAAGTGAAAATCAAACAATCAATAAGGTATTTATATTCACTGTTTTTTTTCACTATTTCTATTTTGTCAAGTTTAGCTTTGTTGACATTTGATATTAATGATAACTCCTTTTTAACAAGCACAAGTAATGAATCTCAAAATCTATTAGGAGATACTGGGTCATATTTTGCAAGCTTTATTTTTTATACTTTTGGTTTATTAGGATATTTAATAATCTTTTTTTTCATTATAAATGCTGTCTTGATACTCCTTAAAAGACCTCCGACATATATTTTTATAAAATTATTATTATTTTTTATTAGCCTAATTATAATTCCCCAAACATTTATAGATTTAGGAATTAAGTTTAAATTTATTGAGTCAATAGAAGAATGGGGGGTTTTTTCTATACATCTATACGCGCTTCATGAACATAATTATGTCAGTTATATTTTATCGATCTTTGGTATACTAATATACTTTTTTTCTCAGAATATTTTAAATTTGTTTAATATTCAAAAAATTAACTTTATAGAAGTATTTAAAAATACAAAAAAAAAATCAGAAATTAAAAAAAATATTAGAAAAGAGCCTTTAATAAACAAAATTTATACATCTTCTGATGAGGATGAAGATGATAATGAAAAATTGGATCTACAAAGTAATTATCATTCACCCTCTTTAGATATTTTGGATACTGACAAACAAATTGATAAAAATAAATTAGATAAAGAAAATATTAAAGCTAATTCAGAACTTCTAGAAAAAGTTTTTGAAGATTTTAATATTGATATCCAAGTTATTAATGTAAAGCTTGGTCCTGTAGTAACTTTATTTGAAATTTTACCCGCCGCAGGTATTAAGATTAATACAATTATAAATCTGGCTGATGACATATCTAGAAGTATGGGAGTTGGAGCTGTTAGGATAGCCCAAATTTATGGTACACAATATTTAGGTGTAGAAGTACCAAATGATCAACGTGAAACAGTAACTATTAAAGAATTATTGAGTAATGAAAATTTTAAGAATACCTCTTTAAAGATACCTATCTGTGTCGGAAAGGATATCTCTGGAAACATAGAGGTAATTGATTTGAGTAAAACACCTCATCTCTTAGTTGCAGGGACAACAGGGTCAGGAAAATCTGTTTTTATAAATACACTACTGGCAAGTCTTCTTTATAAGTTTTCTCCCAAAGAATTACGTTTAATACTTATTGATCCTAAGATGTTAGAGTTAAGTGTTTACAATGATATTGCTCATTTACTTACACCTGTTGTGACTGAACCAAAAAAAGCAATTATTGCGCTGAAATGGGTTTGTAAAGAAATGGAAAGAAGATATTCACTTATGAATGAGGAGAATACAAGAAGCTTGGAAGGCTACAATCAGAGGTCAATTGAAAAACTTCCGTTTATAGTTGTTTTTATTGATGAAATGGCTGACTTAATGATGACAGCGGGTAAAGAGGTCGAGCATTATGTCCAGAGACTTGCTCAGATGGCAAGGGCATGCGGCATACACTTAGTTATGGCTACACAAAGACCAAGTGTGGACATTATTACAGGAAGTATTAAAGCAAATTTTCCTTCAAGAATAAGTTTTCAAGTTGCAAGCAAATACGACAGCAGAACAGTCTTAGGGGAGATTGGTGCAGAACAATTACTTGGGAATGGTGATATGCTGATGTCAAAAAATGGAGGTAACATTATTCGTTATCAATCAGCATTTATCTCTGATAACGAAGTAAACAAATTAATAAAAGAAATAAAAAGAAGTAAAGCTGTTGAATACCTCGATGAATTAAATGAGATAATTAGAAATAATGATGAAAACTTTGATAGTTTGAGTGATGAAGACGAGATACTCGTATCTAAGTCAATAGATTTAATAAAAACTACCAATAAAGCATCTACGAGTTTTCTTCAAAGGAATTTTCAAGTTGGCTATAATAAAGCAGCTAGAATCATGGAAGCTCTTGAGCAAAGAGGAGTGGTTTCTGCCCCTAATCATGCAGGAAAAAGAGACATTTTAATCAATCAATAAACGAAGTTTTTTTTCGTAAGAGTGAAAGTTTACATTCAAATCTAAATCATCATTTAATTTATTTTTAAGATTTGTTAAATGAGTATCTAATTTGTTAATCTGAATTGATTTATCTTTTTTCCAGATCCTTTTATACAAAAGTTCTTTATCAACTCCTTCTTTATAAAGTAAAATATTATTTAAGATCAAATTTTGTATATCACTTAGCAGAGATCTTTTTATTGAATTTTCGACGAGGCGTTGATAAGGGTAATAGTTGTAACTACAGATTTTTAAATTTACATCAGCAATAGATTTTAAAATTTCAGATGAAAGAAAATTTAAATCTACTGGGATTGGGAATTCTATTTTATGGCTACCAATATTTAAATTAATATTTTTTTCGGTCTCAATAATATTAATAGAGGTAAAATAATTTTCATTTTCTGAAGCTAGTGAAATGTTTTTATTTTCAAAATAATTAGTTAAAGTTTGTTTAACTAAATAGTTATTACAATTTAATTTAATCAATAGTGCTCTTATCGATTATATTCTACAAAATCAAAGTGTCGAAAATATTTTTTATCTATTAAAGAAAAATCACAGTTATAAATATACACACTTAAATTTACTTCATCAGATTTAATAGACAATCTCTTGATAAAATTGCTTTCACTTTTTTCTACATTTATAACCAGATCGTTATCTTGATAGATTTCGTTTATATTTGGGTAATCTGAAGCAAGATTCATAAAATTTCTCAAAGATTCTGTATTTTTTGATAAATTTTGAACAATTTTAGAGTCATTTCTCACAAGATAAAACTGATTTTGCTTTGATATGATAGTAAAAAGATTTTCTTTTGTGTATTGATATCTCAATAATTTATCCTTTAACATCAGTATACCTTCTTGTATTTCGCCATTCTTATAAACTTCCTCAAAGCTACATGTAACTTCGATAGCAGATAAACTGTTTAAATAGAGGAAAAATATTAAAATTAATTTTTTCAACTAAATATTCTTGATCCAACTCTAATTAAATTAGAACCACACTTTAAAGAAATTTCATAATCACTGCTCATGCCCATACTTAGTTTTAAATTAGGGTTAAGTTTGTCTCTTAAAGAGCTTAACTTATCGAAATAATTTTTGGGATTTTTATCAAAGGGAGGTATACACATTAATCCTGAAATATTTAAATTATTACAAACACAAATATCGTAAAGATTTTCTAAGTTTTCAGGTGAAACTCCAGACTTTTGTTCCTCCTCCCCAATATTAACTTGAATGAAAAAGTTCGACGTTTTTGTCTTAAATTTGTTTTTAACTTTAACGATTTCTTTTACTAATTTTTCTCTATCAATACTTTGTATAGTGTTAAATAATTCTAAAGCTAATCTGACTTTATTTGTTTGTAATGGACCAATCAAATGTAAATCCAGCTTTTTTAATTCAAGGTTCTTGTATTTTTCTTTTGCCTCTTGAACTTTATTTTCACCAAATAAGCGATAGCCCCTACCTATAAGATCTTTGATAGTTTTAGTATCTTGATTTTTAGTTACTATTTGAAGCTTAGCAGAAGGGAAGTTTTTTAAGAAATCATTAATTTTTTCTAACTGATGGTCATTTATACTCATAATAAATCTTTAAATATCAAATGTTTTTAAAATATCATCAACATATTTACTAAGAAATTTTTTTTCTTTATTTGATAGATCAGAAACTTCTTGATAAAGGGGGGGTTTATTATTTTCAATAAATTTTTCTATCAAGTCATAGTTTAATTCCATCTTTACCCCTGATTGTATTAGATGCAGAATTACCGAACTAAGAGTCTCAAAAGTATTATTACATATCTCTTTTTTTGAAATTATTTTTCCTCTTAAAGAGTCTAAAACATTGGCATCAGTCCAACTTTCGGTATGGACACGCCAACCTTTATTTGGAAGTTTAAAATTAACATTCTTATATGATTCATCAGTACCTCTCTGGTCTAAATTCAAAAAAATATTTCTCGAAATCTCTTGTTGATCTTTATTAAGTTTTTTGATTTGTGAGTAAATATTATAAGGGTTGTTCAATATAATAATATAAGCTTGAGATAAATTTTGTTTAGTAAAATTATAATTATTTTCACTTGAAAAAAAAGGTATGTCATTCTCTAAAAATCTGAAATTTAATTTTGTATTATTTAATATCATCCACTGAAAAAAATATGAATGATTAACTAATGCACTAAAGTTAATATCCTCTTTTTTTGAAACTAGCTGATCTATTTCAGATTTGTAAAAATTAACATCTTGGGATAATACTTCATAGTTTTTAGTATAATTAGCAATAAATAAATTTAAAT
>CABZOW010000011.1 GCA_902527525.1 uncultured Alphaproteobacteria bacterium | reverse complement strand
CTAGAGGAATTATCAATAAATCAATTTTCTGTTATTAATGCTAATCAAGCTACTGGTAATTTAGGTGTTATTAATTCTCTTGTAGCTGATAAAAATAATTCACGAGAAGAAGCTCTTTTTGATATTTTCAAAATTTTAAGACCAGGTGAACCACCAACTTTAGAGGCAAGTAACTACTTATTTCAAAATATGTTTTTTAGCGAAGATAGATATGATTTATCTGAAGTAGGTAGAGTTAAATTAAATACATATTTATCTTTAGATAAAGATAATAAAATAAGAATTTTAAGTAAATCAGATATCCTTGCAGTTGCAAAAAAACTTTTTGATATGAAAACAGAAAGTGCTGGTAAAGATGATATTGATCATCTTGGAAACAGACGTGTTCGTTCAGTAGGAGAACTAATTGAAAATCAATATAGAATTGGTTTAGTCAGGATGGAACGAGCAATTAGAGAAAAAATGGGAACAGTTGATATTGAGTCAATCATGCCTCAAGATCTTGTAAATTCAAAACCCATACAAACTGTTTTGAAAGAATTTACCGGGACAAGTCAATTAAGTCAGTTTATGGATCAAACTAACCCACTAAGTGAGATTACTCATAAAAGAAGAATTTCTGCATTAGGCCCTGGTGGTTTGACAAGAGAAAGGGCAGGATTTGAGGTTCGAGATGTTCATACAACTCACTACGGTAGAATATGCCCAATTGAAACTCCTGAGGGTTCAAATATTGGCCTAATCAACAGTCTTTCATCATTTGCCAGAATTAATCAATATGGTTTCATCGAAACACCTTATAGAAAAATAGTTAAAGGATCTGTAACGGATGAAGTTTTATATCTAAATGCTGACGAAGAAGAGAACTATACTATAGCTCAAGCAAATAGCCCAATTAATGAAAATGGAAAATTTGCAGAAGAACAAGTAAGTTGTAGAAGAAGAGGCGACTTTATTTTCTGTGATCCATCTGAAATAGATTTCATGGATGTCAATCCTCAACAATTGGTTTCTGTGGCCGCTTCTTTAATTCCATTCTTGGAAAATGATGATGCTAATAGAGCATTAATGGGATCAAACATGATGAGACAGGCCGTTCCTCTTGTTAAAAGTGAAGCCCCTCTTGTCGGCACTGGATTTGAATCGAAAGTAGCAAGAGACAGTGGCGCTGTTGTTATTGCAAAAAATAGTGGATATGTTCATCAAGTAGACTCTTCAAGAATAGTTATTAGATCTGACTCTAAAAATATTAGTAAAGATAAAAGTGGTGTTGATATTTATAATTTGAAAAAGTTTCAAAGATCTAATCAGAGCACTGCAATTAATCAAAAACCAATCGTTAAAATTGGAGATTATGTCGAAAGAGGAGATATCATTGCCGATGGACCTTCTACAGATTTAGGAGAATTGGCTTTAGGAAGAAACCTCCTTGTAGGATTCATGCCTTGGAATGGTTACAATTTTGAAGACTCTATTATAATGTCTGAAAGAGTTGTTCATGAAGATAGATACACCTCGATACATATTGAAGAGTTTGAGGTTCTGTGTAGAGATACCAAGTTAGGCCCAGAGGAAATTACGAGAGATATGCCTAACGTAGGAGACGAAAGTATAACAAACCTCGATGAAGCAGGAATTGTTTATATAGGTTCTGAAGTTAAACCAGGTGATATTTTAGTTGGAAAGGTATCTCCTAAAGGAGACTCACCAATTACACCTGAAGAAAAGTTACTAAGAGCAATCTTTTCTGAAAAAGCAGCTGATGTAAAAGATACATCTTTAAGACTACCCACTGGTTACTCTGGTGTCGTAGTTGATGTTCAGGTATTAGTTAGAAGAGGTGTCGAAAAGGATGAAAGAACAATTGCTATTGAAAGGGTTGAAATAGATAGATTAGCAAAAGATAGAGATGACGAGAAAAATATTTTAGAAAATAATTACAAACAAAACCTTATTAGTATTTTTAAAAATAAAAATGCAAGTTCAAATGTAGATATTTTCTTGAAAGGTAATAGCATTGATGAAGAAGCACTAAAATCAAAACCTATTGAAATTTTAGAAAAAATTCAAGTTGATGATGCTTCATCTATGGAGACCTTTACTTCACAAAAGAAAATCTTTAGTGATGCTGTCATTTTATTAGATAAAAAGTTTCAAAATAAAATTGAAAAAATACAAAGTGGTGATGACTTATTACCTGGTGTTTTAAAGGTTGTTAAAGTTTTTGTAGCAGTTAAACGAAAGCTTCAAGCAGGAGATAAGATGGCAGGAAGACATGGTAACAAAGGTGTTATTTCAAAAATTGTTCCGATAGAAGATATGCCGTTTTTAGAAGATGGAACACCAGTAGACGTGCTTCTTAATCCTCTGGGCGTCCCAAGTAGAATGAATATCGGCCAAATATTAGAAACTCATTTAGGCTGGGCTGCTTACGGTATAGGTAAACAAATTTCTCAGAGTTTAGATATGGCCAGAAAAGAGGGAAATATAATTCAATTAAAAGAGTCTCTGTCAAGTTTTTATGAACAGAACAAAGACTCTAATACTGAAATTACTAATATGAATGATGATCAATTGATTGAATTGGCTGGTAACTTAGAAAAAGGTGTTACTTTTGCAACACCTGTTTTTGATGGAACTAATACACAAGAAATTACAAATCTTTTAGATAAAGCTGGTTTTGATAATAGTGGTCAAGTTCATTTATTTGATGGTAGATCTGGTGAACGATTTGAAAGAAAAGTTACTGTTGGGTATAAATATATTTTAAAACTTCATCACTTAATTGATGATAAAATTCATGCTAGATCCATTGGACCTTATAGTCTTGTAACTCAACAACCTTTAGGTGGTAAAGCTCAGTTTGGCGGTCAAAGATTTGGAGAGATGGAAGTATGGGCATTAGAAGCATATGGTGCATCAAATACTCTTCAGGAAATATTAACTATTAAATCTGATGACGTAGCTGGAAGAACAAAAGTTTATGAAGCCTTAATAAGAGGTGACTATAACTTTGAAAGTGGAATACCTGAGTCATTCCACGTTTTAGTCAAAGAATTAAAATCTCTTGGATTGAATGTAGAACTAATTGAAACTGATCCTAGTGTTAACAGGGAGAACGCATAATGAAAGATTTAACTAATTTATTTAAAACTAATACTCAAACATTAAATTTTGATCAAATTAAAATTTCTGTTTCAAGCCCTGAGCAAATAAGATCTTGGTCTTTTGGTGAAATAAAAAAACCTGAGACTATAAATTACAGAACCTTCAAACCAGAAAGGGAAGGTTTGTTCTGTGCTAGAATATTTGGACCTACAAAAGATTATGAGTGTCTGTGTGGAAAATATAAAAGAATGAAGTTTAAAGGCATTACATGTGAAAAGTGTGGTGTCGAAGTTACACTTTCTAAAGTAAGAAGAGAAAGAATGGCTCATATTGAATTAGCAGCACCTGTAGCCCATATTTGGTTTTTAAAATCACTACCTAGTAGAATAGGCCTTGCACTTGACATAACTCTTAAGAATCTCGAGAAGGTCTTATATTTTGAAAGTCATATAGTTATTGACCCTTTGATGTCTGGTTTAAGTCCAAATCAATTGTTAAATGATGAAGAATTAGAAGAAGCTATTGATCAATTTGGTGAAGACTCTTTCAAACATGGAATTGGTGCAGAAGCCGTTCAAGAAATATTATCTAAGATTAATTTAGAAGCAGAAATAGAAAAACTTTTAGAAGAAAGTAAAGCTACATCATCTGAAACCAAAAAGAAAAAAATACTAAAAAGAATGAAGGTCATGGAAGGTTTTAAAAACTCAAATATTAAACCTGAGTGGATGGTTTTGAAGGTACTTCCAGTTATACCACCTGAATTAAGACCACTTGTCCCTTTGGAGGGTGGCCGTTTTGCTACTTCTGATCTAAACGATTTGTATCGAAGAGTAATCAATAGAAATAATAGATTAAAAAGACTACTAGACCTTAGAGCTCCTGACATTATTGTCAGAAATGAAAAAAGAATGCTTCAAGAGTCTGTGGACGCTTTATTTGATAATGGCAGAAGGGGAAGAGTTATCACAAGTACCAACAAGAGACCTTTAAAATCTCTATCTGAAATGTTAAAGGGAAAACAAGGGAGATTTAGACAAAACTTATTAGGTAAAAGAGTTGATTATTCCGGTCGTTCAGTAATCGTTGTTGGACCTGAATTAAAACTTCATCAATGTGGTTTACCCAAGAAAATGGCTTTAGAACTTTTTAAGCCCTTTATATACAACAAACTTGAGTCTTATGGCTTTGCGTCAACTCTAAAATCTGCAAGAAAAATGGTAGAGTCTGAGAGACCAGAAGTTTGGGATATCTTAGATGAAGTAATCAGAGAGCATCCAATTCTTTTAAATCGTGCACCTACACTTCACAGATTAGGTATTCAAGCATTTGAACCAATTTTAATTGAAGGTAAAGCTATCCAACTACATCCATTAGTTTGTACTGCGTTTAATGCAGACTTTGATGGTGACCAAATGGCAGTTCACATACCTTTGAGTCTTGAAGCCCAATTAGAAGCAAGAGTTTTAATGATGAGTACGAATAATATTCTCTCTCCATCAAGTGGAAAGCCAATTATTGTACCAAGTCAAGATATTGTGTTGGGTATATATTATTTATCATTAATAAATGAAAAAGAAGAACCAAAGAAATATTATTCACATGTCGGTGAGGTAGAGTTTGCCTTAGAAAACAAAACTATTGAACTTCACACACCCATTCTTTATAGAACTAAAGTCTATAATGTAGAAAAAGATAACTTTGAATATAAGAAATATACTACCTCTGCGGGTAGAGTTATCCTTTTTAAAACAGTCCCTGAAAGCAAAAACTTACCTTTTGATGTAATTAATAAGGTTCTTACAAAAAAAGATATTAGTAACTTATTAGACAATGTATACAGATTTACAGGTCAAAAGGCGACTTGTATATTTGTCGATCAAATGATGACAGTTGGGTTTAAGTATGCTGCAAAAGCGGGTATCTCATTTGGTAAAGATGATTTAGTTATTCCTGATGAAAAGAATATTTTAATTCAAGATACTCAAAAATTAGTCAATAGTCTTGAAAACCAATATCAAGAAGGACTAATAACTGAAAGAGAAAAATACAATAAAGTTGTTGGTCTATGGTCTACTTGTACAGATAAAGTTGCAAAAGCAATGATGAAAACTGTTTCATCAAGCAAAGATAGCCAAATCAATTCTGTTTACATTATGGCTGACTCTGGTGCTCGTGGTTCTGAAGCTCAGCTAAAACAGTTAGCTGGTATGAGAGGTTTAATGGCAAGACCATCTGGTGAAATTATTGAAAACCCTATTACATCTAACTTTAAAGATGGTCTAACAGTTCTTGAGTATTTTAATTCTACACACGGAGCAAGAAAAGGTTTAGCTGATACTGCTCTTAAAACAGCAAGTTCGGGATATTTAACAAGAAGATTAGTTGATGTAGCTCAAGATCTAACAATTACTTCTAAAGATTGTGGTTGTTGTGGTGGTTTAACAGTAGATACTATTTATGAGTCTGGTGAAGTTTCTATACCTTTAACAGAAAGAGTTTTCGGTAGATACCTTGCAGATGATGTTAAAAATAAAAAAGGAGATATTCTTTTAAAAAATGGAGATTATATATCTCATGAAGAGATTGAATTACTAGAAAAAGAAAATATTACTTCTGTGAGAATTAAATCACCCATAACCTGTGGTTCAACTCAAGGTATTTGTGCAAAATCTTACGGTAGAGATTTAGCTAAAGGAGTACCAGTAAACACTGGAGAGGCCGTAGGAATTATAGCAGCTCAGTCTATTGGTGAACCAGGTACCCAGTTAACAATGAGAACTTTCCACGTGGGCGGTGTTGCAAGTTCTTCAGCGGAGAAATCTAATTTTGAGTCACCAAGTGATGGTAAAGTAAAAATTAAAAACCTTAGATCAGTTATAAATGGATCAGGTAGTGAAATCATTATTAATAGAACTACTGAACTTGAAATATTTGATAACAACAAAACTCTAGTTTCATCATTTAGAGCACCATATGGATCAACATTATTAGTTAAAAATGGCGCTGATGTTAAGCTTAATAGCTTATTACTCGAGTGGGATCCTTATACGGTTCCTATTGTTGCTGAAGAAACAGGAAAACTAGATTTTAGTGATTTAGTTGAGGGTGTATCTTTTATTGAAAAGTTTGATGAGACTACTGGTATCTCCTCTAAAGTCATAATTGACTGGAAGAGTTTCCAAGGAAAACAAGATCTTAAGCCTCAGTTGTTAATTACAGACAAAGATGGTAACCCAATTAAATCTAAAAATTCATCTACATACGATTTAAGTGTCGGTATTGTTTTAAATATCGAAAAAGGTAAAGATGTTAGTGCCGGTGATGTTATTGCAAGAATTCCTAGAGCCTCTTCTAAAACAAAAGATATAACAGGTGGACTTCCAAGAGTTGCAGATATTTTTGAATCAAGAAAACCAAAAAATCCAGCTGTATTAGCTGAAATATCTGGAACAATTGAATTTGGAAAAGACATTAAAAGTAAAAGAAGAATTATAATTAATCCTGAGGAAGGAGAGCCAATTGAGTTTTTAATTCCAAAAGGAACTTATATTTATTTCAATGAGGGAGATAAAGTAAACAAAGGTGACATGATTGTAGATGGAACTCCCGCTCCAACAGATATTTTAAATATTCTTGGCATTGAAGCTTTAGCCGAATACATGGTTAGAGAAGTTCAAAAAGTTTATCGTCTACAAGGTGTTTTGATTGACGATAAACATATTGAATGCATTACTCGTCAAATGTTACAAAAAGTAGAAGTAATTGGTGCTGGTGATAGTGATTATTTGGTAGGAGATGTAAAAGATAAAATAACTGTTGTAGAAAAAAATATTGAACTTAAAAAAGAAGGCAAAAAAGAGGTTGATTTTAAAATGATGATCCTTGGTATCACTAAAGCAAGTCTTCAAACTAATTCATTTATTTCAGCCGCTTCTTTCCAAGAGACTACAAGAGTTCTTACAGAGGCAGCAATCAATGGTAAAGTTGATAAATTAACTGGTCTAAAAGAAAATGTCATAGTTGGTAAATTAATTCCAGCTGGAACGGGTAATGTTATCAGAGCACTTCGAAAAGAGGCTAAAATCCGCGATAATTCTTTGTTAAAACAGCTTGAAACCCCTAAATAGATGTTGACTATACTTGATACTATAAATATATTCTGCGACTTATGCCGACCATAAATCAATTAGTTAGAAAATCTAGAGAGAAAGTCTCAAAGAGAAACAAGGTTCCTGCACTTAAATCTTGTCCTCAAAAAAGAGGCGTATGTCTAAGAGTTTATACAACTACACCAAAAAAGCCCAATTCTGCTCTAAGGAAAGTAGCAAGAGTGAAGCTTACAAATGGTCAAGAGGTTACGGCTTACATACCTGGTGAAGGTCACAATTTACAGGAACACTCTGTAGTGCTAATCCGTGGTGGAAGAGTAAAAGACTTACCTGGTGTCAGATATCATATAATAAGAGGTACTTTGGATACCCAAGGGCTTGAAAAAAGAAGACAACGTAGATCTAAATACGGTGCTAAAAGGCCAAAGAATTAAAATTTAAAAAATGTCAAGAAGAAGAGCAGCAGAGAAAAGACAAGTATTGCCCGATCCTATTTATAATAGTGTTGTGCTAAATAAATTTATCAATGAAGTTATGGTGGGTGGAAAAAAAACAGTTGCACAAAAAATTGTATACGGTGCTCTAGATATTATTAAAACTAATAATCAAAGCGATGATCCGCTTGAGTATTTTCAAAAATCTATTAACAACGTTAAACCATCTGTTGAAGTAAAATCAAGAAGAGTTGGTGGAGCTACATATCAAGTACCAATGGAAGTAAGAAGTACAAGAGCTCAAGCACTAGCATTTAAATGGATATTAACGAATTCCAAAAAGCGAAATGAAAAAACTCAAAGAGAAAGACTTGCTAACGAATTAATTGATGCTTTTGAAAACAAAGGTAATTCTGTAAAGAAAAAAGACGAAGTTCATAAAATGGCAGAAGCCAACAGGGCATTCGCTCATTATAGGTGGTAAAAAATGGATTTAGATAAATATAGAAATATTGGAATTATGGCCCACATCGATGCAGGCAAAACTACTACCACTGAAAGAATTTTATATTACACGGGTAAGTCGCATAAAATAGGAGAAGTGCATGATGGTGCAGCTACTATGGATTGGATGGAACAAGAGCAAGAAAGAGGAATAACAATTACCTCAGCCGCTACTACTTGTTTTTGGAATGATCATAGAATTAATATCATTGATACACCTGGGCACGTAGATTTTACAATTGAAGTTGAGAGATCTTTAAGAGTTTTAGACGGAGCTGTTGCTTGCTTTGACGGTGTCGCTGGAGTTGAGCCACAATCGGAGACAGTTTGGAGGCAAGCTGATAGATACAAAGTACCAAGAATTTGTTTTTGCAATAAAATGGATAGACTTGGAGCCGATTTTGAAATGAATGTTCAATCTATAAAAGACAGATTAGGAGCCAATCCACTTGTTTTACAAATGGCTATTGGTAAAGAGGCAGAGTTTAAAGGTGTTGTTGATCTTGTTAACTTTAAATCAATTATTTGGAAAGATGACAGTCTTGGTGCTGAATATGATGTAACAGAGATTAGTGAAGATTTATTAGAAGAAGCTAAGAAAAAAAGAGAAGAGCTCATTGAAAACGCTGTCGAAGCAGATGATAAGGCGTTAGAAGATTATTTAGAGGGAAAAGAAATAACAGTCGATACATTAAAAGCTTGTATAAGAAAAGGCACTATTGATTTTAAATTTGTTCCTGTTTTATGTGGAACTGCTTTCAAAAACAAAGGTGTTCAACCTTTACTTGATGCTGTTGTTGATTATCTTCCGTCTCCTAAAGATATTGGTTTTGTTGAAGGTATTAAAGAGGGATCTGATGAGAAGTTACAAATTCCTAACACACCAGAAGAACCTTTCGCAGCATTAGCTTTTAAAGTTGCTGCAGATCCTTTTGTTGGCCAAATAACATTTTGCAGACTTTACTGTGGAAATCTTAGTTCTGGATCTACAATATTAAATTCTTCAAAAAATCAAAAAGAACGAATTGGAAGAATGCTTTTAATGCACTCAAATACTCGCGAAGAAATCAAAGAAGCCAAAGCTGGTGACATCGTAGCTCTAGTCGGATTAAAGAACGTTACAACAGGTGACACACTATGTGATCCTTCAAATAATGTTATTTTAGAAAAAATGGAATTTCCAGACCCTGTAATTGAAGTTGCTGTTGAACCTAAGACTAAAGCTGACTACGAAAAAATGGGACAAGCTTTAGGTAGACTGGCTCAAGAAGATCCAAGCTTTCGAGTTACTTCAGATGAAGAGTCTGGGCAAACAATAATTAAAGGTATGGGTGAACTACATTTAGAAATTTTAGTTGATAGGATGAAAAGAGAATTTAAGGTTGAAGCAGATGTTGGAGCACCTCAAGTAGCCTACAGAGAAACAATTACTAAAGATGTTGAAGTTGACTACACACATAAAAAACAATCTGGCGGTGCAGGTCAATTTGCAAGAGTAAAAATGAAATTTAAACCATTAGAAAGAAACTCTGGTGTTAAGTTTTTAAATACTGTTGTTGGAGGAAATATTCCAAAAGAATACATCCCAGGTGTCGAAAAAGGAATTAACTTTGCTGCACAAAACGGTGTAATTGCTGGATACAACGTTATTGATTTCGAAGCTGAAGTTCACGACGGAGCCTATCATGACGTAGACTCATCAGTGTTAGCATTTGAAATAGCCTCAAGAGCTGCATTTAGAGAAGCTGTCGGAAAAGCTGGTCCTAAACTACTTGAGCCAATGATGAAAGTCGAAGTTGTAACTCCTGAGGACTATATGGGTGATATTATTGGTGATTTAAATTCAAGAAGAGGCCAAATTGAAAAAATGGAGGATCGAGGTAACGCTAAAGTTGTATCGTCAGTAGTTCCTCTTGCTAATATGTTTGGTTATGTTAATAATCTACGCTCTATGAGTCAAGGAAGAGCAAGTTATACAATGTTATTTTCACATTATGATGTAGTACCTTCGAATGTCGAAGAAGAAATTAAATCAAAACTGGCATAATCATGATAAATCAAAATATTAGAATTAGACTTAAATCCTTTGATCATAACATTCTAGACAGAAGTTCAATTGATATTCTTCAAACAGCTAAAAGAACTGGTGCGAAAGTGATTGGTCCTATTCCTATGCCCTCTAAAATTGAAAGAGTTACTGTAAATAAATCTCCGCACGTTGATAAAAAAAGTAGAGAACAGTTTGAATTACGAACGCATATTAGGATGATGGATATTATTGAGCCCACACCTCAGACTGTTGATGCACTTATGAAGCTCGATTTAGCTTCTGGTGTCAATGTAGATATTAAAATAAAAAAATAATTATCATGATCATTAGTACCAAAATTGGCCAAACTTCATTTGTCAACGAAAATGGTACAAGGGTCTCGGCCACAGTTCTTGATTACAATAGCTGCTCTGTGGTTGGTAATAGAACTATTGATAGAGATGGCTATCTTGCAAATATTATAGGTTTTCTTAAACCAAAAAAACTTAATAAGCCTCAATTAAAAGAATTTAATAAACTAAATCTAGAACCAAAAAAAATTATAAAGGAACAAAGATTAACCACTGATGAAGACTTATTAGAGATTGGCTCATTAATAGACCCTAAATTTAAAGTTGGCGATAAAGTTTCAGTACAGTCTAAATCAACAGGTAAAGGTTTTGCTGGAGCTATGAAAAGACATAACTTTAGTGGTATGAGAGCAACTCATGGTGTTTCTATCTCACATAGAGCTCATGGTTCAACAGGTCAAAATCAAAATCCAGGTAAAGTATTTAAGGGAAAGAAAATGGCTGGTCATTTAGGTGATCAATTAACAACTACTAAAAATTTAGAGGTTCTTCTAATAGATCAAGACAAAAAATTAATATTTATCAAAGGTTCTGTGCCAGGTAAGAATAAATCTATAGTAAAGGTTTTTAAATAAATGTTTGAACAAGTTACATTAAAAGATAAAAGTATTTCTGAAAAAGCTTTACATTTATCTTTACAAAAAATTTATAAACATAAACAAGGTAATAACCACAGCCTTGATAGATCCGAAGTAGCAGGATCTGGAAAAAAATTATTTAAACAAAAGGGAACTGGAAACGCAAGGGCTGGTAATAAAAAGACAACTCAAAGAAGAGGTGGTGGAAAAGCTTTTGGACCAAAATTCCATGATGTTTCTTTTAAAGTTAATAAAAAAGTCAAAAAAACAGCTTTAATTTCCTCTATAGTTAGTAAAAGCAACAATAAAGCACTTTTCGTTTTTGATGAAGAAAAACTAGACGAAAAAAATATTTTAGATTTTTTAAATAAAAATCAAAATAAAATGATCATTTTTGTTCTCACCAACTTATTAGATAATAAATTAGTAATTAAATTTCAAAATTACAAAAAATTATATTTTATTTCTGACAAAAGTTATTCGGTTCATACAGCATTAAAATCAGATATGATTTTATTCTCCAAAAAATCTACAATTTACAATTCATACATAGGTAGTAACTAAAAATGGAACTCAACTTAATTAAAAAACCAGTTATAACAGAAAAATCTACAGCTAATGCCCAATTCAACAAATATGTTTTTGAAGTTCGAAATGATGCAAATAAAATAAATATTAAAAAAACAATTGAAGAAATTTATAAAGTACAAGTCCAAAAACTTAATAATTTAAATGTAAAGAGTAAGCCAAAGGTGTTCAAAGGACAAAGAGGCACCAGGTCAGGGTTAAAAAGAATAATAGTCACTCTAAAAGAGGGTAATACTATAGATATGAGTGGTAAGGTATAAAATGGGCTTAATCAACTACAAACCAACAACACCTTCTTTTAGAAAAACTGTAAAAATTGACAGATCTCAACTTTTTAAAGGCCGTCCTGAAAAATCATTACTTCAAGATTTACAACCAAATTCAGGTAGAAATAACACGGGTAAAATTACAATTAGACATAGATCAGGTGGTCACAAAAAAAAATATAGACTTGTGAATTTTAAAAGGAATACATTTGATAAAATAGGCACAGTTGAAAGAATTGAATACGATCCTAATAGAAGTGCTTTCATAGCACTTATTAACTATCAAGATTTAAAAGAATATATTATAGCACCGTCTGATTTAAAAATTGGTGATAAAGTTATTTCTTCAGCTAAAACTGAAGTATCATCTGGAAATGCAATGAAGATCAAAAATATCCCTACTGGTACCTCTATTCATAATATTGAACTAAAACCAGGAGCCGGTGGTAAAATATGTAGATCTGCTGGATCTTTTGCACAAGTACTTGGAGAACAAGAAAAATATGTAATGGTTAAGCTTTCGTCACGTGAAACTAGATTAGTTCATGGCGAATGTATGGCGACTATAGGGGTTGTATCCAATCAAGATAATAAAAATAAAAAAATTGGTAAGGCTGGAATTAAAAGACATTTGGGTATTAGGCCTACTGTAAGAGGAGTTGTTATGAACCCTGTTGACCACCCACACGGTGGTGGAGAAGGAAGAACATCCGGTGGTAGACACCCATCTACACCTTGGGGTATGAAGACAAAAGGTAAGAAGACTAGAAAAATTAAATTTACATCTAAAATGATTATTTCAAGAAGGGCTAAGAAGTAATGGCAAGATCCGTATGGAAAGGACCTTACTTTGATGTAACTCTTTTCAAAAAAGTTAAAAAATCAAAAGAAGAGAGTTCAAAATCTCCAATTAAAACATGGTCAAGAAGATCTACAATTATACCAGATTTTGTTGGAGTTACTATTTCAGTCTATAATGGAAAATCTTTCATACCGGTATATGTGACTGAAGATATGGTTGGACATAAGCTTGGTGAGTTTTCTCCAACAAGAGTTTTTAAAGGCCATTCAGGAGATAAGAAAGCAGTTCAAGGTAAAAAATAAAAATGTCTAAAGAAGTAAAAGCAACTAATAAAATGATAAGAACTAGTTCCCAAAAATTAAACTTAATTGTCAAAGATATTAGAAAAAAAGATATCAACTCAGCCTTAAATATTTTGAAGTTTTCAAACAAAAGAGTAAGTAAAGAAGTTTTAAAAACTTTAAATTCTGCAGTCGCAAATGCAGAGAACAACAATAATTTAGATATTGATAAGCTTTTTGTCAAAGAGGCTTATGTAGGTAAAAGTCTTAGAATGAAAAGATTTAGACCAATGAGTAAGGGAAGAGCGTTTCAAATTATTAAACCTTTTTCTAGGTTAACATTAGTGTTAGAGGAGAGAGTATAATGGGACAAAAAGTTAACCCGACTTCATTAAGAGTAGGAATTAATAAATATTGGCAATCAACTTGGTTTGAAAAAAAAGATTATTCAACTTTTTTAAAAGAAGACTATAAAATTAGAAACTATATTGAAAAGAATTACTCAATCGCTGGCATAAGCTCTGTTATAATTGAAAGAGCTGCAGCAAACCTAAAAATTATTATTCATACATCTAAACCAGGTGTTCTTATTGGAAAAAAAGGTGCAGACATTGAAAAATTAAGAAATAGACTATCAAAGCTCTCAGTTAAGAGCATCTCATTAGATATTAAAGAAATAAAAAAACCCGAAACAGATGCTTCATTATTAGCTGACTCTATAGCAAGGCAGCTTGAAAAAAGAGTCGCTTTTAGAAAAGCGATGAAAAAATCAGGTTTATCAGCTATTAAACTGGGTGCTAAAGGTATTAAAATTGTCTGTGGCGGCAGACTAGGTGGTGCTGAAATAGCAAGAACAGAAAAATTTTCAGAGGGAAGTGTGCCTTTACATACTTTAAGAGCTGATATAGATTACGCAACAGCTCGGGCCCTAACAACTTATGGAATTATTGGAATTAAGGTTTGGTTATTTAAGGGTGAGAGTAAAAATACAACAATTAAAACTGAAGATAAAAAAGAGAAAGCAAATTAATGTTATTACCAAAGAATACTAAATACAGAAAACAGCACAAAGGAAGAATTCATGGAAGTGCTAAAGGTAATCACGAATTAACATTTGGTTTTTATGGACTAAAATCATTAGACGCTGAGAGAGTGACTGCTAGACAAATAGAGGCATCTAGAAGAGCTATTACAAGATTTTTAAAAAGAGCGGGGAGACTCTGGATTAGAGTATTTCCTGATGTGCCAGTCACAGCTAAACCTGCGGAAGTAAGAATGGGTAAAGGTAAAGGCGCTATTGACAGGTGGGTGTGTAGGGTAAAACCTGGAACTATAATGTTTGAGGTGGACGGTGTTGATAAGCACCTAGCTAAAAAAGCTTTTGAACTTGCATCCGCTAAACTTCCAGTAAAAACAACTTTTGTATCATTGGATCAATTTTAATGGCTGATAAAGACGTAAACAGTTTAAAAAAAGAATTATTTAATTTAAAAATAATGAAAAAAAGTGGGCAGCTCACAGATACATCACAATTTAAGAAAGTTAAAAAGCAAATTGCGTCGCTTTTAACTAAAGAAAGGTCAAATAAGAGTGCCTAAACGTATTTTAAGCGGAAAAGTAGTAAAAAAATCAGGAGATAAAACAATTTCCGTTTTAGTAACAAGACAAACTACACACCCAATTTATAAAAAATTAATCAGAGTTTCAAAAAAATACCTTGCTCATGACAGTGAAAACAAAATTATAGTTGGGGACTCCGTCAGGATTCAAGAAACTAAACCAATTTCAAAAAATAAATCATGGGAAGTTATTAAATAATGATACAAGCCGAGTCTAATTTGCAAGTGGCAGATAATTCTGGAGCTAGACTAATTAGCTGTATTAAAGTTATTGGTGGGTCTAAACGAAGATATGCAAGAATTGGTGATATTATTGTTGTTTCTGTCAAAGATGCTATTCCAAGATCAAAAGTAAAAAAAGGTGAGGTACAAAGAGCAATTATAGTAAGAACAAAAAAACCATTAATCAGAGAAGATGGAACATCAATTAAATTTGACTCAAACGCAGCAGTTCTTCTAGATAAACAAAATGAACCAATCGGAACAAGAATTTTTGGACCTGTTACAAGAGAGCTTAGAAAAAGAAATATGATGAAAATCGTTAGTTTGGCTCCTGAGGTATTATAATGATTAAAAAGTATAAAAAAGGTGATGAAGTGATTGTTAAAGTTGGAAAAGATAAAGGAAAAATTGGAAAAATCTCTAAGATTATCAACTCCTCTGACAAAGTTGTTATATCTGGAGTTAATGTAAGTAAAAAACACCAAAAACCATCTCAAGAGTCTAAAGGCGGTATCGTTGATAAGGAAATGCCTATTCATATTTCCAACATTTTAGCTTACGACTCTAAGTCTAAGAAATCCTCAAAAGTAGGTTTTAAAATAGAAAGTGGAAAAAAAATTAGAGTTTTAAAATCATCAGGAGACAAATATTAATGTCAAATTCAATTCAAGAATTATTTAATGTTTCTGATCAATTGGCTAAAAACTTAGAGATTTCTCATAAGTTAGCTGTTCCAAAAATTTCAAAAATAGTGATCAATGCGGGTATTGGAACTATTAAAGAAGATAATAAAGCTATTGAAAAAATGAAAAAAGACCTCTCTCTTATATCTGGTCAATCACCAGTAGTTAGAATGTCTAAAAAAGCTATTGCTTCCTTTAAAATTAGAAAAGGAATGCCAGTGGGTCTCTCTGTTACTCTCAGAAAAAATATGATGATGGAGTTTTACGATAGACTAGTAAATATTGCTATGCCTCGAATTAAAGATTTTAGAGGGTATAACAAAAAATCATTCGATGGCCAAGGTAATATAACCATAGGTATTAAAGATCACATTATTTTTCCTGAAATAAGTGTTGAAAATGTTGAAAATATCTTTGGTTTTGATATCACTATTGTCACCTCAGCAAACAATGATAAAGAGGGATATGAATTGTTAAAATTAATGAACTTTCCATTTCTAAATTAATCATGGCAAAACAAAGCGCAATACAAAAAAATAATAATAGAAAAGTACTAATAGATAGACTTAGTGAGAAAAGAAAAAAACTAAAGAGTCTTTTATCTAGTAGAGACCTTCCGTTCGAAGAAAGAGTAAAAATTCAAATGAAACTTGAGTCTTTGCCAAGAAATTCATCAAGGATCAGATATCGGAACAGATGTTTTCTATCAGGTAGACCGCGAGGAGTTTATAGTAAATTTAATCTATCTAGAATAGCTATAAGAGATATGGCTGGTAAGGGACAGATACCCGGTTTAACGAAAGCGAGTTGGTAGTATGAGCGATACACTAGCAGATATGATTACAAGAATAAGAAATGGTCAAAAAGCAAATAAAGTTTGCGTAAAAGCAATTTTTTCAAAATTAAATGCTAATGTGTGTGATGTTTTAAAAAAAGAAGGATTTATTGATAGCTTCGAAATATTAGGTGATACAAAAAAAGATATTTCAATTACTTTAAAATATTATAAGGGCTCTCCTTTAATTAATAAGATCGAAAAAATTACTAAACAAGGTTGTCGTGTTTATAGCTCTGTAGATGAAATTCCCAAGACTATTGGTGGTTTAGGAACTACGATATTGTCTACCTCAAAAGGTGTAATGTCAGATGCTGACGCAAGAAATCAAAAAGTTGGAGGGGAAGTGCTAATAAGTGTTTTCTAAGTCATGTCAAGATTAGCAAAAAACCCTATAAATATCCCTGAAGATATCAAAATTTCTATGACAGATAATGAAATTAATTTTGAGGGTAAGCTAGGAAATTCATCAACTGTTCTACCAATTGGAATTAAAGTTGATCACAAAGATAACCTTTTACACTTCTCTGGAGAAAATAAGGCACTTCTTGGTACTATTTATGCAAATGTTAAAAATGAAATAATTGGTAATTCTAAAGGGTTTCAAAAAAGATTAGAACTTATAGGAACTGGATACAAAGCTAATGTTTCTGGAAAAAAGTTAGTCCTTTCTCTTGGTTATAGTCATGACATTAATTTTGATATACCTGAGGGCATTTCTATAAAAGTTGAAAAAAATATTGTTATTGTAACGGGAACAAGTAAACAATTAGTAGGTCAAGTAGCAGCTGAAATTAAGTCATTTAGAAAACCAGAACCTTATAAAGGTAAAGGTGTTCGATATGAGGGTGAAAGAATTTATAGAAAAGAAGGTAAGAAAAAATAATGAACAAAGATAAAATTAGAGCTACTCGAAGAAAACTAAGAGTGAGAAAAAAGCTAAATGAAACTAAAAAGCATAAGCTTTTAGTATTTCGATCCTCTAAACATATTTATGCTTCTGTTTTATCAGAAAGTAACGATAAAACATTATGTTCATTCTCCTCCGTTAAATTAAAAAAAGATGAAGGACAAAAAAAAATTGACGTAGCAAAAATAGTTGGCTCAAAGATTGCAGAACTAGCTATAGAAAAAGGTATCAAAGAAGTGAAATTTGATAAGGGGTCTTATAAGTATCACGGAAGACTTAAAGTATTGGCTGATGCAGCAAGAGAAAAAGGATTATCGTTCTAATGTTAGATAATAATGCAAACAAAGATTTTATAGAAAAACTAATTTCAGTAAGAAGAGTATCTAAAGTTGTTAAAGGTGGAAGAAGATTTGGTTTCGCAGCACTCGTTGTTAGTGGTGACGGTCAAGGAAGAGTCGGTTTTGGATCAGGTAAGGCAAAAGAGGTACCTGAGGCTATTAGAAAAGCTTCGGAAGAAGCTAAAAAAACTATGGTAAGAATTCCTCTAAGAGAGGGTAGAACCATCCACCATGATGTTAAGGCAAAGTTTTCTTCAAGTACTGTAATCCTCAGATCTGCACCAAAAGGAACTGGAATAATATCGGGTGGTCCTTCAAGAGCTATTTTTGAAGCATTGGGTATATCTGATGTTGTATCTAAAGCAATAGGTACAAAAAACCCACATAATATTGTTCGTTCCACAATTAAAGCTCTTAAGTGCATAAATACACCAAAATCAGTATCTGCTAGAAGAAGTATACAAATAAATTCTGTCATAAGTAAAAGAGAAAATTAATAATGATTAATCAAATTTCCAAACAACGCCAAACTTCAAGAAAAAGAAAAGGTAAAGGAATTGGCACTGGTTTAGGAAAAACAGCAGGTAGAGGCCATAAAGGACAAAAATCTAGATCAGGTGTTGCAGTTCGAAACTTTGAGGGTGGACAGATGCCTATTTATAGAAAAACTCCTAAAAGAGGTTTTAATTCACCAAAAAAAATTAACCCTAACTCTTTATCAATGTCTTTAGTAAGTTTTAACAAATTCGATGAAAATTCTTTAATTGATATTAAGTTTCTAATTGAGGCGGGTTTTCTTAAAAAGAAAGACCATAAAAAATCTATAAAATTAATTGACTCAATCCAATTTAAAAAAAAGCTCCAATTTAAGGACTTCAAGGTAACTCCTGGAGCAAAGAAAAGAATTGAAGATCTTGGTGGGTCTACATCATAATTTTTAGATTATGAATATCAAAGTACCTAGTATTGATTATAGCGAAGCAATTAAAAGCTCAGGCTTATTTAAAAAATTAGGTTTTGTTTTATTTGCAATCGCTGTTTACCGACTAGGAACTTATATTCCTGTTCCAGGTATTAATTCGGCTGTCTTAGAACAAATTTTCGAACAACATCGAGGCGGAATTTTAGGAATATTTGATATGTTCTCCGGTGGTGCTTTAATGCGTATGTCAATTTTTACACTAGGGGTTATGCCTTATATTTCCGCATCTATTATAATGACATTGATGCAATCTTCTTTTGATAGCTTAAAGGCTTTAAAAGAGCAGGGTACACAAGGTAGGAAAAAAATTCAACAGTATACTAGATATTTAACAATAGTTTTGGGTCTTTTTCAGAGCTACGGTATCTCAAACGGTATACTAAATTTGTCTGATACAGTTGACCCAACTTTAGGAAGTGTTGCTTTTTTTCAAATATCTGCTGTTATAACTATGACATCAGGAACTATATTTTTAATGTGGTTAGGTGAGCAAATAACTGAAAATGGTTTTGGAAGTGGAATTTCAATAATAATTTTTTCAGGTATTGTTGCTAATCTTCCTTTTGCTATTTTTAACACCTTTGAATTAGGAAGAACTGGTGCACTCTCAGCTATTGCAATCATATCAATTATTTTCTTACTTCTTATACTCATAGTTGTTATCGTCTTCATAGAAAGAGCTCAGAGAAGGTTATTAGTTCAATACCCTAAACGCCAAGTGGGAAATAAGGTATTTGGTGGCCAATCCTCTTATCTTCCTATTAAAATAAATATAGCTGGTGTTATTCCTGCCATTTTTGCTTCATCGTTATTATTATTTCCAAACACTATTTCTAATTTTTCACCTGAAAGTTCCGGTTTCTTATCTAGTTTAGGTTTTTACTTATCTCATGGTAAGCCACTTTATATGGCCTTTTTTTTCGGTCTAATTGTTTTCTTTGCATTTTTCTATACTAGTATTGTTTTCAATCCTAAAGAACAGGCGGAAAACTTAAGAAATAATGGTGGTTTTGTTTTAGGTTATAGACCAGGAGAACAAACTGCCACTTATTTAGAACACGTTATTTATCGATTAACATTCGTAGGTGCAGTATACTTAGGATTAATTGCTTTAATTCCTGAATTCTTAATTGCTAGATTATCAGTTCCTTTTTATTTAGGAGGAACAAGTCTTTTGATTGTTGTGATTGTAGCTATGGATTTCTTTTCACAAATTCAAACACAATTATTTTCATCTCAATATGAAAAACTATTAAGTAAAAACAAAATTTATAAAAGTAAATGGTTATAGTTTTTATTGGCCCTCCCGGTTGTGGTAAGGGGACACAAGCTAATATCTTAAAAGACAGTATTTTACCAGATTTAAATATTTTAACTGTTAGTTCTCTTCTAAAAGAGAAATCTCAAGATGAAAGTATTTTAGGTAAAGAAATTAAACATAAAATGGATAATGGTGATTTAATCGAGGATACTGTTGTAATCTCAGTATTAAAGGAAAAAGTAAACTCTCTATCCAATGAACAGATATTGATTGACGGGTTTCCTAGAAGTTCTATTCAAGCCGACTCACTTCTTGAAATATTCGATAATAAAGAACTAAGTATTATCAACTTTGAAGTTGATGACAGTCAACTTCTTCAAAGAATAAAAAAAAGATCGATGGAAGAGTCTAGGGCGGACGATAGTTTTTTTGAGAAAAGATTACAAATCTATAAAAAATCTCATCAAGAAATAACAAATTCACTCAAAAAAAACTATCAAGTTAATGATATCCAGGCTAATGATGAAATCAACGCTGTAACTGCTAAAATCGTTGATAAACTTGGATTAAATTGAGGTAATTTATATTGACTTTTAAATACTTTTTCAATATTTTCACCCCTTCAGGAGATCTCAATTGGCAAGAATAGCAGGCGTAAATTTACCAGTAAATAAAAGAGCATTAGTTTCTCTTACATATATCCATGGAATTGGTGCTAAATATGCATTGGACATTTTAAAAGCAAACAGTTTAGATCCCACTAAGAGGTTAAAAGATTTTTCTGAGGATGAGATTTCTAAAATTAGAAAATCTATAGATGAAAACTATACAGTTGAAGGTGATCTTAGAAGAGTAGTATCTCAAAATATTAAAAGATTAAAAGATTTAGGTTGCTATCGAGGTTTAAGACATCGAAAACAACTCCCTACAAGGGGTCAAAGAACACACACAAATGCAAGAACAAGAAAAGGTAAGGCTGTAGCTATTGCAGGAAAGAAAAAAGTAACTAAATAAAATGGCAAAAACTGAAAAAAAAACTTCTGATAAAAAAAAATCAAAAAAAAATTTTGGACAAAATGGTGTTGTTCATATCAAAAGTTCTTTTAACAATACAATTGTCACTATTTCTGATGTAAGTGGTAATGCAGTATCATGGTCCTCCAGTGGATCCATGGGATTTAGGGGTTCAAAAAAATCTACTCCTTATGCTGCACAAATTGCAACAGATGCAGCAGGAAAAAAAGCTTATGACAGTGGACTAAGAAAACTTGATGTTCTTATGAAAGGCCCCGGATCTGGTAGAGAGTCAGCTCTTAGAGCATTACAAAATATTGGATTCATTATAAATAATATTAAAGACGTTACACCGCTTCCACATAATGGATGCAGACCTAAAAAGAAAAGAAGAGTATAAACTAAATTTATAGGAGTTAAAATTGATAGAGAATAATTGGATTACCTTAGTAAAACCAAACAAAGTTGATTATAAAATCAGCGATAATAAAAAATTTGGAACAGTAGTTATTGAACCTTTGGAAAAAGGCTTCGGTACTACTCTAGGAAATGCCTTAAGGCGAGTACTTTTGTCATCGTTACAAGGTACTGCCATATCTTCAATTAAAATTAATGGTGTGCTTCATGAATTTTCTACAATAGAGGGCGTTAGAGAGGACGTAACTGATATTATCATGAACCTTAAAAACGTTACTTTCAATTCTAAAAGTAATCACTCTCAAAAGTTAAGTTTAAATGTAAAAGGCCCTAAAGAAGTTCTTTCCTCAGATTTTGAAGAAAACCCTGAAGTTGAAATAGTAGATAAAGATGCTGTGATAATGAATGTTGACTCTAACAGAGAAGTAAATTTAGAAATATTTCTAGATATAAATAAAGGATACATATCAGCTGAAAAAAATAAAGATAATGAAAATAAAAGTGTAGGTCAAATTATGCTAGATGCCACCTACAGTCCTGTAAAAAGAGTTTCATTTAATGTTGAAAATTCTCGTATTGGTCAAGACACTGAGTTTGATAAACTTATCTTAGATATAGAAACAAATGGAACAGTATCTCCAGATGATGCTGCTGCATTAGCTGCAAGAATTCTTCAAGATCAACTCAAACCTTTCATTAACTTTGAAGAACCAACTGAAGATGAAAGAAAAAAACTACAATCTTCAAACGAACCGCAGTTCAATAAAAATCTACTTAAGAAAGTTGATGAACTTGAGCTATCTGTTAGATCAGCGAACTGTCTAAAAAATGATAATATTTTTTATATTGGTGATTTAGTTCAGAAAACAGAAGGTGAAATGCTTAGGACACCAAATTTTGGTAGAAAGTCCCTTGATGAAATTAAGGAGGTTCTATCCTCAATGAGCCTTTCTATGGGAATGGACTTACCAGGTTGGCCACCGGAGAACATAGAAGAATTATCTAAGAAATACGAAGATCCATTTAAGGTATAATGAAACACGGACTCAAACAAAGAAAGTTAAATAGAACTTCATCTCATAGATTAGCCTTACTAAAGAACTTATCTATCAGCCTTATAAAGCATGAGACTATTACAACAACTACTGAAAAAGCTAAAGAACTTAGACCATTTATTGAGAAATTAGTGACTAAAGCAAAAAATGATAATTTAAGTAATAGAAAATATATACTGGCAAAGCTTTTTAATAATAAGGAAGCTTGTCAAAAACTTTTTTCTGAAATTTCCAAAGAACAGAAAAGTAGAAATGGTGGATATACTCGTATTATCAAAAAAGGCCATAGGTTTGGTGATTTTGCCCATACAAGTATCATTCAGTTCGTAAAATAATAATCAATGTCATCTTATTTAGCGCTAGCGATAGGTGCTATATTAGGATCTAGCTTTCGTTACTTCCTCACTATTTTAAATTTCACTATTTTAGGGCTACCCGCAGCAACTATATTAGTGAATATTATTGGATCTTCTATGGCAGGTTTTTTTTTAAATAAATTTAATGGTGCCCTATATATTTTTGTTTATATCGGTTTTTTTGGGAGCTTTACTACTCTATCTTCCTTCAATATGGAACTATTTTCATTAGTATCAGATAAATCTTTTATCAAAGCATTAATAT
>CABZOW010000010.1 GCA_902527525.1 uncultured Alphaproteobacteria bacterium | reverse complement strand
TCTTTTTTAAAATATAAAGTATCGGCAAAACTTAAATTCATAAGATATAAATATAATTATATTGTGAATTTTAATAAATAATATTACATTATTTCGAATTATGGAAATTATCCCCTTTGATAAAAGAATTGGTTTTATCTGGTATAACGGTGAATTTGTTGAATGGCAAAATGCCACTACTCACGTGCTTAACCATGGTTTGCATTATGGAAGTTGTGTTTTTGAAGGTTTAAGAGTTTATGGGGAAAAAATTTATAAATTAGAAAAACATACTGATAGGTTATTTTTTTCTGCACAAAGAATGGGCATCGAAGTGCCTTATTCTAAAGATGAGATAAATAGAGCCCATGAGGAAATTATTAAAAAAATGAATATAAAGTATGGTTACGTTCGTCCTGTAATTTGGAGAGGAAGTGAAATGATGGCTATATCTGCTCAAAAAAATAAGATTAATGTAGCGGTTGCTACTTGGGAATGGCCTAGTTATTTCACAAAAGAAGATCGATTAAAAGGAATATCTCTTCAAACAGCTGTTTGGAAAAGACCTCCTCCAGAATGTATACCAACAGACACTAAAGCAGCTGGTCTATATATGATTTGCACTTTAAGTAAACATGAGGCTGAAAAGAATGGTTATACCGATGCTTTGATGCTGGATTATAAAGGAAGAGTAAGTGAGTCTACTGGTTCAAATATCTTTTTAGTGATTAATGATGAAATTCATACCCCTGTACCTGATTGTTTCTTAAATGGTATTACAAGACAAGCTGTTATAGAAATTGCAAAAAATCAGGGTATTAACGTAATCGAAAGAGATATATATCCTGATGAAATTTCAAAAGCTGAAGAAATTTTTCTTACAGGATCTGCTGTCGAGGTAACCCCAGTTGGTAAAATTGACAATCAAAATTTTAAAGTTGGAGATATTACAACTAAGATATCACGTCTATATATGAAAGAAGTAGACCCTAATTATGAAGACAACGATTAATTAATAATTTCTCTCCATTTTAACATTTTTTTATTATCTTTATTTTTTTGATAGACCATTTCTTTCTCTTCGTTGTCTAATAAATGAAATTTCCAAAAAGCAACATCTATCTTTAAGCTATCAATTACATACTCACACGCCTCTATAGAATTTGATCGGTGAGACGATGAGGTAATTACTAATACTATTTTTTCTCCTAAGTTTAATCTTCCTATTCTATGAATTATTAAACATTCACTAAGATCCCATTTTTTTAAAGCCTGTAGTCTAATTTTTTCAAGCTGAGATATTGCCAATTCTTCGTAACATTCTAAATATATTCCTTTAATTTCATTATTTGAAAAACTTAAATCAGACCTTACTGTTCCCAAAAAAAAACTATACGCACCATTTTTTTTAGAAGATATTTTTTTGAACTCATTTTCTAGATCAAAACTTTCTTTTATAATTTTTATCATTATCCACCTGTGACAGGTGGCAGAAAAGCTAAGACATCACCATCATTTAGTATTCTATCATCATCGTTTAACTCTTTTAAGTTAAGGAAGTACTTTACACTATCATCTTTAAAAATTTCTATAAATATAGGGTCTTTTGAAATGAGGTTATTCTTTAATTCTTTGAGGCTTATTGTTTCATTTAATTCAATTAGATCATGGCTCTTTTTTAGCTTAACCCTTATCCAGGAAAAATATTTTATTGTAATATTCAAATATGCTTAAGACCTTTCGCAACATAATTGTATCCAGATAGCAAAGTAATTATAGCAGCAAGCCACAATGTAACTAAACCTAAATTCCATAAGAAATCATTTAACTCAAAACCTAAGCTTATTATAAGAATAGATAAACTAACCATTTGAAAAGTAGTTTTATATTTAGCTAACTTACTAACTGGCATATCAGTATTCAATTTTGCTAAAAATTCTCTTAGCCCTGAAATTGCTATTTCTCTTAACAAAATAATTATAGCAGGAATAACATGAACATCAGCAATTACTCTTGTATCAATTAAAACAATGATAACCGCAGCAATTAAAAGTTTATCAGCAATCGGATCTAGTAAAGTACCAAGTTTAGAGGATTGATTTAAAGTTCTAGCTAAATATCCATCAAAATAATCAGATATTGAAGAAACTATAAATAATAACCCAGCTATAAGAACAACATTAGAGTTATCTGAAAAAAGTAAATATAAAATTATGGGTATTAATATAATTCTAACAAAAGTTATTATATTAGGTATTGTGTAGATCCTAGCCATTTATCTTATCTAATATAGCCTTTATATTTTTTGAACTTAAACCTTTTATTTGATTTAACTCGTCTTTATTTGCCCGCTTTAAATTTTGTACACTTCCAAAAAAATTGATAACTCTCATTTTTTTTACTTTTCCTATGCCGTCTATGTCATCTAAAAAACTAGTTTTTAATGAATCGGACATCCTTTTCAGACTATTTTTTTTAGATAGTTTGTGAGCTTGATCTCTCATTTTTTGAATAAATCCCTCTATTTGAGGATTATCTTTTAAAGATATATTTTTCTCATTTATTAAATGATATCTATCAAACCTGAAATCCCTCTTGAAACCTTTAGAAACACCAATTAATTTAATATCTTCGTTTATACCACTTTCATTGATAGCTTCTTGACATATCTTTAAGTAAGGGTGCGCACCATCTATGATAATTATATCTGGTAAAATCTTATCATCTTTGGAAAAGCGAGATTTAAATACTTTTCTCATTAAGTCTGCATCGCCAAATTTTTTTAAATCATAGTCTTTAAATTTGTAAGTTCTTGAGTCCTTAATACTGAAACCTTCTTCATTAAATACTACATATGAAGCAACCGCATAATTATTTCCAAAAAAACTATTGTCATAGGCTTCTACTCGTTCTACATTATTTTTGATATTAAATTTAGTCTTCAGTAAGTTTAAAATTTCTTGATTATTAATATATTTTTGTTTTTGAAGACTTACCTCTTTATCACTACGTTTAGCAGTAAGATTTGATATTTTTTGTATACCTACAATATTATTACTTTTTAGAGATACATCTATTTTGTAGTTTTCTTTCATAATAGATTTTAATTCGTTATACCCTTGAATTTTCTTAGAAATAATTATTTTTTTTGGCCTAAAACTTTTTAAATAAAATTGTATAATTAATGAAGTAGGATCAATATCTTCTTCAAATCTATCAGAATAGTATATTAAATTTCCTCCGAGATATCTCCCATATCTAATAAAACCAATATAAATTGAGAAATGTTTTTTATTATCAATATGGATATAATCAAAATTAGTCTCTTGGGTACTTATTTTTACTTCTTCTCTAATAATATAATTTAATGATTGAATGCTATCTCTTAATTCTGCAGCTTTTTCATAATTTTGACTTTCACTAAAATAAACCATTTGTTTCTCTAGTTTATTAAATATTTTTTTCTGACTACCTTGAAAAAATTTTATGGTATCGCTTACCTGATTTTTGTATTCATTTTCATCAACTTTGCTTACACATGGAGCAGAACATTGTTTAAGGTCATAAAGCAAACACGGTCTAGTTCTATTTTTAAACTCTGAGTCATTACAACTTCTGAGTTTAAAAGATTTTTGCAATATTTTTATTACTTTGTCAGTTTTTAAAGCTGATGTAAAAGGCCCAAATACTTTATCCTTATTTGAAAAATCATTCCTGAATCTAGTTAGTCTTGGAAAAGCCCCATTTGTTATTTTAATTAAGGGGAAACTTTTATCGTCTTTTAGACGAATATTATATCTAGGAGAAAATTTCTTAATGAGTAAAGCTTCTAATAAAAGTGCGTTTCTCTCTGACTCAGTAAGTTCAAAATCTATATTAACCGTCTGAGACACCATTTTTTGTAGTCTCCTTGGTAACTTTGGTAGATTACCATAATTAGATAATCTTCTTTTAATATTAATAGCTTTACCAATATAGATTGGAATATCTTTTTTATTTTTAAAAAGGTAAACACCAGATGTTTTAGGTGCATCTTTTAGCCTACTTTTTAATATTTCCAATCCAAACATTTGACTATTTTACACAGAATATATTAAGCATAAGAAAAATATAGATACTTTTAATTTAAAAAGAAATATATTAAGAATTCCTTTGAAATCAGAACTGAAGACTCAATTATTATCGCCATATAAATTTTTAAGTGATAAATTCTATAAAAAATCCAAGTCCCCAAGTTTTCCAGAGTATAAGATAAGATTCCGTAACAATAATTTTGAAGAATTTACAAAACTAAATAACAAAGACTGGGTTAATCTTTTTGGAAAATTTGAGAGTGAATACTTACCATCTAACTCTAATTTAGCCATGAAATATCATGGCCACCAATTTAGAGTTTATAATCCTGAAATCGGAGATGGTAGGGGCTTTACTATTGCCCAGTTTTACAAAGATAAAAAGCTGTTTGACTTAGGAACTAAAGGAAGCGGAAAAACAGTCTATTCTCGCAGTGGCGATGGTCGATTAACTTTAAAAGGAGGTATAAGAGAAGTGCTTTGTTCTTCTTATTTAGAAGCAATGGGCCTTAAAACTTCTCGATCCCTCTCATTAATTGAAACAGGTGAAGATTTATATCGAAGTGATGAACCTTCCCCAACGAGATCTAGTGTTTTAGTAAGAATATCTCATTCCCATATCAGGATTGGAACTTTTCAATATCATGCATATCACCAAGATAATCAGAGTTTAGAGAAATTAATAAAATCAGTTGGAAAATATTACTTTTCTTTTAGTGATGCGGAGAATACACCATTGAATTTTTTTTCTGTAGTCGTTCAGAATTGTGCAAAATTAGCTGCCTCTTATAACATTTTTGGCTTTGTCCACGGCGTTCTCAAT
Organism: uncultured Alphaproteobacteria bacterium; assembly: GCA_902527525.1. Classification (GTDB taxonomy): domain Bacteria; phylum Pseudomonadota; class Alphaproteobacteria; order HIMB59; family HIMB59; genus HIMB59. The sequence continues at coordinate 19,142 of CABZOW010000010.1, read as the reverse complement.
ACTGATAACATTAACATAACCGGAGAAAGTTTTGACTATGGGCCTTATCGTATGATGGAAAAATATGATCCAGAGAAAGTAGCAGCTTATTTTGATCATTCCGGTCTTTATAAATTTTCAAATCAAGTTGATTCTATTTTTTGGAATGTTCAACAATTAGCTTCAATCATGACACTTTTTATAGAAAGAGAATTAATAATAGAAGAATTAAAAAAATATATAGATCTTTATAATAAAGAAGTTATAAGATTATTTTTTAAAAGATTGTCTCTTAAACCCAACAAACTGCAATTGCATAATCAAAAATTATTAAATGATGTTTATGAAATATTACTAAAGAGCCCTTACCTTTACGAAGAGGTATACAACGACCTCAGAGGAGGAAGACAGAGATTAAATATTCAAACTGAAATTAAACGAAAATATAAAAATTATGATTTAGATTCAATTTTTAAAAATCATGAAATTTTCAATAATCTAGATGTTAAGTCTTTGACTCAAATTCCAAAGGAAACACTTCTGTATGATGAAATAGAAAAAATTTGGCGTGATATAGATAATAATGATGACTGGTCATTGTTTAATAAGAAAATCGATAGTATAAATATATTTAAGCAGGCGAATATAAATCATGGACTGGGATAAACTAAAAATTTTTCATAATGTTGCTTTAGACCTTAATATATCTGAAGCAGCTCATAAAATGAACATTAGTCATTCTTCTATTAGTAGACAAATAAGTGCTCTTGAAAGAGATTTGAGGGTCTCGCTATTTAAAAGACATGCTAGAGGATTGACACTTACTGAGCAGGGAAAAATTTTATTTAAAACTGCTCACGATATATTTGGTAAGATAGCTCTCACTGAGGCTAAATTAACAGAGTCTAAAGAGAATCCTACTGGGCCACTTACTATAGCTGCGACAGTAGCATTTGGCACGACTTGGTTAGCGCCTAGAATTGAAAAATTTACAAATTCATACCCAGATATAGATGTCTCAATAATTATTGAAAACAAGTATACGGATTTGGCCCAAGGTGAGGCTGATGTTGCTTTGAGGCTTACAGAACCTACCCAAATGGATCTTATTAGGTTCCCACTTTATGAATTTCAATTTAAAATTTATTCCTCCCCAGAATACATTGAAAAATTTGGAATTCCAAAGGATGTCAGTGAACTACCAAATCATAAGATAGTTGCTTTTGGTGATAGTGTTGAACCTTCTATTCCTGATGTAAATTGTATTTTAGACTTACTTCCAAAAAATAAAAAAGTTAAAACACTCTTTATCTCAAATATGTATGGAGTTATGAGAGCTATAGGAGGAGGGGCAGGGATTGGAGCACTACCTGAATATATGAGAATATCCAATAATAATCTTGTTCCTATTTTGCCAACTGTCGACACTCCTAAGACTATTATATATTTTACATATCCCCCTGAACTTAAAGGTTCCAAAAAAATTGAGGCTCTTAGAGATTTTTTAGTTAGAGAAGTTAATAAAGAAAAAAAAAGTTAGTCCTTTTTGATAAATTTTTTATTACAATAGTTACAAATAACTTCTTGTCTTTTATCGATCTTAAAATAAACGGCTGGATGGCCGAGATCGCCGCTACCACCGTCGCACATGATTACATTTACCGTCTTTGAGACATATTCTACTTCTTGAGAATTTTCTAAATTAACTTGATCACTCATAGAGATACAAGTTCTGAGACCAAATTAGTATATTTTTTTGGATCGTCTAGGTTTTCACCTTCCATCAGTTTTGCATGATCATAAAGAATTTCACAAAATTTATCTTTTTGGTTTTTGTCTAAAGACTTTAGCTTATTAACCAATTCATGATTAATATTTATTTCTAAAATTCTTTTTTCATCAGAAATATTTTGATTATTAGCAGCCATCAATTTTTTTAAATGCATATCCATATCATTCTCATCAGCAACCAAACATGAAGCACTTGTAGTTAATCTCTTAGAAATTTTAACATCTTTAACTTTATCTTTAAGATTGTCTTTTAAAAATCCAACAAAATCTTTATCTTCTTTAGGTTCTTCTTTTCCTTTTTTTGAGTCTTTTTTGTCCTCTATATCTACTTCGCCTTTGGTAATAGATGTAAACTCATACTCTTTGAATTTCATTTTCATTGGCATCCAGAATTCGTCAACTGGATCAGTTATTAACAGAACATTTATTTTTTTATTTTTAAATAATTCCATTTGAGGACTGTTAAGAAGGTTGCCTTTATTTTCACCAGATATGTAATAGATTTTCTTTTTATCATTAGAAAAATCACTTACGTATTGATCTAATGTAATCATCTCCTCTTTTTCAGAACAGTGAAATGTTGAAAACTCAAATATCTGATCATGAAAGTCGTTAAATTCATATAGTCCCTCTTTAATAACAGGTCCAAAAATTTTCCAAAATTCTTGAAATTCATTAAGTTTTTTTTTCTTTAATTCTTGAATTTCTTTAAGAACTCTTTTTGTAATAGCATTAGATATTTTATTAATTACTGCATTATTCTGTAAAATTTCTCTTGAGATATTTAAACTCAGATCCTCAGTGTCTACTACACCTGGTACAAATCTCAACCAAGCAGGAATTAATGCATCTAATTTATCAGAAATAAATACTTTATTTACGTACAGCTTTAGTTTGTTTTTTCGATCTGGATGATAAAGATCTTGAGGCTGTGTTTTGGGTAAATATAGAAGTGCAGTGTAATTTACGACTCCTTCAGCTTTGAAATGAATTGTTGTTAAAGGTTCATCATAGTAACTTGAAACTTGGTTATAAAAAGATTTGTAGTCATCTTTTTTTATCTTCGATTTTTCTTTTAGCCAAATAGCTTCAGCAGAATTAACTTGCTCTTCAGGTTTTACATCTTTTTTCTTTTCCTTTTTATCATCTTCGGATGTCACAAAAATGGGAAAAGGAACAAAATCAGAATATTTTTTTATTATTTCTTCTATTTTGTATTTACTTAAAAACTCTTTTTCATCCTTCTTAATGGATAAAGTAATTTCAGTTCCAATTTCATTATATTCTGTTTCTTCAATTGAAAATGTACCCTTGCCATCTGAAGTCCAGAGATAACCATTAGGTGAGTCATATTTTTTTGATCTAACTACTACTTGATCTGAGACCATAAATGATGAATAAAAACCAACACCAAATTTACCAATTTGATTTATATCACCTTTCTTATCCCCCATCTTTTTTATAAAATCTTCTGTTCCAGATTTCGCAATCGTACCTAAATTTGATTGCATGTCCTTTTCGTCCATACCAATCCCATTATCTTTTATAGATATGGTATTGTTCTTTTCATTTATATGAACCTTAATTGCAAACTTATTTGTTTTTGCAGCTTTAGAGTCGGTTTGACTAACATACCTAAGTTTTTCACAAGCATCTGATGAATTTGATACTAATTCACGTAAAAATATTTCTTTTTCTGTATAAAGTGAGTTAGCTACTATATCTAAAAGTTTTGATACCTCTGTTTCAAATTTTACTGTTTTCTTTTCCGCTTGTTGTTTATTCATTTTTTTCTAATATCCTTATTATAAGCAATGTTTACCAATGACAATACTGAGTGTTCTACAAAAATATCTATCATTTCACAAATCAAATTTGATAAATGGCTTTATAAACAATCATCATTCATTAAAAATTGGTCTTTATCTAATAATTTCAAGGCAGAATCTGGAAAAATTCTTAAAGTTCCTTATGAAGATGGAAGGCTAAAAGAGGTTCTCATAGGAGAGGGGGTAGATCAAAATCTTGAGGGAGTCAGTTCTTTTTCCTCATTAAATAGCGGTAATTACTACATATTTGCAAAATTTGCTAAATCAAAAGAATCAGAAATACATAAAGCTTGGGCATGGGGAAATTATAACTTTCATTCAAAACCTAAAAAAAATTTATTGTACATCAAAGATCAAAAAGAATTAGAATTTCTTATTTTTTACACACAGTGTATCAATTTTTCTAGAGATTTAATCAACAGCCCTGCAAACAAATTAAATCCATTATCTTATTACACAAAAATAAAAAGTAATCAGATGTTTAAAAAATTTAATTTTGTTGAATATTCTGAGAAAGATATAGGTACACAATTTCCTCTTACTTATGCTGTTGGTAAATCTTCATCTGTTAAACCAAAAGTAATAGAAATAACAAATAAAAAAATTCATCAAAAAGATAAGCCTCTCGTCATTATTGGTAAGGGAGTCACATTTGACACTGGTGGTGTAAATATTAAACCAGGAAACTCTATGAGAAACATGAAAAAAGATATGGGTGGTTCTGCTATTGCAATATCATTATTTTTATTGGCAAATTACTTGTTAAAAAAAACTAAAATAGTTTTAATTGCACCTTTAGCTGAAAACTCAGTATCCTCTAAATCAATGAGACCAGGTGATGTCTACAAATCAGCATCAGGGAAGTCAGTTGAAATTGCACACACGGATGCCGAGGGAAGACTTTTATTGGCAGATGCTATTGAAAAAGCGATGTCTTATAACCCAAGTATGATTATTGATTTTGCAACTCTTACTGGTGCAGCTAGGGTTGCTTTAGGTGAGGACTTACCTGCTTATTTTTGTAATAATGAATTAATTGCAAAAAAAATTGATAACTTAAATAAAGAAAAACTGAGATGTTGGAGATTACCCTTGTACCAACCCTATCTAAAAAAGATTAAATCGCAAGTTGCTGAATTAAGTAATGCCTCTTTGGATGGTATGGCTGGATCAATCACAGCAGCACTTTTTTTAAAAGAATTTTTGAATAAATCTGACACACCTTGGCTACATTTTGATACCTATGCCTGGTCTCAAGGCTCGATATTAGGATCTAATGGTGCAGCATTACAGGGATTGGAAATAATTAGTGAATTCTTAAGGAAAAATTTCAATTAGTGAAATATTTAATTATCCTTTCTCTTTTACTATCGGGATGTATCACAACAGATCGATCTTTTAATACCTCAAATATTTGTGATATTTTTAAAACTAATCCTAAGTGGAAATCATATGCAGAAGACACGAAAGAAAAATGGGGCGTCCCTGTTAGTTTACAATTAAGTTTTATCAAACAAGAGTCTTCTTTTGAAAGAACGGCAAGACCTCCGAGAAAAAAGGTATTAGGTTTTATACCAGGTTTACGACCTTCAAGTGCTTATGGTTATAGCCAAGCTTTAGATGGGACATGGGAAGAATATAAAGTTTCTACAAAAAACTTTAATGCTGATAGAAAAAATTTTAAAGATGCGAGTGATTTCATTGGATGGTATGTTGATGGAAGTTACCGATTATTAAAAATTAATAAAGGTGATGTCTACAATCATTATCTCGCTTATCATGAGGGCAAAGGAGGTTTTCAGAAACAATCCTATAATAAAAAAAAATGGCTACTTGATGTGGCAAAAAAAGTAGAGCGCCAGGCAAAAGACTACTCAAATCAAATAAAAAAATGTAATTTCCATAAAAATAGTGTGTTTTAATTGTTACAAAAAATAGATCTTATAAATTATTTTCATTCTAGTTTTACCGACCCTGAATATAAAGGGATAGGAACAGAGCATGAAAAATTTATTTTTTATACTAAAGATCGTAAAAGACTTGAATTTGATGGTGAGGTGAGTGTTCAAAATTTATTTCAATTTTTCTTATCAAAAGGCTGGCAGAAAAATGAATATAACAGCTTTAACCAACTAATATCTTTATCTAAAAATGGTGCAAATATTACTCTAGAACCAGGTTGTCAATTGGAATTATCTGGGAAAATATTAAAAAATGTTCATCAAACATGTACCGAGTCCTACGAGCATTTAAGAGAACTAGAAGAATATGCTGAATTAAATAAATTATGCATATTAGGTCTTGGCTTCGACCCAATAAGTAAATTAGAGGATTTATCTTTTATCCCAAAAGAACGATATAAAATTATGAGAGAATACATGCCAAAAGTTGGCTCTAGAGGGTTAGATATGATGACAAGAACCTGCACAGTTCAAGCTAATTTGGACTATTTTAATGAAAATGATTTAATTAAAAAATTTGTTGTTGCTAATAGGATCCAACCAATTGTGATGGGTATATTTTGTAATTCTCCTTTTCGTGAATCTAAACATAATGACCTAGTTAGTAATCGAATTTTCACTTGGCAAGACACAGATAATCAAAGGTGTGGAATTAAAAAGTCATTTTTAAACAAAAATTTTACGATTGAAGAATATGTTGATTTTGTTCTAAAAGTTAAAAACTATTTTTTAAAAATAAATGGTAAATATTTTGATACTACCAATTACACATTTGATGAATTACTTACTAAAAGTGTCATAAATAAGGAAATTTTGGGGTATAATTTAACAATTCAAGATTGGATAAATCACTTATCTACAATTTTTACTGAAGTCAGATTAAAGTCTTATATCGAACTTAGGGGAGCAGATGCAGGAAAATGGGAAATGATTTGTGCATTGCCTGCTTTTTGGATTGGCATACTTTATGATGATGAAAATCTCGACTCCTTATGGAAGGAAACAAGCACATGGCAAGAAAATGACATATTAAATTTGTATCAGGATGTCCCATCTGAGGGTTTAAACAGTAACTTTATGAATTCACCACTATATGAGTATGGTAAAAAACTATTAAGTTTGTCAAAAAAAGGATTAGAAAAAAGAGGGTATCTAAATTCTGATGGTAGAGATGAAAGTATTCATTTAGAAAAATTAAACAGCATTATTGAACAACAAAAAAATCCCGCAGATTTGTTAATTGAAGAGTTCAAGGACAAAAAAAACATATTATCATTGCTAAATAATACTTATTATTAAAATTATTATGAAATTTCTTTTTCAAATGGACGATCCACAGAAAATTAACATCAACGAGGACTCTACTTATATGCTTATTCGTGAGTCTTTAAGAAGGGGTATAGTGTGTTATTATAATGATCCGAGCTGGGTTTTTAGTGAGATTAATAAAGTTAATAAAATAAAATCTCACGTCTTAAGCTTAAAATTAAATAAAAATAATAAACTCTCATATCAGAAGATGAAACTAAAAGAGATTGATTTAGAAAAAATGAATGCCATTTTTATTCGTCAAGATCCACCATTTGATTTAAATTATATATCCAATACCTACTTGCTGGATCAATTAAAAAAACCATTACTAGTTAACAATCCAAAGGAGATTAGAAATTTTCCAGAAAAGCACATTATGATGAATTTTCCAGAGTTAACTCCACCTACATTGATATCTTCAAATATAGAAATAATCACAAAGTTTATAAAAAAAAATAAAGAAGTAATTTTAAAACCAGCCTATGGAAATGGAGGGCTTGGAATACAAAAAATTTATTTTAATAAACCAAATCTAAATCTATTTATCAAAACCTATCTTAAAAAATTTTCCAATAGCCCAATAATTGTTCAAAGATTTTTAAAAAATTTTAATAAAGGAGATAAGAGAATTATTTTAATAAATGGAAAAATAGCTGGTGGAGTTTTAAGGGTACCAAAAACTAATAGCATTAAGGCTAATTTTCACGCAGGAGGTAAACCTGTAAAAACGAATATTACTCTAAAAGAAAAGCTTATTTGTAAAAAAATAAAGCCATTTCTTATAAAAAATGGTTTAATTTTTGTTGGTATTGACATAATTGATGGCTATTTAACAGAAATAAACATTACATCCCCTACAGGTATACAAGAAATCAACAGATTGAATAATAGCAAGATTGAAAAAGATATTATTGATTTTGTATTTAAATCACTGGAGTAAATTTTCAAAGAGCTTATTAATATTTTTTTTGATTAATTCTTCAATAGGTTTTTTTATCGTCCCATCAGGTATTATTCTTTCATATGAATAACTTCCATTTTGATTTTTGATTACAAAATCATCGCTATCAATAATATCAAATATTGTAAGTTTAAAATTTTCTTGTGTCTTTTCTAGTTCTGCTTTTAGCGTTTCACCGTCTGGTGATGATAAGATTAAGTCTTCAATTATTAATTTATTCAAATCTTGATTTATAATTTGTCCGCTGATAGAACTACTTTGATTTATAAAAGAATTTGCAAGTGTATTTAATAACTCATTTATTTGTTCAAAATCTGAAATATCTTGAGACAAAGATTGCATAAATAAAACTAATGCAAATTCTTCCTCTGAAACTCTAATATTTATAGTTCCATTTAAATTTCCAGATATATTTTGAATGTTACGAAGGCCTACAGGATCTGGAATGCTTAAAGATAGATCAATATTACCTTTGATTCGTGATGTATTTAAAAATAAATTATCTAACTTTGCTAAATTTATTTCTTTTAATTCAATTAATCCTGTAAACATATTTTTTTTAATTGAACCAGATATATTTGAAATTTTATCTTTATGGATAAGATCTAAATTTTCGATTAAAAAAATATTATTTAGTGGTTCAATTTTTAAGTTTGTTTGTAAAAAATCAAAGTCGACTATGTCAATAATATTTGAAAAGTCATCTGTGTAGAATTGAGAGACTATTTGTAATAAATTTGTTTTATTTAAATTATCAATTCCAATATTTATCGAGGCATCATTAAAGTTATTTAAGTTTAGATAACCGGTTATTGATAAATTTACATCATCTGAACTAACAAATTCTAGATTTTTGATATTTAATATATTCCCATTTATGATGCCCTTCATATTTATGTGATCTGTATTTAAAATTGATAAAAATTCTTTTAAGCTGTCTGATGGAATCAAGTTCAATTGGTCAAATTCATCCAGTTGAATATCTAATTGTAAATTGTTTATATCATTAAACCCATATTCACCTTTGATTTTAGCAAAATTTCTATTGTCATTAGTTATATTTAGCTCATTTAATTTCAAAAAATTATTCACAAAATTACTAGAAAGTTGAATTTCATCAAACTTAAGTTGTTTTAATAATTCTGTGTTAGGTAAAAAATCTAACAGTTCTAAAATATCAGCTTTAGAGTTTGATTTTAGATTTGTATTAATATTAGCATTATTAATATTTAATTCTTCTATAGATCCGTTTACTCTTATGATTGTTTCATTATTGGATTTATAAGAAATATTATTTATAGCTAAACTGCCGGCATTATAGCTTAAGTCAAAAGTTTCTATTATTCCCTTTGGAATACCTGCAATATTATTTAAGAATTGAATATTACTAACAAGCTGAAACAAATTATTTGTAGAAATATTCTCTCCTCCTATGTTTAAATCTGAGTTAATTAAATTATTTAAATCGATAGTCCCTTTAATATTAATTTGCGATTTATCTGCAAGTTTTATTGATAAGTTTTCAATATTTATAATTTCTTTTAAATATTCACCACTTACACTTAAACTTTGAAAGTTTATCTTTTTCAATAATTGTTGATAATTTTCTCCTAAAAGTAATACTAATTCGTCTATTTCTAATTCATCTATTTTAAAACCAATTTTTTTTACATTAGAGTCAATAGTATAAATATCAAAATATAAATCTGAACCTTTATAATTAAATTTGTTTGTAACAATACGAGAAGTATTATCCTCAGACAATATATTTAATTTTAAATTGTCAATATCACCCTCTAGTAAAATAGAGTTATTTACCAAATTAGAATTTATGTTCTCTATTCTTGCTTGATTGATCTTAATTGAAATTTCATCTTCATTAAATAATGACCTAGAAATTTCAATATCTTTTGCCACAATGTCACTTTGGAGAGTATTATGATTAATTTTAAAACTTGAATTGTCTATAGCTAAAATGGGTTTAGGCAAAATTTTTAACGTTTGATTAGATAAACTATTTAAACTAACTAAACCTTTTGTTTCTCTTTCAACTATTTCCTGAGAAAGTAAATTAATTGGTAATCTTAGAAAACTTAATCCAAATAAAATAATTAATAATAAAAGAACTATAATTGGAATAATGACTTTTAATTTTTTCATTTATTTCTTTTATAAATATAAGAAGGTAAAATAGATTATATAGGCTAATATCAAGCTCAGAGAAATTAATTTACCAGCTATTTTTAGATAAATTATGACAAAAAATAACAATGATGTAGCCAGAAATAACCATTTATCTACATAACCAAGTAATTCATAAAAATTTATACTCCCATTAATAAGTATAGCAATAATCGTTATTCCAAAGATGTTAGCAATGTTTGAGCCCAAAATATTTCCAATTGCCAAATTATTTTGTTTTTTGACAATTGAAAGAATTGTAGCAATTACCTCAGGTAATGATGTCCCAAAAGCAACTATTGTAATCCCAATAGTTGTTTCAGCCACTCCAAATATACTAGTTAAGTTTTTCGCATATACGATGAAGTATTTAGAACTATAAAATAAAGCAATAAAGGCTAATAATATTTTTAAAAAAATAATATAATTTGATAAATTTTTTAAATCAACTTTTGCAGAGACATCATCAATAGGTTTCCTTACTTCAAAAAAAATAAAAACACAGAGTATTCCAAAGAGAAAAAATCCAGATAAATATCCAAGATTAAAGTTAAAAATAATAAAAATAAAAAAAGTAATTGAAAAAATTAAGAAAAATAAAAAAGTAATTTTGTCTCTTTCCTCAGTCACAAGCTCGCTAATAGGGTAAAGCATAATACCACCTACTAACAATATATTTGCTATGTTGCTACCTACAAGATTACCTGCAACTATTCCAACAGAATTTAATTTTAATGCTTGAAATGTTGCTGCAAACTCAGGGAGAGAAGTGCCAATAGCAATAATAAATATACCTACTAGGATAGGTCTAATTTTATATATTTGTGAGACAATTATTGAATTTTTAATAGCTAGATCACATGACCATATTAAAACAACAAGACTTATTAATACTCCTATAAAACTTTCAATCAATTCATACCCATTTGATCTTTTTTTAGTTTTCTAATTTCATCTCTAAACATTGCAGCTTTTTCAAAATCCAAATTTTCAGCTGCAGTCAACATTTTTTTCTCTAATTTTTGAACATGTTTCTCAAACTTATTTGGACTCAATTTCTCAATTTCAGATGTACTAACAGTATAGCTATCTTTCTCGTATATGCTTTCAATAATTTCACCTATATTTCTTTTTACAGATTGAGGTGTAATGCTATTTTTTTTGTTAAATTCAATCTGTTTAGTTTTTCTATAATCTGTCTCCTCTAAAGCTGCTTTGATACTTTTAGTAATAATATCTGCGTATAATATTACTCTGCCATTAACATTTCTTGCCGCTCGACCTATGGTCTGAACTAAACTTGTTTTTGACCTTAGGTATCCTTCTTTATCAGCATCTAGGATAGCTACCAAACCACATTCAGGTATATCAAGTCCCTCTCTTAGCAAATTTATACCAACTAAAATGTCAATTTCTCCTATTCTCAATGAACGAATAAGTTTTATTCTGTCAATTGTTTCAACATCAGAGTGCATATATTCAACTTTCAAATTATGTTCTTTTAAATAATTTGTTAAATCCTCTGCATTTTTTTTAGTAAGAGTTGTAATTAGCACTCTATTTTTATTATTAATAGTGGTTTGTATTTCACCCATCAAATCTTCCACTTGGTTAACAGTTGTTTTTATCACACATTCGGGGTCAATTAAGCCAGTTGGTCGAATAATTTGCTCAACATATTTGTTTTCAACTTCATTCAACTCCCAAGGACCTGGAGTTGCAGATAAAAAAATAGTAGGGGGTCGCATCATATTCCACTCTTCAAAAGTTAAAGGACGGTTATCTAATGCAGACGGAAGTCTAAAACCATAATCAGAAAGTGTTTTTTTTCTTGATCTGTCACCTTTATACATTCCAGTTATTTGAGGAACAGATACATGAGACTCATCAATAATTAGAAGCGCATTTTCTGGAATAAACTCGTATAAAGTAGGTGGTGCCTCGCCAGGTTGTCTACCACTTAGATATCTAGAATAATTTTCAATTCCAGAACAAGTTCCAGTAGCTTGAATCATTTCTAAATCAAAATTAGTTCTTTCTTTTAATCTTTGAAATTCTAATAATTTTTTTTCCTTATCAAATTCCTCTAGTCTTATTTTTAAATCTTTCTTAATCTCCTTGATCGCATTCTCTAATCGTGGCTTGGGAGTAATATAGTGACTGTTTGCAAAAATTTTTACTTCTTCAAAGTTTTGAATAAATTCTCCTGTTAAGGGATCAAACTCTTTAATTTCCTCTACTTCGTCTCCAAAAAAACTTACTCTCCATGCAATATCTTCTAAGTGTGCAGGAAAAATGTCAACACGATCACCAGTTACACGAAACATACCTCTTCTAAAGTCAATATTATTTCTTTTATATTGTAACTCTACTAATTCTCTTAAGAACTCCATTAAATTAATGTTTTGTCCTTTTTTTATTTCAAGAGTCATTTTTGAGTAAGAGTCTACTGACCCAATACCATAAATACATGAAACACTTGCTACGATAATCACATCTTCTCTTTCTACTAAAGATCTTGTGGCAGAGTGTCTAAACCGATCTATTTGTTCGTTAATAGACGACTCCTTTTCTATAAATGTATCTGATCTCGGAACATATGCTTCTGGTTGATAATAATCATAATAACTCACAAAATATTCAACAGCATTTTCAGGAAACAATATTTTTAATTCTTCATAAAGTTGGGCAGCTAGGGTTTTATTCGGTGCCATAATTAATGTGGGTCTGTTATATTTTTCAATTACATTGGCAATTGTAAATGTTTTTCCAGAGCCAGTTACGCCAAGAAGTACTTGACTTTGTTTTCTCTTATCTAAACCTTCAATTAATTTTTTGATCGCCTGCGGCTGATCTCCTTTTGGTTTATTTTCACTTACTATTTTAAATGCCATGCTTGTAGAAATTTATAAATAAGTTTATAGATAACTAAATAAAAAAAATGATTTCAGATAGAGTAAATAACATAAAACCATCTTTAACAATAGCCACAAACATGAAGGCACAGGAGTTAAAAAGGGCAGGAAAAGATGTAATTGTTTTAGCGGCTGGAGAACCAGACTTTGACACTCCAGAACATATAAAAAGTGCTGCTATCAATGCAATTAATAATGGTTTTACAAAATATGTTCCAGGCAAAGGTACCCCAGACTTACAGCTTGCAATTCAAAAAAAATTTCAAAGAGACAATAATTTAGACTATGAACTTGGTAATATTACAGTTGGAGTAGGAGGTAAGCATATAATTTATAACGCTTTTTCAGCAACTATTAATAGTGGTGATGAAGTTATTATTCCTGCACCGTATTGGGTGAGTTATCCAGATATTGTTATTTTAAATGATGGAAAACCTGTAATTGTTGAATGTGGTGAGCAAAATGATTTTAAAATTACACCTAAAGATTTAGAAAAGCATATAAACCCAAAAACAAAATGGTTAATGCTTAACAGCCCAAGTAACCCTACTGGATCGATGTACTCCAAAGAGGAACTAATAGCCCTTGGTGATGTTCTTCAGAAATATGAAAATGTTTTCATTCTATCTGACGATATTTATGAAAAAATTGTTTACGACACTAATAAATTTAAAACAATAGCTGAGGTTTGTCCTTTTTTAAAAGAGAGAACTTTAACTATGAACGGATTATCTAAGTCTTATTGTATGACAGGGTGGAGAGTAGGTTATGCTGCAGGTCCAACAAATCTCATCAATGCAATGAATAAAGTTCAATCCCAAAATGTATCCTCAACAGCATCTATTTCAATGGCTGCATCAGTTGAGGCTCTTAATGGTGACCAAAGTTTTATCATGTCTAATAATGAGTCATTTTTAAGAAGACGTAATTTAGTTGTTAAACATTTAAACGAAACACCAGGATTATCTTGTAGAACACCTGAGGGTGCATTTTATGTTTTTGCTTCTTGTAAAGGAGTTTTAGGAAAGACAACGCAGTCAGGTAAAAAACTTTCTAAAGATGGTGACTTTATGGATTATCTTCTTGAAGAAGTCGGAGTTGCTGGTGTGCAGGGCTCAGCTTTTGGATTAGAAGGTTTTTTCAGAATTTCTTACGCAACTTCTGACTCCATATTAGAGGATGCTTGCCAAAGAATCAAAGAAGCCTGTGCTAAATTAAGTTAATTTACTCTCAGAGATTATTTTTGCTATTCGAAGAGTGTTAGTTGTACCAACTTTTCCGAAAGGAACACCGGCAGTGATAATTATTTTATCGCCATGTTTTAATATTTTTCTTGTTTTTGCTATTTTACATGCACGATCTACCATTTCTGTTGATGATGAAATCTCATCAACCACGTCCATAAATGTACCCCAAGTCAGGGTATTTTGACGGGCCACTTTCCTATTAGTTGTCAATCCAATTAAAGTTACATCAGGTCTCATTCTAGCAACTCTTAAAATAGATCTTCCAGTTTGAGAGAACGTAGCAATACAATTACATTCAGCAATATTTGCTACTTCAAGTGCAGCTGTTGCTATAGCCTCAGTTGATGTCTTTACTACATTTAAATTATAGTTTTGAATATTAGCTAAATATTTAGGATCACTCTCAACCCGCTTTATAATTTTATCCATCATTTCTACTGACTCTTTTGGATAATTACCTGCTGCAGATTCTGCAGATAACATTACAGCATCGACACCTTGGAATACTGCTGTTGCTACATCAGAGGCTTCAGCTCGCGTTGGTGTTGGTGAGTCAATCATACTTTCGAGCATTTGAGTTGCAACAATACTTGGCTTTCCAAATTTTCTACAAGCCGCAACCATCGTTCTCTGGTGAATAGGAACATCCTCAGGATTTGTTTCTACACCCAAGTCTCCTCTAGCTACCATTATTCCATCACAATTCTCAGTTATCGACTCAATTTCTTCCATAGCAGATGGTTTTTCTACTTTAACCATAACTTTAAATTTTGCAGGAATAAGTTTTTTTGCTGTAACTAAGTCTTTAGTAGTTTGAATAAATGAAAGAGCAATCCAATCAACATCAAGCTTGATTGCAAGCTCAAGATCTTTTTTATCTTTTGGTGTAATAATTTTTAAATCAAGTTTTGTGTCTGGAATATTTAAACCTTTATTATTTGAAATTTCGCCACCGTCGGTAACAACACATTTTATTGCAGAGGAAGATTTAGATTTTACTTTTAATCTTACTTTACCGTCATTAACTAAAAGCCTTTGTCCAATAGCAATAGATTTAAAAATTTCTTTATGAGGTAAGTAAACACGAGAACTATCACCATCTTTTTTATTTTGATCAAATGTGAATATTTGGTTTTTTTTTAATTGCTCTTTAACATTTAAAAACCTTCCAACTCTGAATTTAGGGCCCTGAAGATCTCCTAATATACAAATATAGCGGTCATGTTTTTTTTCTAAATCACGAATGATTTTAACTTTTTTTTTGTGATCCGCATGATCGCCATGACTAAAATTTAAACGAAATATATCTGCGCCTGATAAAAATAATTCCTCGATTGCTTTTTCAGTTTCACAAGCAGGTCCTAAAGTAGCAACAATTTTAGCTTTTCGATTTCTTAATTTCATTTGATTTGTTTAGAAATTAACAAATAACATGATATTAGTAAATTACCATGAGTAAAATATCTAAAGAGCAAGAATACAAAATCAAAGCCAATGTGCTTGATCATTTGATTAACCATTTAAGAGAGAGAACCGATGTACAAAACATTGACTTAATGAATCTAAGTGGGTTTTGCAGAAACTGTCTATCTAAATGGTACGTAAAATATGCAAAAGAGGAAGACTATGATCTAGACTATGAAGAATCAAGAAAGATTATTTATGGAATGTCTTATTCTGAGTGGAAAGATAAATATCAATTAGAGGCAACAAAAGAACAAAAAGAACAATTCAATAAATAATAAACAATAAATAAATGGCTGACAGATTACCAAATTGGAACTTAGGAGATTTTTACTCATCTATTAAAGATGAGCAAATAGAACTTGATCTAGAAGAATTTAAAAAATTTTCTATATCCTTTAACGATAAATATAAAGGAAAACTAATTGCACAAAGTCAAAAACTTGAGACTATTATTAAAGAGTACGAGGATGGAAATGAACTTGGAGACAAGCTCGGAAACTATGCTTTTTTAATTTATGCAACAAATATGAACGATCAAGATACCGTTCAATTTTACCAAGGCATCAATGAAAAACTCACTGAAATATCATCTAATCTAATTTTTTTTACTAATGAATTAAATGAGTCAGATGACTTAGAATTTGAAAAATTTTTATCAGGTGCAGGTAAATATAAAAATTGGTTAATAAACGTTCGCCGATACAAACAACATCAACTTGATGAAAAAAGTGAGATGATTTTCTTAGATAAAAATTTAACCTCTAATTCTTCATGGGTGAGATTTTTTGAAGAACAAATAAACGACTTAAAATTTAAAATTGATGATAAAGATCTAAATAGTTCTGAGGCTTTAAACTTATTATCTGATCATAATGCAACGACAAGAGAAAAAGCTGCTCAGAGCATTGAAAAAGTTTTCAAATCAAACGTCAAAACTTTCTCTTTTATAACTAATACTTTAGCAAAAGATAAAATTACCAATGATAAGTGGAGAAAATATAACTCTCCAATTGACTCTAGAAATTTAGCAAATAATGTCGAAAATGAGGTTGTTGAAGCATTGACGCAAAGTGTTACCTCAAATTATAAGAATATTTCTCATCGATATTATAAAATTAAGGCAAAACTTTTTAATAAAGAGAAATTAAATTATTGGGATAGAAACGCTCCATATCCTGACTCACCAAATAAAAAAATTAATTGGTCAGAGGCCAAAGATATTGTACTGCGTTCATATGCTAACTTTGATGAAAGTTTTAGAGATATTGCTTTATTATTCTTTAATAATAGTTGGATTGATGCAGAATTAAAATCAGGCAAATCACCAGGAGCATTTGCAGCGTCTACCATTCCTTCCATTCATCCTTACATTTTGACGAATTTCCATGGAAAAACCAGAGATGTGATGACCTTAGCACATGAACTTGGTCATGGATGTCATCAATATTTATCTGCAAAACAAGGATTACTTTTATCGAGTACACCTCTTACGCTCGCTGAAACCGCAAGTGTCTTTGGAGAAATGATGACGTTTCGAACACTTCTAGATGATAGCGATCAAGAGGCAAGAAAATATTTATTAGCCTCAAAAATAGAAGATATGATTAACACAGTTGTTAGACAGATATCATTTTTTGAATTTGAAAAATTAGTGCATAACGAAAGAAAAAAAGGCGAACTATCATCGGATCAAATTTGTGACTTTTGGATGAAAACACAATCAGAAAGTCTTGGCCCTAATATCGAATTAACTGACGGATATAAATATTTCTGGACTTATATTCCTCATTTTATTCATACCCCTTTTTATGTCTATGCTTATGCATTTGGAGATTGTTTAGTTAATATCTTAATCCAACTTTATGATGAAAGACTTCCAAACTTTAAAGAAAGTTATATTAATCTTTTAAAAAGTGGTGGTTCAAAGCACTATAGTAAAGTGCTTAAACCCTTTAACATTGACCTTAAACATAAAGATAGTTGGCAAAAAGGATTATCAATGATTTATAGTTTAATAGATGAATTTGAAAAGACTATTTAATATAAAATGAAAGAAGACAACAATTTAGTTTCCAGAGTTAAAAGATACTCCAAAGTAACAACCTCTATGACTTCGCTAGCGACTAAGTTTGCTGGAAAAAAGTATTTAAATTTCGATTTAAGCGATCAAAAATATGCAGCACAGATTACCGAGATATTGGGTAATCTAAAAGGCCCCTTAATGAAAGTTGCACAATTAAGCGCGACTATTCCTGATTTACTCCCTGAAGAATATGCAAGAAAACTCGCAGAATTACAATCTAATGCCCCTCCTATGTCATGGGTCTTTGTTAAAAGGAGAATGAAAGCTGAGTTAGGAGAAAATTGGGAGAAAAATTTTATTGATTTTGAAAAAGATGCAAGTTTTGCAGCTTCCTTAGGTCAAGTCCATAAAGCTAAATTAAATGGCAATGAAATTGTGGCTTGTAAATTACAATATCCAGATATGTCCTCAGCAGTTATTGCAGACCTTAATCAACTAAAAATAATTTTTAAAATTTACTCTAGTTATAATAAATCAATACAAATAAGAGAAATTTATAAAGAAATTGAGGCAAGGCTAAAAGAAGAATTAGATTATCAATTAGAGCATCGTCACCTCAAGATTTTTGATTACATGCACAAAAAAAATACATTTATTAAAATTCCTAAAGTATATAAAAAACTTTCAACCCAAAGATTATTAGTTATGGAATATCTTGATGGGAAAAAGCTTATTGAATACAAAAATTCATCTCAAAAAGTAAGAAATGATTTAGCAAAAAAATTATTTATGGCCTGGTACTATCCATTTTATAAGTATGGAATCATTCATGGTGACCCTCACCTTGGTAATTACTCAGTAAATAAAGAAAATAATATAAACTTGTTTGATTACGGTTGTGTAAGAATTTTTCCAGCCAAATTTGTACAAGGCGTAATTGATCTATATTTTGCTCTTAAAGAAAAAAATAATGAAAAAATTAAAATGGCTTATAAGGTCTGGGGATTTAAAGATATTGATGACAAGCTTATGAATGTTTTAAATAAATGGGCTCTATTTTTATATGACCCTATTTTAAAAAATGAAGTTAGAAGAATACAAGACTCAGACAGCGGAATATATGGTGCTAAAATTGCTGGAGAAGTTCACAAAGAATTGAGAAAATATGGTGGGGTTAAACCACCAAGAGAGTTTGTATTCATGGATAGAGCCGCTGTCGGACTTGGATCAATCTTTATCCACCTGAAAGCAGAAATAAATTGGTATAAGCTTTTTCATGAGTTAATTAAGGATTTTTCATTAAAAAACCTTGAAACAAATCAAAAAAATGCCATAGCTTTTTCTAAAAAATCATGATTTTTTTAATCTGTAAATGCCTCCAGAAAGTAACAGTATCTAAACATATCTAGGCTGATTTATTGAATATTTTATTTTTAATTAAAAAAACTTAGTTTACCATAAATGCTGACCAACGACC
>CABZOW010000009.1 GCA_902527525.1 uncultured Alphaproteobacteria bacterium | reverse complement strand
TCTTGTTTAAAATTTAATTCCCTTGCGTGTTCAATTTCTTTATTAACTCTTTTAATTTCAAAATTTTCTGCGTTAAAAGATTTTACATTTTTTATGCCTCTAAAAACTTCCTCTAAATTTGAAGCTAATGTCCCAACTTGTTCTTGTAAATTTTTAGTAACCCTTCTAATTTTTTTTCCTAAAACTCTAACAGGAACAATCGCTAATGGAAAGATAACTATTGAAATACAAGCTAATTTCCAATTTTGATAAAACATATTTCCTATTAAGACTGTTAAAGTTAGAGAGTCTCTAATCAACGCAGTATAAGTATTGGCCATTGCTCCACTTAGGTAATAGGTATCTGTAGTAATTCTTGTTACTAAAGATCCTGTTTTATTTTTAATAAAAAACCCGTAATGAACATTAATTATATTCCTAAAAACATCACATCTAAGTTTCTCTATAATCCTGTGACTCATAAACTGAAGAGATGTGATTTGAATATAGGTTACTAATCCTTTTATTATTCCTGTAATTAAAATAGCTAAGGGAATAAAATATAGATAAAATGTATCAGCATTAATTAAAACATTGTCTAATGCTGGTTTAACCAACCAGGCATGGAAACCTGTGCACAAAGCTGAAATAATCATACACAGAACAGCAATGAACATTTTTAGTTTAAAATTAAGAAATAATTTAGAGATTCTTATAAAATGTTTTTTAGACTCAGACATTAAAATGACTACCAATTATTATACTAAAAAGAAGGCTGATACCGTAATAGTTATTGCGAGAGAAGTATGAGCTAGCATTTTCAGGCTTATTTTTCCATATTATATTAATGTCTATTAAATTTATTATAGAAATTGTAAGTACTAAAATATTAAATATAAATCCAAAATCCAAACTACTCCCATAAAAAATAATCAAAAAATACTTAGTAATAATTATTATGTTTAAAAAAATCATTTTTTTTGATCCAAATAACAAAGTGCTAGAATACAGATTTAAATTCTTGTCCTCCTTTTCATCCTGCGTTGCATAAATAGTATCGTAAGTTAAAGTCCAAAAAATTAATGATAAATATAAAATACATATTGATGAGAAAGGAATATTTGAGCCAAGTGATGCCCAGCCAATAAAACACCCCCAATTATATGTCAAAGCCAAAATAAATTGAGGTAAAATAAAAAATCTCTTCGCCAGAGGGTATAAGGCTATTAGAGGTGTAATAATTATTCCTAAAATAATTGCCTCATAATTTAATTGTATGAGAATTAAAAATCCTATTACTAAAAGAGTAAAAAGAAGAATTAAAGCATTCTTTGTACTAATTTTTGAGGATGCTAAAGCTCTATTCTTTGTCCTGATTACTTCTTTATCTATATCTGAGTCAATTAAATCATTAATTATACATCCAGCAGATCTCATAATTATCGAACCAAGAAAAAATATAAGAAATAAAATTAAAACATGATTAGATAAAATATTGCCCGAGGATGCTAAAACAAAGCCAACTGGGTAAAAAAGAAGAAGAAAACCTATTGGCTTATCTAATCTAACTAAAGAAATATAAGAGTGTGTGAATGGTGGTAATAATTTAAAAATTAAATTATTCTTATAATCGGTATTCATGAAAAGAGTTTATTGTACTTCAATTTTGAAACAGGGTAGCACTTATGAGCTAGAAAAAAAGTATTATATCCACCTCGTCAAAGTAATGAGGTTAAAAGTTGGCGATCAAGTATCTTTATTCAATAATACTTCTGGAGAGTGGGTATCTGAAATAGTAGATGTCAAAAATAATTTTTTAATTGCAAAAACAATTAATCAAGTTTCGCCTCCTCAAGCAGAAACATCAATAGACTTAATGTTTTCTCCAATTAAATATCAAAATAGTGAGTCAGTTATTAGACAATCGACTGAGATGGGCATTAGATCTATATTTCCAACAATTTTTAAAAGAACTATAAACACAAAAATAAATCTAAATAAGTTTAACGCTTATGCTATAGGTGCCGCTCAACAAAGTGAGAGATTATCTATCCCTAATATTCATGATTTGAATGAATTAAAGAATCAATCGAAAATCATTTCTAGTAAAACAATTTTAATGTTCGATGAAAACCTTAAAGGAATTCATTTATCTCAAGCTAAGATCAAATCAAATAGTGAAATTTTAGTGGTAATTGGGCCAGAAGGAGGATTTGAGGAGGAGGAGAGAGCATTTATTTCCAAATCATCCAAAAATTTCTTGAATGTGAGCTTAGGTTCGAACATTCTCAAAGCTGATACGGCAGTTATTGCCGCACTTAGCCTAACATTTCATTATTTTTCTTAATTATAGCGGGTTTAAGCGACATACTGTCAATATACTGTATCAAAAAGATAAATAATATGTCTTAAATGAAATCTGTTTTATCATTATTTTTTATATTCATTTCTTTTGAATTACACGGAAAACAAGCCACAGACTGGCAGTTAAGTTTTCAAAATCCTGCAACAGATTTAATGGGTAGTGTCGTTGGACTTCATAATGTTATTCTGATTGTCATGTCTTTAATCACTGTATTTGTTTTATTTCTTCTTTTTTATGTATCTTTTCGTTTCAGTGCAAAAAGAAATCCAATTCCATCTACAAGAACTCATAACACAGTTGTAGAAGTCTTATGGACAGCAATACCTATAGTTATACTTGTGGTTCTCGCTATTCCATCATTTAAATTATTATACCAACAAGAAAAAAGTGAAAATTATGATATGACTGTTAAGGTCATTGGTCACCAGTGGTATTGGGAGTACGAATACCCTGATCATGGTGACTTTTACTTTGAAAGTTACATGATCCAAGACGAAGACCTAAAAGAAGGAGATTTAAGACTTTTAACGGTAGACAATCCTTTGGTCATACCTGCTAATAAAAATGTTCAAATATTAATTACTGCAGGAGACGTACTTCATAGTTGGGCAGTACCTTCTATGGGACTAAAGACTGATGCTGTACCAGGAAGATTAAATGAAACATGGGTAAATGTGAAAGAACCAGGTATATACAGAGGTCAGTGTTCCGAAATTTGTGGTAGTGGTCATGGTTTTATGCCTGTAGTTGTTAAAGTATTACCAGAGAGTGAATTTATGGCATGGGCTAATGAAGCTAAAAATAATTATGCCATCAACGAAGATATTGAAATTAACAAGCCAGAAGAGGAAATTGTTATTTCACAAAATAACATAATTCAATTAGAGGAGAATAATTTATGAGCTCAGATTCATTAGCTATGAATGATCACCATGATCATAAGCCAGGATTTTTTACAAGATGGTTTTTTTCCACAAACCACAAGGATATCGGAACATTATATCTAATTTATGCAATTATCGCAGGTGTAGTAGGAGGAGCTCTCTCGGTTGTTATGAGAATGGAGTTATCTGAACCCGGTATGCAGTTCGTTGCAGATGGACAAATGTGGAATGTAATCATTTCAGCTCATGGATTACTCATGATATTTTTTGTTGTTATGCCAGCATTAATTGGTGGTTTTGGAAATTGGTTTATTCCATTAATGATCGGTGCACCAGATATGGCGTTTCCAAGATTAAATAATATTAGTTTTTGGCTATTAGTCCCTGCGTTGTTTTTAATTGCAGGCTCAATGTTTGTTGGGAGTGGAGCAGGAACAGGTTGGACTATTTATCCACCATTGAGTTCAAATATAGGACATAGTACACCTGCTGTTGATATGGCTATTTTTTCACTCCATTTAGCAGGCGCCTCATCAATACTTGGAGCTGTAAATTTCATCACAACTATTTTAAACATGAGGGCCCCAGGAATGACTATCCATAAAATGCCTCTTTTTGTCTGGGCAATGCTAGTTACTGCTTTTCTTCTTCTTCTTGCCGTTCCAGTGTTAGGTGGAGCTATTACAATGCTTTTAACTGATAGAAACTTCGGAACTACTTTCTTTGACCCAGCCGGTGGAGGAGATCCAGTCTTATTTCAACACCTATTTTGGTTCTTTGGTCACCCTGAAGTTTATATTATGATTTTACCAGCGTTCGGTATCGTCTCACATATTGTATCTACATTCTCAAAAAAACCTGTATTTGGCTATTTAGGTATGGCCTATGCAATGGTTGCTATTGGATTCATAGGTTTCGTTGTTTGGGCTCACCATATGTACACTGTAGGTTTTAGTGCAAATGTTAGGGCTTATTTTATGCTAGCTACAATTGTTATTGCTGTGCCAACTGGTGTAAAGATCTTTAGTTGGATTGCTACAATGTGGGGCGGTTCAATAACTTTTACAACTCCTATGTTATTTGCATTAGGATTTATATTTTTATTTACTCTTGGTGGAGTAACAGGTGTAATTTTGGCAAATGCAGGAATTGATGTCGTATTACACGATACCTATTACGTTGTAGCTCACTTCCATTACGTTTTAAGTATGGGAGCGGTATTTGGAATATTTGCAGGTATCTATTATTGGTTTAGTAAAATGAGCGGAAAAAATTACTCTGAGTTTTTTGGTAAATTGCATTTTTGGTTATTCTTTCTAGGAGTAAATTTAACTTTCTTTCCTCAACACTTCTTAGGATTAGCTGGAATGCCAAGACGTATTCCAGATTATCCAGATGCTTATGCAGGATGGAATGTTATATCCTCAATTGGCTCATATATATCTTTTGCCTCTTTTATTCTTTTTATTTTCATAATTATTTACGCATTGTTAAAAGGTAAAAAAGCAGAAGCAAATCCATGGGGTGAGGGTGCAAAAACTCTAGAGTGGACACTACCATCTCCTCCACCTTATCACCAGTTTGATACACTACCTGAAGTTAAAAATTAATTTGTGTTAGAAAAAAAACATCAACAAACTTTCGTACAAACAGAGCAAAATCTGTTTTTTGCTCAAGTTGTAAACTTTTTAAAACAAATATACGTTTTAATTAAACCTGGTGTAATTTCTTTAGTAATATTTACTGCCTTATGTGCGATGTTACTTGCCCCCTCAGATAAAAGTTTATTTATCAAAGGGGTAGCTCTTACTCTTATTGCTATGGGTGCATCGGGATCAGCTATTTTAAATATGTGGTTTGATCGAATTATTGACTCAAAAATGGATAGAACGAAGTTCCGGCCTATTCCCTCAGGAAATATCTCAGCTAACACAGCACTTGGAATTGGTCTAATTTTTTCTTTTTTTTCTGTAGTGGCATTGTTTTTCTTCACAAATATTAAGGCCTCAATTCTTCTTGCTTTTACTATTCTTTATTACTCTGTCTTTTACACAATGTATCTGAAGCATCGAACAGCACAAAATATAGTAATTGGAGGTCTGGCAGGCGCTCTCCCTCCAGTGATTGCTTGGATAAGTATATCTGGTGATCAGATTTTTTATCCTTTAATATTATGTTTAATTATATTTCTTTGGACACCGCCACACTCTTGGGCATTAGCTATTTTTAGAAACCAAGATTACTCTGATGCTGATATTCCTATGTACCCAGTCAAATACGGTATTAAGAAAACACTCATGATGATGAATATTTATACTTTTTTTATGGTTGCCTCAGTTAATTTTCTTTATTTCTTAAAATTCGCTGGAATGAGTTTTTTTATAGGATCTAATGCTCTCAACGCATATTTTATTTACAAGCTATTAAAATTAAATAAATCAAAAAATTTAAAGAAAGACTCAATTAAACTTTTTGGATATTCAATTGTTTATTTATTTCTTATATTTTCATTAACGGTAATTGATAAATATTTATTCTAATGAAGAGAAAAAATAAAAATTTATTGGTTTTAGCTTTACTCTTCATGCTTGTTACAGCGTTTTATTTTATAACAATATTTAGAATTAAATCCGGTATTTGAACATATCAAATAAAAACAAAACATTATTTGTTTTAATATTGATACTTGGCTTTATGCTGAGTTTAGTAATTTTTTCTGTTCCATTATATAAGCTTTTTTGTGACATAACGGGTTTCCAAGGCTTTAATAAAGAAGTTCAAATCCAAGAACAAGACCAAATTATGAATTCAGGACAACTTGATATAAAAGTCATATTCTCAGCTCAGGTTAATGATGGTTTAGACTGGATGTTTGAGGCACCTCAAAAAATGAATATTACTGAGGGTGTTAAGTATGACGTAGTTTTTAAAGCTAAAAATAATACTGGCATTGAGTCCACTGGCACATCTATTTTTAATATTTTACCACCAAAAATTGGTCCATATTTGTTTAAAATAGAATGTTTTTGTTTTATAGATCAGACTATCCAGCCAAATGAAGTTGTTTCGTTTCCTGTCACTTTTTATTTAGATCCCTTAATACTTGAGGATCCTGAGGCAAGTAGGACAAAGAATGTCACTTTGTCATATACCTTTTTTGAGAAAAAAGAATGAAATAAAGTAATAAATGGTTGATTTAGTATTCAAAGACTCAGAAAAGAAACACAAATTTCATCTTGTCAATCCAAGTCCTTGGCCTATCGTTGGTGCTTTTTCAGCTCTTTTTTTAGTTTCCGGTGCTATTTTATATATGCACTATGAGATGATATGGCCAATGCTAGCTG
Source organism: uncultured Alphaproteobacteria bacterium (assembly GCA_902527525.1). Classification (GTDB taxonomy): domain Bacteria; phylum Pseudomonadota; class Alphaproteobacteria; order HIMB59; family HIMB59; genus HIMB59. Next base: position 30,069 of record CABZOW010000009.1, on the reverse strand, counting down.
GTCTTTTTTTAATACTTTTTACTATGTTTATGTGGTGGAGAGATATCATTAAAGAAAGCACCTTCCTAAAAGTTCATAATTCTATTACGGAGATTGGTCTTAGGTGGGGGATGGCTCTATTTATCACCTCAGAAGTTATGTTTTTTGTGGCTTTTTTTTGGGCTTTTTTTGATGCGAGTCTTTTGCCTAAAACATTTTTAGCTGAGTACAAAGAAGTTTTTACAGGCACTCTTGGAATTGGAGTTTGGCCTCCAAAAGGAATTGAAACTTTTGATCCGTTAGACATCCCATATTTAAATACTTTAATTTTACTTCTATCAGGCACTACATGTACATGGGCTCACCATGAATTAAGAGAGGGCAACAATAAAGAGGCACTTAAAGGTTTATATTATACAGTTTTTTTGGGTTTCATATTTTCTCTTTTACAAATATATGAATATCAACATGCAACTTTTGGTTTTACAGAAGGTATATATCCTTCAACTTTTTACATGGCAACTGGTTTTCATGGATTTCATGTTTTAATTGGTACTTTGTTTTTATTAGTTTGTTTACTGAGAATAAGAAAAGGTCATTTAACCACAGAGAGACATTTTGGATTTGAAGCAGCTGCATGGTATTGGCATTTCGTCGATGTTGTTTGGCTGTTTTTATACATAAGTATCTACTGGTGGGGAAAATAGATCAAAAATTTTATTCACTAAAATCGCTTAAATAACAATCTATGAATAAGTCATCGTTAACATTTGTATTCATTAGTATTTCAATTCTAACTTTCATTTTAGGATCATGGCAATTATTTAGACTTAATTGGAAAAATGATCTAATGAATAATATTAATAATTCAATTATTAATCCTGATCTTTTCTCTAATAATAATAAATACAACAATTTAGTTTCAGTAAAATTAGACAAAAATTACACAATTCTTGATAAACCAATCTTCATAGAGTCCAAAACATTCAAAGGAAAGCCAGGATATCACCTGATACTTCCCCTAAAATATAACAACGAGATATATAGTGTAATCAATTTTGGATGGTTTAAAGATAAAGATTCTGATCAAGTCAAAAATATTATTAAAAAATATTTAGCTGTAAATAATGCAAAAGTTTATATAAGAGAATTCAATTCAGATAAGCCATTTTTTACTCCTGAGAATAATTTATTAAATAATACCTGGTATTCAGTTAACAAGAATGATTTTAACCAATTTTATAAATATGAATTTCCATCAAAATATTATTTTGTTTTACTAGATGATAGGATAACTAAATATAGTTTTAATCCTCTGGTATTTTTGAGAAATAATCATTTAAATTATTCAATAACTTGGTTTTTGTTAAGCTTATCCAGTGTCATAATGCTTTTAATTATTAGGAAGAAATATGAATAAACTCAGAGAGTATTTTAAGAATTATTATGTCTTAAATGATGTCAGTGGAGTTTTATTTTGGGATAATGCCACTAATTTACCAAAAAAAAGTATCGACTCTAGATCAGAGCAAATGTCTATTTTATCTAAATTTACTGACACAATATTTAGGAGTGAGGAGGTTCAAGAAGAGATAGAAAAAGCTGAAAATACAAATTTGACTGAAACAGATAGTAAGTGTTTAAAATTAATGAAGAGTATTATCATAAAAGAAAATGCTATTGATCCAGATTTAAAATCTTTACTGATTAAAAAAAAATTAACTTGTGAACATTTATGGAGAGAAGCTCGAACAAAAAATAATTGCTCAATAATTGCAAAAGACTTCAATGATTTATTAGATTTAGTTCATGAAGAGGCGAGTCAATTATCTTATGCTACTAACTTAACACCTTATGACTCTCTAATTTCAAAATATGATATAGACTATGACTCAGTAAAGATTGACGAAGTTTTCTCTATTATTGATAAAGAAATAATACCGAAGTATAAAAATATACAAAAAATTAAATCTCCTTTAATCTATAAATCTGATATTTCTGACGCAAAACTAATAAAAGAGATAAAAATAAAATTAGAACAACTCAACTTTGATTTTGACAGAGGAAGAATTGACCAATCTCATCATCCATTTTGTGGAGGTGCCACAAATGATGTGCGGATAACAACAAGGTTTGAAGAAAATATATTAGAATCCTTATCAGCTTTGTTTCATGAGACAGGTCATGGCGTGTACGAGCAAAATCGACCAATTCAATACCTTTATGAGCCATTGGGTCAATCTCGAAGTTTAAGTGTGCATGAAAGTCAATCTCTCTTCTTTGAAAATCATATCTTTAAATCACAGACTTATTTTAAAATTATAAATACCATTTTTGATAACTCTAAAGATTTGAAAAAATCATTTTTAGAGCATTACCACACTGTTAGAATTAACCCAATCAGAGTTAGTGCTGACGAATTTTCTTATCCAATTCATGTATTTATTAGGTATCAAATTGAGAAAGAAATATTCAAAAATAAAATTAAATTTAAAGACATAAAAGATTTATGGAATAAAAAATACCTAGATCATTTAGAAATAGATCTAAACTCAGACTCAGAAGGAGTACTCCAAGATATTCATTGGTATGAAGGAATATTTGGTTATTTTCCTACTTACGCTCTTGGTGCAATGATAGCTTCTCAAATTAAATATAATTGTCCTTTGTTTGACATTTTTTTGAAAAACCCTGATGATGAAAATATTAAGCAATTAATTATATGGTTAAATAATAATATTCACCAAAAAGCCTCTTTATATTCTTCTGATGAAATGTTACAAAGCATTTCCGGTGAAAAGCTAAATTCAAAATATTATTTAGAGCATTTGGTTAGTAGATTTGTTAAATGAAATATGTAAGCACAAGGAATAACAAAACTGATTTTTCTGCTGAACAGGTTCTAAATTATGGCCTAGCACCAGATGGAGGACTCTTTATCCCAAAAGAAATTCCAAAATTCAGTATTGATCAAATTAATGCACTTAAAGGAAAAAATTATTTTGATATAGCAAATTTTATTCTATCTCCTTTTTTATTAGATTTATTTGATTCTAAAACAATTAATAAGATAATTCACGAGGCCTATAGTGATTTTGATCAAGAAATCGTTTCAGTATCAAATATAGGAGACAATGAATTATTAAATTTATTTCATGGTCCGACATTAGCTTTTAAAGATTATGCTATGTGCTTGTTGGCAAAAATATATGAGTACCATTTAAAAAAAGTAGATAAAAAATTATTATTAATTGGCGCAACTTCTGGAGACACTGGTTCTGCAGCGATTCAAGCTTTTAAAGGTATTAATAACATTAGTATTTTTATACTTCATCCTCATAATTCCACATCACTTTTTCAGAGAAAACAAATGACTACAAGTGGAGCAAATAATGTTTTCAATATTGCCTTAAATGGAAGTTTTGATGATTGTCAAAATTTAGTAAAAAAACTTTTTAAAGATAAAAATTTAAATGAAAACTATAGTTTTACTGCTGTGAATTCAATTAATTGGTTCAGGGTATTACCACAATCTATCTATTATGCATGGTCATATCTAAATTGTAATTTTGATAACTTTGTAGTGCCAAGTGGAAATTTTGGAAATATATATTCTGCTTATTTACTCAAGTCTATGGGATTTCCTATAAATAAATTAATTGTTGCGACAAATGAGAATAATATCTTACATCGAATTATAAGTAATAATGATCTACATCTCTATAATGTTGTAAAAACTAATAGTCCCAGCATGGATATAACTATATCAAGTAATTTTGAAAGGCTCTTAGCTGAGTTTCTTGGACCAGAGTCAACTAATGAATTATTTCAAAATATTTCAAATAATGAACATAATAAAAAATTAGATAGTTCTATACATAATTTATTATCAAAGAATTTTTTATCAGAAAATGCAACCTCTGAAGAAGTTGAAAATCAAATTAAAAACACCTATGAAAGTTACAATATTTTATTAGACCCTCATACGGCAGTAGGTGTAGTATGTGCTGAGAAATTAAATCTTAAAAAAGTAATGTGTTTAGCCTGTGCTCACCCTGTAAAGTTTCAAGAAACTGTTCAAAAAGTATTGGGCAATGACATTAACTACAACAAAAATATAGAATTTTCTAATAAAGAAAAATTTGAAATTTTAGATAATAATTTTGAAGAGCTGGGAGATTACATTAAATTAAATGCCTAATATTCATAAATTAAATAATGGGATGACGCTCATAACGGACCACGTCAATACCGTAGAAACAGTTAGTGTAGGTATGTGGAATAGGGTAGGGGCTAGAAATGAACGTAAAGAGATCAATGGAGTTGCACATTTATTGGAGCATATGGCTTTTAAAGGAACTAAAAATAGATCTGCAGCTCAAATAGCGAAAGAAGTAGAACTGGTAGGAAACTCTCACAATGCATACACATCAAGAGAAATCACTGCTTATTATATGAGTGGCTTAAAAGAAAACGTTGAATTATCAATAGACGTTATTAGTGATATATTGCAATTTTCAACTTTTGACTCTAAGGAACTTGATAAAGAAAGAGGTGTGATACTTCAAGAAATTGGAATGTATGCAGATGAACCAGACAGTATTGTGGGTGACAAATTCGATGAGTTAGCATACCCAGACCAACCCATGGGAAGATCGATTTTAGGCACCGCTGATATTATTAAGTCGATATCAAGGGACCAAGTAGAGAGTTTTATGAAAAGTTTTTACAATCCAAAAAAAATGGTTTTTTCAGTATCTGGAAATTTTGAAGAGGAGAAAGTTATTAAACTTGTTGAGGATAAATTTCAAAACCTACCTCAAGGCAACGACGATTATATACCTAAATCGTCATATTCAGGTGGGGAATACCGAGAGGAGAAAAATTTAGAGCAGGTTAAATTATTACTTGGTTTTGAGGGAGTAGATATTCATTCTGATCTATATTATGCTACAAGAGTGTACTCAACGCTTCTTGGCTCGGGTATGTCTTCAAGACTTTTTCAAGAAATCCGTGAAAAAAGAGGCTTAGTCTATAGCATCTATAGTAGTGGTGATTTTTTTTCAGACTCTGGCATTTTTTATGTCTATGCAGGAACTGGTCAAAAGGAAGTCAAAGAATTAATCCCTGTCCTTTGTGATCAATTAAATATTAATGCTACTACCTTCACACAAGAGGAGTTAACTAAGACTAAAGCAAAATTTAAAGTAGGAATCCTAAAAGGAGAGGAGAGCATTTCTTCAAGGTGTAGATCTAATGCATCTAATTATCTAATGCATAATAAGATCAGATCTCCTGAGGAGTTTATTTCAAAAATTGACTCTGTCCAATTAGAGGATCTTGAAAAGGCCAGAAAGAATATACTTGAATCAAATTTAACAGTTTCATCCATAGGACCTATTGAGCACCTTGAGACTGCTGATTTAATTAAACGAAGACTCAGTTAGAGTTTCAGCTGCTTGTCTAGCAAGTTGATCAACTTGGTTATTAAATTCATCGACATTATGTGCCTTCACCCAACTCCAACTTATATTCTTACTCAAGTTTAGTTCATCTAATCTCTCCCAAAGTTCTTTATTTTTAACTGCCTTTTTATTTGATGTCTTCCAATTATTTACTTTCCAGTTGAGTATCCAATTGTTGATACCCTGTTTTAAATAATTACTATCAGTATTTAGATTTATATCTATATACTTATCAAGAAATTCTATTGCCTTAATTGCTGCCATTAGTTCCATTTGGTTATTAGTAGTATTTCTCTCAAAACCAGCTCTGTAGCTAATATTTTTTTCATTGATAACAACAAATGCCCAACCACCATTACCAGGATTACCTAGACAAGAGCCGTCTGTGTATACTTTAATCAAAAAAAGTCCTGTAAATTATTTTTTTCATGAAATTTAAATATTTCAAAAAATTCTAAAGGGTTTTTATGTTTAACATTACCTGCAACATTAAAATTTAAGTCATAGATTCTTGTTAAGAAAAAACGAATAGCACTTACTTTTAAGTAAAAGTTAAAATTATTCTTTTCTTCTATAGTTAATCTATATTCCTTTTCATATGATCTTAAGAATTTTTTGAAATCCTCTTCTTGAAATTCGTTATTAAAAAAAAACCATGCATTTACAAATGTTGCCAAATCATAAATTACAGTGTCTGTGCAGGAAAAAAAGAAGTCAATAAATCCTGAAACTTCATTGTCAATAAAAAATATATTATCTTTGAACAAATCTGCATGAATATTAATTTTTCTTAAATTTTTTGGAAATCCACTACTCATTTTATTAATATTGCTCAAAATATATGTATATTCGTTAAGATTTATTTTTGACTCCTTTTGTAAAAATTGATTGGTTATAAGTTTCCATGAGGGTAATAACATCATATTTTCTCTAAACAGTTCCTTGTTATCTCCAGATTGATGTAATTTTGCAATCGATTTTCCTAATGAAATTAGTTGCTCCTGATTGGGTCTTATTACAGGTTTGCCTTCAATAAAACTATAAATACAACAAGATTTCTCTTTAACTTTAAATAAGTTTTTATTATTCAAAGACAAACTTAGAGGGCAAGACACTCCATTGTCATGAAATAATTTCATTAAATTATTAAAGTAAGGTATGTCCTCTTTTTTGGTTCTTTTTTCAAAAAGAGTTAAAATAAATTTTTTCTCATTATTTAGATGAACTAAATAATTTGTATTTTCTACACCTTCTTTTATACCCTCAAAATTTGTTATCTTACCTATAGGGAGGAACAGTTCTTGTGCCTCAGAAAGAGATATTTGAGTATAAACTGCCATTTGTATTTAACTTTAATGATAAAAATCTGATTGAAAAGATACTTATGATAAGTCTACGTAATTTTATGTTATTAGTTGATTGATTTAAGATCAGCAAAGCTTTTATTAAGCATTCTGGCTTTATTATCATCTGATATTTCAGAGAAATAATTAAAAATTAATCTATTAAGCTCAATTGAAGCTTGATTTTTTATTGATTGTACAGCAGATAGCTCTATTTGTTTTATTCTGTCAATTGAATTTTTTTCTTTTGATTGAATAGTCAGATTAGTTTTATCAGTTATATTTTTTGAGATAGATACAGACTGTTTTTTTGCACTATTAATGATTTCATCAATCTTATTTGATAAATCCTCTGTTTGTTTTTCTGCTTCTTTTAATTTAGCTTCAGCTTCCGTAAAAGACTCTAAAGATTTATTAATATTTTCTTTTATTTCAGCAATTTTTGAATCTAAGCCACCAATCATCATACTTTTAAATGGCTTAATCATTAAAATTATAAACGTGATAAAAGAGATTAATAACCAAAATTTAGGATCTTGAAATATATAACTCATTATAAATTTATATTTCCTTTTTCTATATTGGTTACTTTTGAGATAAAGTCAGTAGCTGAGTTTTTTAATTGAGTGTTTAATTCAGACAATGCGTCTTCCTTTTCTTTCTGTACTCTAGTTTCAGTAAGCTTAATTTCTTGCTGTATCTTCTCCTCAGTTGCTTTAAGTAACTTCTCGCTTTCATGCAAAGCTTCATCTTTAGCATCATTTATTATCTGTGATGCTTTGTTTTTAGCTTCAGTAAGTTTTGCCTCGTAGTTTTCAATTATTGACTCAGCTTTTTTCATTAATTCATCTTGTTTTGAAATATGTGATTTAACAAAATCATCTCTTTGGTTCAAAAAAGCTCTAATTTTAGGGAGTGTTATATATGTTAGTACTGAAAACAGTATTACAAAAAATACACCCAGCCAAAAAAGCTGAGAAATAAAAAATTCTACTTGCTCTAATTGAGGCATAAGTTACTCAATCTCCTCAGGAAAATAATATTACTAAGGCTATAACTAATGCGAATAAAGCAATAGCTTCAACAAGGGCAAAACCCAACATTGTCATGGTAAAGACTTCATTTCTTGCAGCTGGGTTTCTTCCAACAGCTGTAATAAATGCTGCAAAAACATTACCTATACCAATACCAGCACCGATCACACCAATCACGGCTAAACCTGCACCTAAATATTTAAGTCCTTCAACTAGTTCCATATTTACCTCCTTATGTACATCTAGTGTAAGTGTAAAGCGTCGTTAATATACAAACATGTTAATATCGCAAAGACATATGCTTGCAAAAATGCAATTAATATTTCTAAACCCGTTAAGGCAATTATAAATACTAACGGCAGAATTCCAAAAATTCCTAAAGCGGATACAAAACCCGCAAAAACTTTTAACAAAGTATGACCAGCAAGCATATTAGCAAAGAGTCGAACAGATAAACTTATAGGCCTAGATAAGTAAGAAATTATTTCTATTGGTATAAGAAGAGGGAGCATATAAATAGGTAAGCCAGGAATTACAAAGAAGCTAAAAAACTTCACCCCGTGTTTTACAAAACCTAAAACAGTAACAAAAATAAAAACACCCATGGCAAGTGCAAGTGTAACAATTATATGACTAGTAAAGGTAAAACTATAGGGGATCATTCCAAAAAGATTACCAAAGAGAATGAACATAAACAAAGTAAACACTAAGGAAAAGTATTTCTTCCCCTCTTTTCCAACTGTGTCATTTAGCAAACTATTAATAAAACTAAAACCCAGTTCTGCTGCAACTTGCATCCTAGACGGGTAAAGATCACTTACAGAATTTGTTTTTTTTGATTTTAAAAAAGGTACAGTAAAAAATATCAGTATAAACGCAGTCGTTATAGTCATCCATAAAGCCGAATTGGTAAATGAAACATCTAAACCAAAAAGATTTATGTCTATAATTGGTTGAATTTCAAACTGTTTTAGGGGACTTTCGCCTTTGGCCATGAAAGTAATAAAACAGATTTATTTGGGATTTTCTATGCGACGTATAAGCCTGTAAATATTTAGTAAACCAGCAAAAAAACCCAATATTATCAAGGTTATTAACCCGATGGGTTTGCTGTCAAACATCTTATCTATCAGCAAACCAATAACAACAGAAACTATCAAGGCACCTAATAATTCTGTTGAGATTCTATATGCAAAGCTAAGACCTTGCATCTTTGGTTTTTTATCAGGTTCTTCATTATTGCCCATTATTCAGCGTACTTTACTGCTTCTTCTAATTCAACAGAGACTATTTGAGAAATTCCCTCTTCAGGCATCGTAACACCATAAAGCCTATCTACTCGAGACATGGTCATTCGATTATGAGTAACAATTATAAATTTAGTTTGCACTTTTTCAGAAATTTCCTCAACCATACTACAAAACCTATCAACGTTATTGTCATCTAAAGGGGCGTCAACCTCATCTAATATACAAAAAGGCGAGGGATTCGCCATGAATACAGCAAATAATAAAGAAATCGCAGTTAATGCCTGCTCACCCCCTGATAAAAGAGTTATATTTTGCATTTTTTTTCCAGGAGGACTTGCAAATACCTCTAGACCTGAATTTAGTGGGTCTTCATCATTTTGTATAAGTTTTAAATAAGCTTTCCCACCACCAAATAATTTGGTGAAGAGTCTTTCAAAATTTTCATTAACAATTTTAAAAGCATCTTTTAACCTTGTGACACCCTCTTTATTAATTTTATTTATTGCCTCGTGAAGCTTTTCAATAGACTCTTGTATCTCATTTTTATCTTTGATCGTTTCATCAACTTTTTCTCTTAATTTAACATATTCATCTTCTGCAAGTAAATTTACAGCACCAATTCTCTCTCTTTCAGCGTTCAATCTTGAAACTCTTTTTTCTGCAGTCTCTAAATCTTCGTCTTTCTTAAATTTTTCTAATTCATTTTCTAAATTTAATAAATCGACATTTATTTTTTCTCTACAAGATTGTGTGAGCTGAGCTAAGTTGTTTTGATAATTTGAAATCTCCGACTCTTTTCGAATTAACTCCTCTTTGACAACTGAGTAATTTTGTTCTTTACTTCTCAACTCTTTGGAGAGTTTTTCTAAAAGATTTTCTTGTTCTTGTAATTCGCTATCAAAAAGTTTTTTTTCACCATCTAGTTGATTAATTTTATTAAGTAAGAACTGTCTTTTACTATCAATATCTCCTGGATTATTCTCTGATACTTCTAATTCTTCTTTTGTAGTTTTTATTCTTTGATTTAAATCTTCAGTTTTCTGATTTGTGACTTCTAAAATTCTTTCCCATTCAATAACTTGCTTTTTGAGATCATTCAGTCTCTTTTCCTTTAATTCTGAGAGGATTGTAGAAATATTTGCTTCATAACTACTTGAAATAAAAAGGCCATCCCACCTCCATAAATTACCCTCTAAATCGACAATAGCTTGACCAATATCTATTTTACTATGGTTTTTTGTTCCTTCTTTTTTAGTTGATACAATTGCTACATTTTCAAGTTTATTTATTACTTGGTTCGAGGCTCTTATAACATTTGAAGCTAACTCACAATTAAAATTAAATTTTTTTGTAGCTTTCTCTCCTAAATGCTCACTCCAATAATATATATCATCTGGCTCAAGTGATGCCAAAAGCTCTTTACCAAAAATAGCAGCTACTGCATTTTCATATTTTTTATCAAAGGAAATATTATTTAGTAAACTTTTATCAGATTGATTTGTGGGTTTGTCACGATTTTCTGCTTCAAAATCCTTAGAGGACAAATCTTCAATATCTTTTTTTATTGTCTTAATTTTATTATTTGTATCTTCAAATTGATTTTGTTCGATTTGCAAATCTTGACTTAGTTGTTTTACTCGATGCTCTAGATTTATTTTATGTTCTTCAAAACGCAATTCTTCTTGTTTTAGATTTTCTAAAGTCATATTCAATCTATCAAGTTCGCTATTCAATGAGTAAGATTTTTCTCTCATTGGGGGAATTTTAACTTTTAAATCCTCATATGCTTGATCTTGGATTGATACATCATTTTGAAATTCAGCAAGCTTAATTTTTATTTTATCTTTTTCCTCATTCAGTTCTTCAATAATAAGTTGAAGTTTGTTTCTTTTAACAAAAAACACTGAAGCTTCAGCATTTTTGATTAATGTTGATATATTTCTAAATCTTTCTGCTTCCTTGGCTTGCTTTTTAAGTATGGCTAATTGTTCTTCGTATGTCTCAATCACATCCTCTACTCTTAGTAAATTATTGTTAGCACCTTTTAACCTTAACTCTGCATCGTGCCTTCTAGACTGTAAACCTAATATTCCTGCAGCTTCCTCTAAAACCATTTTTCTATCTTCTGGTTTTGCCTGAGTAATAGCTCCTATTCTTCCTTGGCTAACTATAGAAGTAGACCTTGCCGATGTAGACGCATCTGCAAAAAGTAATTGTATATCTTTTAATCTAACCTCTTTACCGTTTATAAAGGAATTCGTTCCCTCTCCCCTCCAAATTTTCCTGGCAATTTCTAATTGTTTGGACTCAAATTTATTTTCTAAATCACTTCCTTCAATATTCACAAATAATCCTACTTCTGCAATATTCCATGAAGGACGGTTGTCAGTTCCATTAAAAATCAAATCATCAATTTCTTTACCGCGAAGCTGTTTAGCAGAGACCTCTCCCAAACCAAACCTAATTGCCTCAACAATATTTGACTTTCCACAACCATTAGGACCTACAATCCCAGTAAGCCCATTTTTTATCTCAAAATCTGTAGGCTCAACAAAGGATTTAAAACCTTTTATTGAGAGTTTATCTAGAGATAACAAATTAATTATTCAATTTTTTGTTAATTATTTTTATAAATTCTGAAGCTGGCCTATTGCCTTGAACTTTTTCTCCATTAATTAAAAATGTAGGTGTACTCTCAACCCCAAAAATGTTTTGAGCATCAACTTGTAGAGATAAAAGTCTGTTGTGGGAGTCCTCATCTTTTAAACAAGATTGCAACTCTTCATCACCAAGTCCATGTTGTAATCCATAGCTATTGAGTAATTCAATTATCTCTTCTCCCGAACTTGCTTTTGTCCAAACATCATAGTTTCCATAAACAGAGTCGACATAGCTTGGACGAATATCTTCGTTACAACTCGCTACTATTGTTGCGTAAAAAGCGGCCTGGTTTAATGGAAAGTCAATTAAGTAAAAATTAATATTCTTGTATACACTGCTTCCTTTTAACTCTTGAAGTGTTTGGTTATGAAATTCAGCACAATGTGAACAGCTAAATGAAGAAAACTCAATTATATCAACCGTATTTTTCTCTAATGACTCAATTAAAGGCTTTATATTATTGTCATCAATGTATTGTTTATATTCATATTCTTTCGATGTTGCAGTGTTCAGGAAAAGCACTACCCAAACAAGTATTAAACTAATTATTCTCATATAACTTTTTATTAATATTTTCAAAAATAGATCTTACTTCTTGATCTTTTATATCATTAAATTTTTGATTATTAAGAGTTTTTCCAGAAACTTTGTTGGATAGGTTAGTATCATTATCAAACTTTGAATTACTATGAGAAAGGTCTTGAAAAAATACGATTTTATTTACACTTGTTCCAGTCACTTCCTCTATTTTAATGATAATTTCTCTTGTCTTCGAGTGCATCTCAAATGATTTACTAGGGTCAACTCTGAATTCAAAGATAACAGATTCTATTCTATTGTTAATTATAGTTTTATTTAATTTAACAAATTTATTATTTTTACCAAAAATATACTCCCAATTTTTAAGAAGAAGAGTATTTATTTTTAGTTTTTTTTTATTTACTTTATTAACTAGATGAAAAGCAATGTCATTGAGTTTGGAGAATTTTTTCATAAAAATAAATTTATTCCTTTAATCCTACATTGGTTTAAAAAAAATCAAAGAGACTTATATTGGAGAAGAAATAGAGATATATATCTAACTTATTTATCTGAAATTATGCTTCAACAAACTACTGTGAAAACAGTAGAAAACAAAATATTAGAAATAATAAATATTTTTCCAAGTTTTAATTCCTTTAAAAATAAAAAATTAGAACAATTACTCAAAGTTTGGGCAGGTTTAGGTTATTACAACAGAGCAGTTAATTTATTCAAAGCAGTAACAATTATCAACGATAAATTTAATGGAGTCTTACCAGATGATAGGGATTCGCTAATTTCTTTACCAGGTGTTGGCACATACACCTCAAGTGCGATATTAGCTATAGGCCATAACCAAAAAGCATTCCCTATTGATGTTAATGTAAAAAGATTAGTAGAAAGAATATCTGGTACTGAATTTAAAGATAAAGATGTTGAAAGTATATTAAGTATGGCTTGTAAAACTAAGATTTCCTATAGAAGTTTAGCTGAGTCTATGATGGATTTTAGTTCCATAATTTGCAAAAAAAATAATCCTGATTGTGATAAATGTAAATTTTCTAATTTTTGTAAATCAGCTTTTCAAAAATTTGGAAATAATCAAAATACAAAAAAAATTAATAAGAAAATAGACTTCTATATATTAGACTCACCTTTACACATTTGTTTTATAAAAAAACCAAAATTTCAATTTTACAAAAATTTTATCCATTTACCTTCAAATTTGGATGATGAATTTATTTCAAATATAAAACTAAGAAAAAAAGAAAAGATTAAAAGTTTTAAATTTGTAATTACAAATAACCTTTTTCAAGTTAACGTTTATAAACTAAATCAAAAAAAATTTAAAATTGCTAATACAGTATGGATTGAAAAGTTAAAAACAAAAGAACTTGCTTTACCAACATTATTTAAAAAAATACTTAACTAACCCCTCATTTTTTTTCTTATCATATCTATGGATATTAAATTCTTTTTTTTATCTTCGTAATGCCAGTAATCCCATCCATTAAAACTTGATGTTTTATTTACTTTTGCAGCTATTTTATGAATTGAACCTCTATCATTTTTGTATGTTATGCTTCCATCTGGAAGCACAGTAGCTTTATAGTTTTTGTTATTATTATAAAGTAAAGTTCCTGGTTTTAGGTGACCATTATCAATTAAACTTGCGAAAGGTATTTTTTGAATTGGTTTATCTTTCTCATTAACTTCTAATAAATTACTTTTTAGAGATTTAATTTTTTTTAATCTTTTTTCAGCTAAATTAAAATAATCTTTATCCTTTTCAAAACCTATATAATTTCTACCTAAATATTTTCCTTCAGCACAAAAACTTGCTGTACCCGCAAATGGCTCTAAAATTAGATCTCCTTGAATTGACGATTGAAGTATTATTTTTTTCATTAAAGCCAAAGGTTTTTGGGTAGGGTGGGCTGTTTTGTTTGTTTTATTTTTTATTCTTTCTTTACCTGAACAAATAGGAAAGTTCCAAATACTTCTCTCTTGTTTATCCTCGTTTGCAACTTTTAAAGTGTGATAATTAAATTGGTATTTTGACTTAGGTTTTTTTGAACACCATATAAGAGTTTCATGAGCATTTGTAAGTCTTGTTGCCCTGAAATTTGGTAAAGGATTTGATTTAGCCCAAATTACATCATTCAGAATCCAAAAGTTTAGATCTTGAAGAATTTTCCCAATTCTAAATATATTATGATAAGACCCTATAATCCATAATCCACCATCTGGCTTTAAAACTCTTTTACACTCAATTAAATATGAAAATGTAAATTTATCATAGCTAGCGTAATTATCAAATTTGTCCCAATCTTGATTTACTCCATTGACAACAGAATGGTTTGGTCTAGTTAAAACTTTATTTAGTTGCAAATTGTAAGGGGGGTCTAAAAAGATTAAATCTATAGTGTGGTCTTCAATTTTTTCAAATAGATCAATGCAATCACCTAGGTAAAGACTATTTTGTTTTAACACTAAAGAATCTTATTACTATTAAAGAATCATGTGTAAAAAAAGCATTCTTGTCTGTTGATAACTAAGTAGATAACTTTTTGATAAGTTTACTTATTGGTTGATAAGTTGTCCGATGAAATTTACTGACACCATGTGAATAAATAGCATCTAAATGATTTTTAGTTCCATAACCTGCATTTTTATTCCATTGATAAACATTATCTTTTGAATGAAGTTTAGTGATTAATTTATCCCTATATACTTTTGCAATAATAGATGCTGCAGAGACTTGATTTATTTTATCGTCAGCTTTAACCAGAGCTTTTATTTTATAATCCTCCATGCCATTTGGGATAAACTTCCCGTCAATAATAACTGTATCCGTTTTTTTAGATAACAAAATAATTGATTGCTTCATACATTGCAAAACTACATTGTGAATATTAAATTTTTCAATAAATTTTTTTTTACCGACAATAATTTGATAATTAAAATTAAATCCCTTATTTACTTTGAAATAATTATAAATTTCCTCTCTTTTTTTCTTATTTATTTTTTTTGAGTCAATAACATCAAAAGGAAGTTCTTGAAAGAAAGAATTTTGAGATCTAAATGCACAAACTATTGCACTTCCAACAAGAGAACCTCTGCCAACTTCATCAACACCAACAACATATTCACTCATCAAGTCTTGGTATCAATTCGATAAAATTACATGGTTTGTGTCTAATATCTAATTGATGAAAAAGGATATCATTCCAAGCATCTCGAACAGCAGAAGTAGATCCAGGCAAGCAAAAAATATAAGTTTGATTTAATAAAAAGGCACTCGCTCGAGATTGTATGGTCGAAGTTCCAATTTTTTTATAACTGAGCTGTCTAAATAATTCACCAAATCCTGGTATTTCAATTTGAGATATTTTTTTCAAAGCATCAATAGTATTATCTCTTCCTGTTAATCCTGTTCCTCCCGTTGTAATTATTACATCGTTTTCAACAGAGTTAGTTAAGCTTTGAATTATAGGTATAAAGATTTCTGGTTCGTCTTCGATAATTTGATAATAAGAAACATCATGTCCTTTTTGAAGTATTAGATCCTTTAATGTGTTACCAGATTTATCATCGCTCTCTTTTCTTGAGTCCGATAAAGTAATGACGGCAATATTTATTTTTTTAAATGTTATTGTTTCATCAATCATTAATATAAATTGTATTAGTTGCTATCAGTTCATCAGCATAATCAAAAGAATTATGATTTATTAATTCATAAATAACAAGATTAGTTAGAACTCGCTCTACAAATAATCGAGTTTCTCTTGATGGAATAGATTCAATTAAAAGGAAGCTATCATTATTAAAAGTAGTTTTTTTCATCCATTTTGAAAGATTTCCGGGTCCGGCATTATAAGAAATTAGTGCTTTTAATAAATCACCCTCTATATAATTTAAGGATAATAAATTTTGTAAATAAAGACTTCCTGTTTCGACGTTAATTTCAGGATTATACAATATTCTAGGATTTGACTTAAATTGATATTTTTTATTTACCATACGAGCTGTGGAGGGAAGAATTTGCATTAATCCATATGCACTTTTCCCACTTTTCGCAAAAGCGCTAAATTGGGACTCCTGTCTTATCATGCTTATGATAATAGTTGGATCTATGTCGTTGAAATTATAATTTTGAATCCATTGTGGTGTTGGGTAAAGATAATCTATTGGCGCGTCATCTTTAAATAAATATTTTGCTGTCTTAATTTGAAGGGAACTCAAGTCATTTTTAATAGAAAAATTTAAAATGAGTCTTTTAAATCTATCATTAGAAATATTTTGAAGTCTATTTAACTCAATCTCTGCAATTGGCAGTTCATCAATGTCTATTAATGCCTGAATTCTCTTACCTAATTTTGTATTTAAAAATGATTCAAGATCCGAGTTCATTATATAACTGTTAAATTCAAAGTCCTGAATGGTCTTATCAATTATTCTACAAGATAAAATGGAATAAATATTAAAACTTGGCCCACAAGATTTATTTAAAGCCTCTAATGAAGCTTTAAAAGTAATAGTATCTTCAGCATCTTTTGTTGATGATAAAAATGACCAGTATGCTCCAGCATCGCTGAGCCATTTGTTATCTGAAATTTTTGAGAGTATTAAAAACTGCCTTGAAGCTTTTTGATATTTACCTTTTCTATAATACGAAAGACCCTTAATCCACAAGCCTTCAGAGTAAGGTTGACTTAAAAATGCCTCATCGTTAAGTACTTTAATAGCCTTATCATCTAAATCTGCTAGATAATACCCATTGGCTATTTTTGATAATAAAAATGACTTCTCTTTTTGATTAAAATATTTAATGTGGTGATTCAAATATTCTAAAGCTCCAGTTGGCCATCCTCTGCCAACTCTTGATCTCACGGTATTATAAATACTGATCTTTTTTGAGTAATTTTTATTTGAAAATATTTTATTTGATTTACTAGAATTGGTAGCTTCTGTCTTATCTTTTTGAAAGATTTCACTAAAGAGGGGGTATGAATTTTTTTTTGGTCTTTTTGCTCCATCTGGCATTCTACGTACACCTAATTTATAAATCCTTCTAGCTTCATATTGATCACTGTATTCACTTAACCAATCTCTTAGTTCTAAAAAACTAGATCGATGTGCTGTTGGATGGAGGAGTTTTAAAGCTTGAACATGACCCATGAGTATTAAATCATCAAGTTTTGCTATGTCTTTATCACCTTTAGCAAATTTACCATCTCTGTAATCGTTAAAAATACTTTTGTAAAGACCTATATCTTTTGAACTAAGGGCAAATATAGTTTGTGAGTAAAAAAGTGATATTAATATGAGAACAATTTTCATTTCTAACCACCTAGTTGTTTTTTTATTTCTTTTAAATCTTCCCAAGCATCTTTTTTTAGATCTGGGTTGTTAATAAGCAAAGATGGCTCATAGAGCACACGGCATTTTTTTGGGACAACGTCATTTGGAGTGTTAAAGTCAAACCACTTACCTCGAAGAGACATTGAGGATAAATCTGCAGCTAATAACATCTTAATACAGTAATTTGACATAATTATTAAATATTTTGGATTAATCAATTCAATCAAACGATAATTTATCAATTGTAATGTTGTAATCATTTTATGATCATTCTCAAATTCACCTATGCCTCTAGGTATATAAGAGGCTAAACTTATTTGTTTCCTGTCTAGTTTTATTGAGGAGAGCATTTTATCAAATAACTCACCATTTTTGTTATCTATTATTTTTGTATCTGAAATATCACATTTACCAAAAAAGAATAAAATCTTAGAATTTTTATTCCCCTCTACTAGTTTAATTGATTTATCTATATTTAATTTTATTAATTCTCCCTTTAAAAAATCCTCAAGCTGATTAATACTACTAGCCTTGCTTGGACTTGTTATCTTACTTGAAGTTATTTGTTCATTTTTGTTCTCAACGAAATCTTTTTGTTTAAATTCTTCAAGATTCATCAATTCCAAAAGAATATTTTTTTGGTAGTCTAGCTGTTTCATGTTTAAAAAATTATTTATATTTTATTACAGTATATGTTTTTTGGGATTTATTGTACATGCATATGGGTCTCAATTAAAAAATACATTTGATAATCAACTTCTAAGTTCTATATATGCCGAATACAATAATGATTATTTAACATGGGAGAAATTACCCAAATACGAATTATCAAGTGATCAGTCCTCAGATCTACTAAGTAAAATTATTATAGGCGATTACAAATTAAATAGTATGAATGAAAATAAAAAGGGTTTTGTTCATGAAATTCTGCACTTTTTGAATAATTTGAGCGAAAATAAATGTTCAAATCTTCCAAATAAAAAACAGATTTACATTTTTGAGGAGTCTGTCTTAAAAAGTATAAATTTTTGGATGTCGTTTTGTGATAATAAAAATATTGAGAGTAATTTACAAAATTTAAATACTATTGATAATAGATTTATAAATTTAATATACATAAACAAAATTTATTACTACCACTTAAGAAAAGACATAAGCCGTTTAAGAAAGATAAATCAAGAATTAACTAACAACCTAGAATCCTTTTCTATCTTTAATTCAAAAGAAGTAAATCTATTAAATAATATTTTTAGTTTTAATGAACTAATTTTTCCAATTACAAAATTTATTAAATCATCGACTATGTTAAATAATTTATCATTAGAATTAGATAAGGACTTTATAGTCAAAGATTATAAAGATGTTATATATCTTCAACTATTTCAAACTAGTACTTATTATTTTTATGCAGGTGAGTATAAAAGTGCCCTAGCATTATTATCTTATTTAATTCAAATAGACTCAAAAAATAAAGATTATTACAATTATAAAAAACTTTCATTCTTAGCTGAATTAAATCCTAATAAAGACATACTTGATTTAATAAAGAATTTTAATTCAAGTAATACGAATTTCAATTTTTTTAGAAACTACCTTTTTATTTCATCTTCCATCAAACTAGATAGTAATTTGAGTGAATTAGTCTACTTCTTCAATAATATAAATCATGATAGTGATTGGACTCATTTAGAATTAGCATTCATTTTAGCAATGGAAATGTACCGTTCAAATGACGACCAGGCATCTTTAGATTTTATCAATAACTGTTGTTTGAGTATTTTAAAAAAATCAGATGATCCTATCCATTTATTTAAATATGGGATTTTGCTTGAGAGAAATAATGAAATTAAAACTGCTGAAGATTTCATCCAAAGAAGTATTGATATTTCTGATAGTTCATATCCCTACGTGCTAAACTATCTTGCATATTTATGGGTTGAAAATGAAAGAAAATTGGATCTCGCAGAAGATATGCTCCAAAAAGCAGTCAAAGACTCTGACTATAATAATGGTGCCATACTCGACAGCTTAGGCTGGCTATATTATAAGAAAAATGATCTAAATTTAGCTGAAAAATGGATTTATAATGCATACTTGCTAGAGCCTTCAGAACCAGAAATAATTGATCATTTGTCACAAATTTATTATCAACAAGGCAGATATAAAGAGGCTAAATTTCTTGATAACAAAATTTTATTATTTCACAAAGACTATTTTAAATTTGATGAAGTTTTAAATAGAAATGAATAAAACTAAACTAATTAGCCCTGCCAAAATAAATTTTGATTTAAAAATAAAATATTATGATGAAAATTATGAAAAACATAAAATTTCTTCAAAGGTTGTATTATTAAAAATAAAAGATTTAATTTTTGTTTCAGATCACTCAAAATTACAGATTACTTATCATGATCGTAATAATAAAATAATAAATTTAAAAAATGATATAATAAAAAAAACAATTACATTTTTTGATCAAAGATATAAAACTAGAACAAAATTAAAATTTTTGGTTCATAAAAATATACCTATTGGATATGGTCTAGGAGGGGGGGTCTTCTAATGCTGCCACAATTTTAAAGTTTTTGTATAAATATCACCAAATTAAATTAAATAATTTTAAAAAAGATGCTCCATTAATTGGATCAGATGTACTTTTATTTATTGATAAATATCCTAAAATTATTGATGGATTAAATAAATTTAATTTTTCCAAAGCTAAAATGAATTCATGGAAGAAAATTTTTATAATTTTACCCTTAAAAAAAAATTTAACTAAAAACATTTATAACCACTTTAAAAATTATAATTCACAAATAAATAGTAAGCATAATTCTCAAAATAATTTAACTAGGTCCTCAATGATTTTAAATCAAGAATTTAAGGAGATATTTGTGTATCTTTCATCTTTTAGGAGAGATTTTCTAAAATTTGGCATGAGTGGTAGTGGGCCTTCTATTTTTCTATCTTTTAAGGAAATTTCGAAAGAAAAGCAAATTTTGAGGAGTATCAATAAATTTTATCCTCTAGTTAGAATTGAAAAATCTCTTTATTTCGGATAAGTTCTTTAATTCCTGATGGGGCGTAGCCAAGCGGTAAGGCACCGGTTTTTGGTATCGGCATGCGTAGGTTCGAATCCTACCGCCCCAGCCATTTCTGAGCTATAAATTTAATAATATGAATCAACTTATATTTTCACTCAAAGAGGGATCTATCAGTTACAATAAAAATGAAATTTTTAAGGATCTAGATTTAAACATTCATAGAAAAGATTTTATTGCTCTTGTTGGTAAAAACGGGGCAGGGAAATCTACTTTAATGAATGTCATATCTGGTAAACATGAGATTGATTTAGGTGAAATATGGAGCATTGACAATATTGCAATTAATTACTTTAACCAAAATTATAAATTACAAAATGAAAATAATACCGTTGAAAAAGAGATTTTGTCAGTGATTACTAATCAAGATGATATTTACGAAATAGACATCTTCTGTAATAATTTAGGCGTTGATAAAAATAGTTTAATTAAAAATTTATCAGGAGGTCAAAAAAGAAGAGTAGGCTTAATCAAAACATTAATAAAACCATCTGACATTTTGCTCTTGGATGAACCAACCAATCACTTAGATCTAGATACAATTGTATGGCTAGAAAATTATTTGAAAAAGTTAGATAGTGCTATTTTATGTGTAAGTCACGATCGACAATTTCTTAAAAATTTTACTAATAAAATATTATGGATAGACCGATCCAGAGTGAAAGTAAATAACAGTGGATACAGTGATTTTGAAAATTGGTCTAATACTTTGTTATCACAAGAGAAAAGAGAATTACAGAATAGAAAGCAATTTGTAAATCTAGAGGTTAATTGGGCTAACAAAGGAGTAAAAGCAAGAGTAAAACGAAACACTAGAAGATTAGAGCAAGCAAAAGAGCTTAAGTACAATTTAGATAAAGATATAAGTGAATTTAAAAAAGCTACAAGAAAAATAGAAATTAATCAAATATATGAAAATTCAAAGAATTTTAAACATGTTGCTGAATTTCATAATGCTGAATTCTATTTTGGCACTGAAGATAAAAACTTAATTTTAAAAAATTTTAGTTTGAAAATTAGTAAAAAGGACAGAATAGGACTTTTAGGAAGTAATGGCTCTGGTAAATCAACATTTTTAAAAATCTTACTTAATGAGCTCCATTTAAAATCAGGGACTTTAAAACTAAGAAAAGAGTTGGAATTTTCATATTTTGACCAGTTAAGAAATGATTTAAAAGACAATCTTCCTATAAAAAAAATATTAGTACCCTCTGGTGGGGATTATCTTAAAACACAAGGCAAGGATAGACATGTGTGTAGTTACTTGAAGGATTTTCATTTCGATCCATCTAAAGCAAATGATCCTGTTGGTAGTTTATCTGGTGGAATGAAAAATCGACTACTTTTATCGAAGGTTTTATCAAATCCTAAAAGCGGTCTTTTATTAGATGAACCAACAAATGATCTTGATATAGATACTTTAGATTTAGTGGAGTCAATGTTATCAGGTTACAATGGAACTTTAGTGATAGTATCACATAATAGAGATTTTTTAGATAAATTAGTGAATAAAATATTATTTTTTAAGGGAAATGGAGAGGTTGTTTTATTTAATGGAGGCTATCATGATTTTCTTAATAACAAAAATCTTCTTATAAATGATAGTGATGATTTTTTAAAGATTGATCATAAAGCTGACAAAGATAAAAAAAATTCATCAAATGCTATTAAGAGGAAATTAACTTTTAAACTACAATATGAGCTTAAAAATTTACCCAAACAAATAGATCTCTTAAAAGAACAAATAGATCATTTTGAAAAAATCTTAGAGACACCAGATCTTTATAAAAAAGATTATGATTTATTTATGACCTCTAGTGAAAAATTAGGATCTCTTCAATTAGAATTAGAAACTAAAGAACAAAGATGGTTAGAACTGATGGAACTATCTTAAATACATGAATTTAAAAAACAAAGCTAAAGAACTCATAAATATTTCTCACTTAAATGAAATCTGTAATGTCCTCCCATATGAAGACAAAGATATCTATTTTATTGGAGGTGCGACTAGATCCATACTTTCTGATAAATATGACAATAAAGATATTGATTTGGTTATACCAGATTTAGACAGGCTTACTGTTGATAAAATTTTAGATAAATACGATAATGCAAAATATTACTCAGGATATAAAAGTATATCCTTAGTATTGAATGATTTTGAATTTCAAATAAATTCATTCAGAAAAGATATAGCCCCAACTGGAAGACACTCTAAAGTAGCTAAAGCTAATAGCATTAGAGAAGACTCCCTTAGGAGAGATTTTACCTTCAACAGTGTATATATAAACCTAAAAGGGGATGTTTATGATTTTTATTCGGGTATAGAACATTATCAAAATAGTTATTTAAAATTTATTTTTGATCCGATAGTTCAAATTCAAAAAGATTATTTAAGAGCATTAAGATATATGAGATTTTTATCATTATTTGAAAATACAAAAACATTTCCTGCTGATATGGAGGCGATAATTATTCTCTCTAAAAATATTACAGATTTTGTAAAAGAAAAAAAGATAACTCAAGAGTTAAACAAAATCCAAAAGATGCCATTTCCTGAAAATACTATTTCCTTTTTAAAAAAAAATAGTGAGTTAAATCATTTTATAGATTTCTTAAACTAAAAATTACCTTTGATCTTTGAAACAATAATAGCAACGGAGGTTGCCAAATTTAATGATCTTGTTTTATTACTCATAGGTATTTTAATTTTATCGTCGACTATATTATGAATTGTTTCGGGAACCCCTGCTGTTTCTTTACCAAATAAAACAATATCATTTTCCTTGAATTTAAAATAATAGAGATTGTTGTCAGTTTTAGTAGTAGCAAGAATAACTCTGTTATTATTTTTTTCACAATAAGAGTAAAAATTATCCCAATTCTCATGATTTAAAATTTCGCAATGATCTATGTAATCCATTACAGCACCCTTGAATCTTTTATCTGTCATAGAGAAAGGCAAAGGTTTAATAATGTGAATAGGGAACTCTAAACAAGCCGCTGTTCTGATTATAACACCAAGATTTTGAGGCATATCAGGCTTATAGAGACATATTGCAAATTTATGCGTCATGATGACTACTACTTATGCTACATCTTACCAATAAAATCTACAAAGATTTAAAATCAAATGTCAAACCGTAAAAAACCAAGAAGAGATTTTATAAAATTATCAGCAATGACGCTAGGAGGGGTCGGAGCCGCAAGTTTATTAATACCTTTCATATCAAGCATGAATCCAGGAAAAGATACTCTTGCCTTAGCATCGACGGAGATAGATCTATCACCCTTAGAAGAGGGTCAAAGTTTGACAGTAATATGGAGAGGCAAACCAGTTTTTATAAAACATAGAACTAAAAGTGAAATTGACACTGCAAAAAACACATCTTTAGATGAACTTCCGGACGCTGAAGAGGACTCTGCAAGAGTTCAAAAAGATAATTGGTTAGTTGTTCTTGGGGTTTGCACCCATTTAGGTTGCGTTCCTCTCGGACAAAAAGCTTCAGATACAAAAGGAGATTTCGGTGGGTGGTTCTGCCCATGTCATGGTTCTCACTATGATACTTCAGGAAGAATTCGCAAGGGACCTGCACCAACTAATTTACCAGTTCCCCCTTACGTTTTTTTGACAGATAACAGAATAAAGATAGGATAAAATTAATGAGCTCAGACGAATTACAAGGATATAAAAAAACACTAAATTCTCCTTATACAGGTATTAAGGGTTGGATTGACTCTAGGCTTCCGCTGATAAGAATGATGGAAGCCGAATATCTAAAATTTCCAGTTCCAAAATCACTAAACTATTTTTGGTCTTTTGGCGGTATTGCTATGTTTTGTTTAATAGGTTTAATTTTAACTGGAATATTTTTAGGATTTCATTATAAACCCTCAGCCGAAGACGCTTTTGACTCTGTAGAAAGGATCATGAGAGATGTAAGTTTTGGTTGGTTGATAAGATATCTTCATGCCAACTTAGTATCATTTTTCTTTATAGCTACTTTTATTCATATCTTTAGAGCCTTATATTTCGGGTCATACAAAGCCCCTCGTGAGTTAGTATATATTTTCGGTTTGACGATGTTTATGTTAATGATGGCAACTGCTTTTTTAGGATATACACTTCCATGGGGTCAAATGTCATACTGGGGAGCCACAGTTATAACAAATCTTTTCTCAGCTATCCCTGTTGTGGGCGATGCAATATTACAGTTACTTCTTGGTGATTTTACTGTTGGGGATTCAGCAGTAAACCGTTTTTATGTATTGCACTGGTTGTTAGCCTTTGCGATTGTAGGTTTAGTTGTATTTCATGTTATTACACTCCACATGACAGGTTCAAATAATCCAACTGGTTCAGAACCTCAAAGCTGGGATGAAACAGTCAGTTTTCATCCTTACGTAACAATAAAAGATTTAAATGCTGCTCTATTTTTCTTCATTATTATGGCTTTCATTTTATTTTATTATCCAAATATATTAGGACATTCTGATAATTATATCAAAGCGAACCCCATGATAACTCCTGCACATATTGTGCCTGAATGGTATTTCTTACCCTTTTACGCTATTCTGAGAGCTATTCCTGATAAGCTTGGCGGGGTAATTGCGATGTTTGGTTCTATTCTTGCACTAGGATTACTCCCTTGGCTTGACACTTCAAAAGTTAGATCATGTTTGTTTAGACCTATTTGGAGATATTGTGTTCTTTTATTTGCTGTAAACTTTTTAGTCTTAATGTATGTAGGAGGTAAACCTGCTGATGATATTTATGTGCTTATCTCCAGGATTGGGACCGCATATTGGTTTTTATTTATTTTTGTATTGGCTCCACTTGTTGGATTTCTTGAAACTCCCAGACAACCACTTACTATTACAAACTACTTGCAAAGCAAAAAAGCTTAATTATGAGAAAAGCTCTTCTGGCCTTTTTTTTACTTTTCAGTTTTAACTGCTATGGCGCAGGTGAAAAAATTGACATTCCAAAGTATGACTGGTCTTGGAAAGGGTTTTTTGGAACATATGATCGTGCCTCAGCCCAACGCGGCTTAAAAGTATACAGAGAGGTTTGTGCAGGTTGCCATTCTATGAATTATCTTGCTTACAGAAATCTAGGAGATCTTGGTTTTAGTGAAGATCACATTAAGGCAATAGCTGCAGAGCATTTAATTCTGGACGGACCCGATGATGAAGGTGAAATGTTTGAAAGAGATGGAATTCCATCAGATCAATTTGCAAATCCTTATCCAAATGTTAAAGCTGCTCGGGCTGCAAACAACGGTGCTTATCCCCCAGATTTATCTTTAATAGTCAAGGCTAGACCAAAAGGTGCAGATTATGTTAAAGCATTATTGCTTGGTTACGTCGATCCACCAGAAGATATGAAAGTACCCAAAGGCCAGCATTATAACAAGTATATGGCAGGTAATTTAATTGCAATGACATCACCATTGTCTGATGGTTTAGTTGATTATGACGATGGCACCGAAAGTTCTATGGACCAAATGACAACTGATGTTACAACTTTTTTAGCTTGGGCTGCAGAGCCAAGTTTAGAGGATAGAAAAAGAATGGGTTTAAAGGTTATTCTGTTTTTAATAGTTTTATTTGTACTTGCTTATATTTCAAAGCAACAGATTTGGAGAGATATCAAACATTAAACAAAAAGTGCATGACATCCCCGTCATTAACTTCATATTCTTTACCTTCTAATCTTAATTTTCCTTTTTCTTTTGCACCACTCTCTCCATTGTATTCAATATAATCCTCATAAGATATTGTTTCAGCCCTAATGAAACCTTTCTCCATATCAGTATGTATTTCACCAGCAGCACTTGGTGCTAATGTACCTTTTGAAATTGTCCAAGCTCTTAATTCTTTCTCACCAGCAGTAAAAAAATTAATATAATTCAAAAGGGTATAGCCTTTTTTTATAACTCTTTTCAACCCAGTTTCTTTAAGGCCCATACTATCAAGAAACATTTTTTTTTCTTGATTGTCACTTATTTGCGAAATTTCTGACTCAATTTTTGCACTTATAAGAAGCGTTTCTGAATTATTTAATTTAGAATACTCTTCGATAGATTTTGTATGCGAATTTCCATTTACTGCCGAATTTTCATCAACATTACATACATATATAACAGGTTTTATAGAAATTAATTGAAATATACTCAAATATTCAATCTCATCTTTATCTAAATTATTTAATATTCTTTGTTCTTTAGAGATGAGCTCAATTGCTTTTTCAATTACTGATATTTTTTTTTTATCATCTTCTGTTTTTTGAGTTTTTTTTAATTTTTGATAATTTTTCTCTAAAATTTCTAAATCAGATAATGCTAATTCTGCATTAATTATTTTAATATCTTCAAGGGGGTTAATTCTATTTTCGACATGTTGTATATCATCATCTTCAAAACATCTTACTATGTGAAATAAAGCGTTTACTGATCGGATATGAGATAAAAATGCATTTCCTAGACCTTCTCCTTTAGAGGCACCTTTGACTAAACCTGCAATATCTACAATTTCAAAAGCTGCAGGGATGATTTTTTGTGGATTGCATATTTTAGATAATTTTTGGATTCTATCATCTGGCACCCTTACTAAAGAACTATTAGGATCAATAGTAGCGAAAGGGTAATTTGCTGCCAATGCTTGTTCATTTTCACATAACGCGTTAAACAAAGTAGACTTTCCTACGTTTGGAAGACCTATGATCCCACACTTCATTTAAATACCTAGATTGGATAAATGTTTAGAAACGAATATCTGTGATAAATTTAAGTATATGACTTCATATAATAAAAAAAGTTTTTTCTTTTCTTCAACTTTGAAGTTGCCCAATACATGCCGTGTTACTTTATCTTTTACCCCAGGATGATTAATACCAATTCTGAGCTTCCAATAGTTATCTCCAATTTTACTACTAATGCTTTTAAGTCCGTTGTGACCAGCATTACCTCCAGCATATTTTATTTTGATTTCACCTAAATCTAAATCTAGCTCATCGTACAAAACAAATATTTCATCAGATTTATTTAATTTATTAGATTTTAAACTCAATATTCCATTTCCAGACTTATTCATATAATTCTCAGATAAGGCAATCTGACATTGATGACCATCTAACTGAAAAGTGTTAGTTAATTTAAAATTTTTAAATTTTTTCAATTTTAGTTCTAATTTATCAACAAGAAATTCGCCAAGTAACAAACCAGCATTATGACGGTTATTTTTATGTTTTATTGTGGGATTGCCTAAGCAAAATAGAGTAAGCATATAGGAAGACTATATTATTCGGCTGCTTTTTCTTCTTCTTTTTTATCTTCAGTTTTTTCTGCTGTTTCTTCAGTGCTTTCTTCTGTCTCTTCAGGTTCAGGTTCTTTTTCAACTTTTGGTGCTTGAACAGTGGCTAACATGAAGTCTCTACCTTGAATTGTGGGTTTCATTCCTTCTATTAAAGTTACAGCGCTTAATCGGATATCATCACCTATTTCCTTACCCTCTAAAGAGATAACAAATTTTTCAGGTATATTATTAGCCAGACAAGAAAGTTCAATTTCTCTTCGAACCACGTTCAAGATACCGCCTTGTTTCAATCCTGGAGATAATTCTTGGTCGGTAAATTCAACAGGTACAGCTATGACTATTCTTGTTTTTTCATCGACTCTTTGAAAGTCTACATGAATAGGGTTGTGTTTAACTTTATGCCTTTGAATACTTTTGACAATTACAGCTTCTTTTTTATCACCAAACTCTACCTCAAATATTTTTGAGTAGAAGCCACCTTCTTCAAATCTTTTCTTAAGTTGAATGGTGTCAACTGCAACCATAATAGGATCAATTTTACCTCCATAGATAATAGAGGGTATTAATCCCTCATCAAAATAAGGATTAGTATTACCTTTTTTACGTTCTTTTGCAGGTATATTTCCACTGATTTTCATAGGCTGAGTTTATACAATAAAAACCAAAATTAATCAAACAGAGAAGATATAGATGTTTCGTTATTTATGCGCATTATAGCTTCTCCAAATAGTGGGGCCACTGACAAATATCTCATACCATTAGGAACTTCAAATGTGGGCTTAATAGTGTTGGTACAAACCATTTCTTCTAAAACAGAATTATTAATGTTTTCCAAGGCCTTTCCAGAGTAAACGCCATGAGAACAATAACCATAAACATGAGTAGCTCCCTTTTCTTTTAGAGCCTTAGCTGCGTTACAAATAGTTCCTCCTGAGTCAACTAAATCATCAACAATAATACATTTCTTGCCATCGACTGATCCTATAACATTCATAGCATTTGAGATACCAGGAGCATCCCTACGTTTATCTATAATAGCTAAGTCAGCGTTAAGTTTTTTTGCAAATGCCCTGGCCCTGAGAACACCACCAACATCTGGAGAGACAAATACAAGGTTCTCATCTCTTTTATTTGATTTGATATCATTTACAAACATATTTAATGCATAAAGATTATCCAATGGGATATCAAAAAACCCTTGAATTTGTCCTGCGTGTAAATCCATAGTTAAAACTCTATTGGCGCCTGCTGTTGTAATTAAATTAGCAACTAGTTTAGCCGAGATAGGAGTTCTTGGCCCAGTTTTTCGGTCCTGTCTGGCATAACCAAAATATGGTAATACAGCAGTAATTCTTTTAGCAGATCCTCTTTTTAAAGCATCAATTGCAACTAACAACTCCATTAAATTGTCATTAGCAGGGAATGAAGTTGATTGTATTAAAAATACATCCTCTCCTCTCACATTTTCAGCAATTTCAACAAATATCTCCTTATCAGAAAATCTTGTCATGGTAGTTTCAGACACTGGTATTTTAATATATTCTGAAATCTCTTTAGATAACTCAATGTTACTATTTCCAGAAATAATTTTCATAAGTTAACTGAGTTATATAGTAAAATATATATCCATACAAAGTTAATTTATTGATACTAGACTAATATTTCTTCCATAATCTTTTAATCTTTGATGGATACTCCTTCGATAACTAAAGTAATTTTTGTTTTTATAAGTATCTATTTTGGAGTCTACAATTTTGAAAACCCCTAAGCTGTTTAATTTAACTCTAGCAAGCTTGGGAAGGTCAAAAAAATACCTATCATTTTTTCTAGTATAAAAATCAGTGTCATTTAAATTCATGCCATTAATAAATTCTATTGATACCTCATAAGAGTTTTTTCTGATACAAGGGCCAATAAAGGATCTTAAATTAGATTTCTTTGAGCCAATTTTAAGCATTTTATTTACAGTATTTTCAATAATTCCTCTCTTTAAACCTTTCCATCCTGCATGACAAATTCCTATAACTTCATTT
>CABZOW010000008.1 GCA_902527525.1 uncultured Alphaproteobacteria bacterium | reverse complement strand
CTTTATTCCTCACTTAATATCTAGAGATCAACATCAAAAATTTAATTTAAGTTATTTTTTTTCACGTAACATGAGCTTAAAAAAATTCCAGATACTTAATAATAAAAATATTGTGAGCCAATTTTATTTCAATTCACTCATTAATCCTCACTCAATTGAAAAAATCATTTGTTACACAACAAGATGAGATTTTCAGAATTAATATCAAGTAAAGTCCATATTATTGGAATTAATGGTATTGGCATGAGTGCTTTAGCTATATATTTAAAAAAAAACAAGATAAACGTTACAGGAAGTGATATCACGTACAATGCTAATACTGTAAATTTAGAAAATCATAAAATACCTGTATTTATTGGTCACAAGTCCTCAAATATTAAAGATAGAGATGTTATTTTTTATTCTTCAGCTATTAAAAATAATCCTGAAATCAAAGAAGCAAAAAAAAATAAAATCCCATGCTATAATAGATCAAAACTTCTTCAGTTAATATGTAAAGATAAATTCACAATTGTTGTATCTGGCTCTCATGGGAAAACGTCAACTACTTCTATCTTAGGACATTTATTAGTTCGTGCAGGTCTGAACCCAACTATCATTTCCGGAGGTATTATGCAGAATTTTGGACAAAATATTCATCTTACCAATAGTAATTATGTAGTTGTTGAAGCTGATGAGAGTGATGGAACAGTATTCAAATTAAGTCCAAAATATTTATTATTTTTAAACGTTGATAGAGAGCACATTGATTTTTATAAATCCTTTTCTATTTTTAAATCAAAAATTAAAAACTACATACTGAGTCAAATTAAAAAAGATGCAAAAATTTTTATAAATAATGATGATTATTTTCTTTTTTCATTAAAAAAATATTCAAAAAACTTAAAAACATTTGGCTCAAATACAAAAGCTAATTATAGTTATAAATTAATTAAATTGACTGATAAAAAATCTTCATTTGAAATCTTTAAAGGCAAAAAAATTATATCAAAGAGCTTATCTACAAATTTATTAGGTGAGCACAATGTACAAAATCTAACAGCAGCTCTATCTATTTTAGACGACTTAGGGTATGAAATAAAAAAATCTCATATTCTTAACTTTAAAGGTACTAAAAGAAGAATGAATATTCTTGGTAAAATAAATAAATCCAAATTTATTGATGATTATGCACATCATCCTACTGAAATAGGAAAATTAATCAATATTATATCACTATACAAAAATAAAATTATCATTTTGATAATTGAACCACATAGGTACTCTAGATTAAATGATTTATATAATGAATATTTGCGTGTATTAAGGAATATCAATAACTTGATTATTTTAAAAACCTATGAAGCAGGCGAGAGTTATAAACAAGGTATGAAAAATTCTAAAAACTTAGTGAATGATTTGAATGTTCTAAATAATCAAAAAACAAAATATATCGATAACTACACTGATTTATTCAATTTATTAGACCAACTTTTATCAAATAAAAGGGAACGCATAATTATCACTGCTGGAGCAGGTGATATTTCTAATCAAATTCGTTTTTTTTATGACTCAAGAAAATAAAAATTTAGTTACTAACTATCCATCTGCTAAATATTCGTGGTTAAAATCTGGTGGTAAAATTAGCAATCTATATAAAATTCATAACCAAATTGATTTAATTAACTTATTCAGTAATAATGATATTAAAGCTAAATCATTATTAGTAATAGGAAATCTTTCAAATACATTAATCAAAGATGAGGGTTTCAACGGTACAGGTATAAAGCTTATAGGAGATTTTACTAATATACAGATAAATTCTGATCATATGTTAGTTGGAGCAGCAGTTTTAGACAATTACTTATCAAAATTTTGTTACCAAAAAGGTATTTCAGGTTATGAGTTCTTATACACAATTCCAGGGTCAATTGGAGGAAATATATTTATGAATGCTGGTTGCTATAATCAGGAAATAAAAGATAAATTAATAAGTGTCATTTATTTTGACATTAATAAAAACAAGATTTTTGAAAAAGAAATTGCTAAATTAGAATTTGATTACCGAAAAGGTTTTCAAAAAAAAAATAAAATAATCTTATATGGAAAATTCAAAATTACCCATAATGAACCAATTTATATAAAAAATTTAATGCAAGAATATGAGAGAATAAGAAACCAAACTCAGCCTAAAAAAGTAAATTGCTGTGGGAGTATTTTTAAGAACCCTAAAAATCAAACTGCTTGGAAACTAATCAAGTTGTCTATAGATGATGGCTTTTATAATGGTCCAATTAAATTATCAAAAAAACACT
The DNA here is from genome assembly GCA_902527525.1 of uncultured Alphaproteobacteria bacterium. Classification (GTDB taxonomy): domain Bacteria; phylum Pseudomonadota; class Alphaproteobacteria; order HIMB59; family HIMB59; genus HIMB59. Next base: position 40,289 of record CABZOW010000008.1, on the reverse strand, counting down.
CTAATTTTTTTGAAAATGAACCTAATATAAGCGCTAAAAGTATAGAATTATTTATTTCCAAAATACAAAAAAGAGTAAAAGATAAATATAAAATCGAACTTGAAAAAGAATTAAGAATTATAGATTGATAGATAAAAATATTAAATTACTGAAAATATTAGTAATTGCAGGTGGATGGTCAGATGAAAGAGAGGTATCTCTTATGTCAGGAAGAAATGTCTTTTCCACTCTCAAAAGAGACAAATTCAATGTAAAATTTTTAGATATTAAAAAAAATAATATAGACCAAATTTCAGCATTTAAGCCAGATATTATATTCAACTCTCTTCATGGTGAGTTCGGAGAAGATGGGGGAATAAACTCATTTGCAAATAAAAATAATATATTGATAACTCATTCAGGAGCCATTTCATCTGCTTTGTGCTTTAACAAGCGCCTTTTAAAACTCTTTCTTAAAAAAGAACTTAATATTTTATCTCCAAAAGAGATTTCAAATAAAAACAAATTTAAATTTCCTCTAATTTCTAAGCCAAATTGGGGAGGCTCATCTAAGGGTATTAAGTTTTTAGATAATAGAAAAGAGCTTAAAAAAAAAATTAATAATCATCAAAATTTAATTGAAGAAGTCATTTATGGAAAGGAATTAACAGTAACTGTCATAGAAAATAATAAAAAAATTAAATCCCTTGGTGTTACAGAAATTGAATTTGATAATCAACATTACGACTATCTAGCAAAATATACAAAAAATAAGAGCTCTCATTTTCTACCAGCAAGAATATCTAAATCCCAATATGATTTTTTAATGGAAATATCAAAAAAAATATTTTGTGTTTGTGGCTGTAAAGGAATAGCAAGATTAGATTATATATTGAACTCAAAAAATAGAAAAATATATTTTTTAGAATTGAATACACATCCAGGACTTACAAAATTATCCTTAGCTCCTGAACAAGCTAATTACCAAAGTTTTTCTTATTTAAATTTATTAAAACAAATAATAACTTCATCTCTATGAAACTAAGATATAGAAAGCTTGCTATATATCTTTCATCAATCTTTGTTTTAATGTTATTTATCAATTTTTCTATAAATTATATAAACAAAAAACCGTTAGAAATTATTAATTTTATTTACTCAGATATACATGAAGATTTTGAAATAGAGATCACAAACAATTTAAATGACATAAATAATTACTTAAAAGAATATTCATTTATTGAAAGCCATCTAATAAAACGTAAAAATAATAAAATTTCTATACAAATAAATCTTAAAAAACCCTTTGCACTAAATCATTTAACTGAAGAAGTAATATTTCAAGATAATACCAAAGCTTCGATTATTTATTTTAAACAATATTATTTAGATAATATCAATCTTATTGATATTTCTAAAAATAGTATTCACATTAATGATTATTTAAATCAAAACTATCAATCCTTGTTTTCTTTATTTATTGTTGAGCAAATAGAATATATAGAAGATAGGAGATACAATTTATTATTAAGTAATGGTAGAGTGGTAATGCTTCCTAAAGTAATTGATTCCAAATTGATAAATTTTATTAAAAATAATATTGATATAATTGAAAAAAGCACTAATTATCAACAGTTTCTAGATTTGAGAAATTTTCATAATAAAACTATAAGATTAAAATAATTGGACAGTTATAAAGCATTAATTGAGATTGGATCTTTTTCTATTAAGACAATTATATATTCTGAACTTGATCAAAAGTTTTCAATTATTGGAACTGGTAAGACTAGAGCAAAAGGCTACACAGGAGAAGAAATAGAAAATTTTGATGATTTTATTGACAGTATAAAAAATTCAATTGTTCAGGCTGAAAAACAAGCTAATTTTATTATTAAAGATGCTTACATTCTTATTACTAATCAAAGTGTTAAAATTAAGAAAACACAAAAGAGTCTAAATCTAAATGGAGCTATTGTTGAAAAAAATGATTTAAGAAAGATTTCTAAGATAAAAATTGCTCAAGATGAGAATTACTTTTATAATATTTATACTTCACATTATAAAATTGATGATAAATTAATTACAGACAATCCTGTAGGGTTAAACTGTGATAAATTATCTATAATTTCTTTAGTTTCAATGATAGATATTAAACAAATTAATCTTTTTGATAATATATTTCAAAAACTACAAATTAAAATTTTAAATTATTTAGACTCTACAACTTCATATTTTTTTTATCTAAAAAATAAATCCAAAACGAAAACGAATGTAGTGCTAATAGATTACGGTTTTAATAATATTAATATTATAATGATAAAAAATAAAAATTTGCACTTTATAAAAAAAATACCACAAGGTTGTAAAAAAATTTCTGATGATTTAGTTAATATTCACAATATTAGTTTTGATTTTGCTGAAAAACTAAAAATTTCTACAATTGATTTATCTGATACTAGAAATTCAACTGTTGAAATTCCAATCTGGGAAGAGTTTGGTGATAATAAAAAAAAAAATGTTGGACATGATAATTTAAAAGAGATTACTTTGGATCGTTTAGATGAAACTTTTGAAATAGTTTTGAAATCTTTACCAAAAGATGAGAGTTTTTATTCATATGTTTTTACAGGAGGAGGCTCAAAGATAAAAAATTTTTACAATTATTTTAGAACAAAATTTGGTTATGATATTCAATTTTTAGAACCACCGAAATCTTGTGGTATCCCTAAGGTTTTAAATGATGCTAGTATTATGTCGCTTTATTCTAGTTTTTGGCTTTTGACTAATAAAAGTTCAGAAAATAATGACTTTACTCAAAAAATTGATTCTTTTTCAAGCAAAATATGGTACAAAAGATTCGTAGACCTACTATAGGTTGATTTGCGGGGAAAAAAATGACACTAGATATAGAACCAGTTGTTGATCAAAAAAACTTAAAACCATCTTTAACGGTCATGGGGATTGGCGGCGCAGGAAGTAATGCTGTAAATAACATGATTCAATCAAATTTGAATAATGTTGACTTCATTGTTGCAAACACTGATGCGCAAGCACTTGAAAATTCTCTTTGTTATAATCGTATCCAACTAGGTTTAGAAAAAACTAAGGGTTTAGGTGCAGGTGCAGATCCAATTATTGGAAAAGATGCAGCTGAAGAAAGTATTGATTTAATATCCGAAGAATTAAGAAACACTAATATGCTATTTCTTACAGCTGGTTTAGGTGGAGGAACAGGAACGGGTGCATTACCAGTTATTGCAAGTATTGCAAAAAAATTAGGTATTGTGACTGTCGCAATAGTTTCAACCCCATTTAACTTTGAAGGTACGAAAAGAATGAACCTAGCATTACAAGGACTAGAAGAAGTTAAAAGCAATGTAGATACATTATTGATAATACCAAATCAAAATTTATTTAAAGTTTCAAATGAACAAACTTCTTTTGCAGAAGCTTTTAAAAAAGCAGATAATGTTCTTTTTGATGGAGTCAAAGGATTAACTGATTTAATTACACAGCCAGGTCTTATTAATTTAGATTTTGCTGATGTAAGAACCGTTATAAAAGAGATGGGATTTGCAATGATGGGAACTGCTGTTGCAGAGGGGGATAATAAAGCAGTAGAGGCATCAAACTTAGCTTTAACCAATCCATTAATTGAGAATATAGACATGAACACTGCTAAAGGAGTAATTGTCAATATTTCTGGAGGAAGCGATATGACTTTATTAGAAGTAGATCATGCCGCTAATATTATTAGACAGAGTGTTAACCAAGAGGCAAATATTATTTTTGGTTCTTTGATTGATGAAACTCTACAAGGTAAATTAAAAATTAGTATTTTTGCCACAGGTATAGAGGCATCAGGAAAAAAAATCCTCTACTACCCTGAGTCTGAAAATAATTCTGGTTTTAGTTCTATACAAAATAAAATAGATGAAAGTTTGTCTTATGATGGTTCAGACATTAATACTAAAGAAGATATTTCTAGTGTAGTTGAAGATAAACAAGTTACTTCTGAAAATGAAGAATTTACTTTGACTAATGATATAGATCAAAATAAAGAAAATAGAGAAGAAATAATTGAAAAAACCAATGAAAATAGTGTCAATTACGAAAATCTTGAAGAAAAAAAGAAGACAGGTTTTTTTAGTATGCTTTCTAACTTGATGACCTCTGATAAAAAAACAACTGAAGTTAAAGATGAAAATCCTAAAAAAAAGCAAAAAAAAATTAAGACAGATCCTAATCTTTTTTTATTTAGTGATGTTGTCGATGAAGAGAGTGATCAATCTAAACAAAGCTCTGAAAATAATGAAATTTCTGAAATTTCAGATATTTCTGAATTTAGCGAAGAAAATGATGACATAAATGAGGATATAGACACCCCATCATATCTTAGAAAAGGTTCTAATCAATAAATTTAATAAATACATAGTTTTACAATTATAAAGTAATACTTTTTGGATATTTTCTTAATATTATCCTAATGAAGTGTTTCACTCTCAAAGAACCCATCACATTAGATGGAATTGGTTTACATAGTGGAGTTAAAACAAATATAACCCTTAATCCAGCTCCAATAAATTCTGGTATCTTTTTCAATAGAACAGATAAATCTGTTATTATTCCTGCTAAATGGGATAGCGTAATATCTACAAAATTTTCAACCAACATTGCTTCAAATGGAATTGAAGTTAAGACAGTTGAGCACTTATTGAGTGCACTTGCAGGTCTTCATATTAACAATTGCGAGGTTTTAATCGACAACATTGAAGTGCCTATTTTTGATGGTAGCTCTAAAGTTTATGTTGAAAATATTTTAAAAAAAGGAGTAAAAGAGCAGGAGTCCGAACAAGATATTTTAGAAATAATTAAGCCTGTAAAATTCCTATGCGATTATGGATATGCTGAATTAACACCAAACTCTTCAAGAGACCAAGGATTAAATATAAATTTAGAGTCTAGTTTTGATGGAAAGTATGATGATCAAGACATTAAGATTAGAAATTTAAATGGTAATTATGTCGAGTCTATTTCAAAAGCTAGGACTTTTGGTTTTTTTCAAGAAATAGAATATCTTAAGTCACAAAATCTAATTAAAGGTGGCTCACTTGATAACGCTATAGTTATTAAAGACAAGAAACCACTCAATAAAGATGGTTTAAGATATGAGAATGAATTAATGCGCCATAAAGTTTTAGATGTAGTGGGAGATCTCTACTTGTCAGGCTATCCTATTATTGGAACTTACAAAGGTTTTAAAACAGGTCACTTTATTACAAACAACTTACTTAAAGAGTTATTTAAATCAGAAGAAAACTATAAGATACATAAAATTAACTAAACCATTTTTTTTGGATCAGTATATTTTTTAAAATCTTTTTCAGATAAATCAGTTAACTCTAAACAAGATTGCATTAGTGAAATATTTTTATTGTAAGCGTTTAGTGCAACTTTAGATGCAAGATCATAGCCAATTACTTTTGTTAAGGGAGTCACTAACATCAAAGAACGATTTAATAGCTCATTTATTCTTTTTTTATTTATTTTTAATCCTTTCAAACAATTTGCTCTAAACGAGGCCATTGCTTCACCAATTAAACGAATAGCATCAAGAGTATTATGGATAATTAATGGATTATATACATTCAATTGGAAATGACCTTGGGTACATGCGAATGATACAGAATTTCGGAGACCAATTACATGTGCGCATACCATTGATAAGGCTTCACACTGAGTAGGATTAATTTTTCCTGGCATAATAGATGAGCCTGGTTCATTAGCTGGTAGGATTATTTCAGAAATCCCACTTCTTGGACCAGAGGCTAATACTCTGATATCATTTGCCATTTTAAATAACGCACTAGCTAAAATTTCAACACCTGACATAACTTCAATAAATACATCATGAGATGCAAGAGACTCATACTTATTTGGAGCAGATTTGAATGGAAGCTTTGTTTCTTTTTTTAAGTATTTTATAAATTTTTTAGAAAAACTATTTGGTGCATTTATACCCGAACCTACAGCTGTACCCCCTTGAGCTAGTTCTAAAAGCTTATTTAAACTTTTCTTAATAACACTTTCAGCATAAGAAATTTGATCATAGAAAGCTAAAAATTCATTTGAAATTTTTATTGGTGTTGCATCTTGAGTGTGTGTTCTACCAATTTTTATAATTCCTTTGAATTCAGAAATTTTCTTTTTTAAAGATTTTTTAAAAGATAATATTTCTGGAAATAAATGTCTGTGTATTGATAATACTGTAGCAATATGCATTGCAGTGGGAATACTATCATTTGAGGATTGCGATTTATTTATATCATCATTTGGGTGAAGAGGATGGTTAGTTGGAAGTTTTTTTCCTAATAATTGATTGCTTTTATTAGCAATAACTTCATTCAGGTTCATATTGATTTGGGTCCCTGATCCAGTTTGCCATACAACAAGAGGAAAATGATCATTTAATTTTCCTGAAATAATTAAGTCACAAACTTTTCCAACAATTTTTGTATGATTTTTTGATAACAATTTAAATTCTGAATTTGCTAAAGCACATGATTTTTTTTGTAAAGCTAGAGCTTCTATAAAAATATTTTGAAAATGAAATTTACCAATACCTATTTGAAAGTTTTCTATTGACCTTTGAGTTTGTGCCCCCCATAGTTTTGAACTATCAACTTTGATTTCCCCTAAGCTATCTTTTTCAATACGAAATTTGACCATGTATGATTAATAATATATATCAAATTAAATGAAAAATATTTTATTAATTCGACACGGGCAAAGTGAGTGGAATAAATTAAATCTTTTTACTGGCTTCAAAAATATTGAATTATCTGAACAAGGTATAGACGAAGCAAACAAAGCTGGACAAAATTTCAAAAATTTAAATATTAAATTCGATATTGTATTCACTAGTGAGTTAAAAAGAGCGCAAGAAACAGCTAAAATAATACTTAAAAATCTTGATCAATGGAATCATTTATATAGACAGGGAAAAATAATAACAGATATTAAGTTAAATGAGAGAGATTATGGTGATCTTACCGGTCTAAATAAAAAAGAAACGGCTGAAAAATTTGGAGAAGAGCAAGTTCACAAATGGAGAAGAGGTTATTCAGATCAACCTCCTAATGGAGAGAGTTTGGAGGACGTAGTCAGAAGAGTAAAAATATATTTTGAAGAGTCAATCAACCCTGCAATCCAGAGCACTGATAACAATAATATATTGATAGCAGCACATGGAAATTCTTTAAGGGCCTTACTAATTGTAATGAATATTTATGACTCCAGTAATATTAATTCTGTTGAGCTTTCAACAGGAGTGCCTATACATGTTACTTTGGAAAATAATAAATTTATAATAAAAAATTAACTATTTGATCGACGTAGCATTAATCATTGCAATTGTATCTTACTACACAGTAATGTTTATAACCCCTGGGCCGAATAATGCCATGCTTACAATTTCAGGTCTGAAATTTGGTTTTAAAAGATCTTTACCACACATATCTGGCATATCTCTTGGTCATGCATTGCAAGTTTCTTTAATTTGTACAGGATTAGGTTTTATTTTAATTCAAAACCCCCAGTTTCAAATTGTTTTAAAATGGATGTGTTTCTTTTATCTCATTTATTTAGCTTATAAAATGATTGGTTCAATTAAGGAATATAAAAAAGAAAATGGAAGACCTTTAAAAATATATGAAGCAGCTTTATTTCAGTGGATTAATCCAAAAGCATGGACGATAGCTATAACTGTTGCATCTGGCTTTATGCCACTAGAGGAAGAATTATGGGTTGCAGTTATATTTACAGGTTTAATGTCTTCGTTAGTAAGTTTTCCCTGTATCAGTTTGTGGGCTTTATTTGGAAGCTTAATTAAAAATCTTATATCAAATACTTTATTAAAAAAAATATTTGAATACTTTTTTGCTATATTACTTATTTCAACTGGTATTTATTTAATTTTAAATTAGGTAGTCAATTAAATTCAAATAACGATAATTTAAAAACCCTTTTTTAGATATAAAGTAACTCTCTACACTATCGTTATTTATCGAATTTAAAATTTTTGGTAATTGTTTTTTTAATTTATTACTAAAATAAGTAGATGACTCTAAAGGTAAGGCACTAGGTAGGTTGTCTACTGCCATAACATCCACTCCCTTGTATTTATAGTAAGGAGACTTCAAAGAGGTTGTTTTTATTGTCGTTGGAATAGATCCATTGATATCACATGTTATATCTCCTATGATTTTGAAAAAACCATTGTCTATGTCTTTACTAGTAAATAGTTTTGGAAATTTCTCATCCCAATAATGGCAACAAATCAAAATATCGTATTTTCCAATATAATGCTTAAAATTCGATCTATAACAACCTTTACGAAGAATAAAATCTCTATCAGAAAATTTTCTATCAATTCTTTGATAGTAATCTTTTGGTTCTAAAACATTAAAATAGGATTTATTAGTTTTTTTATTTCGTTTTATTCCAATCCTATTAAGGAAAAATTGAGCTCCTTTTGATACTAATCCATTACCTGTTATAAGAATTTTAGTATTACCTAAATCTTTATTTTTAAAAGTCCTAATTATTTCATTTATCGTTAGGATTACATTTTTGTTTTTTTTTATTTTCAAAAATTTACTAAGGGTTAGATAGGCACCCATAATTCCAGCATGCCAACCAAAGCCTATGCTTCTTAAACCATTAGCATTTCTTAAAAGCTCATAGTCAATTAGTGAGCAATTATTTTTGAGTATTTTCTTTAGCAATGGCATATTATATTTTTGGCCTTTAATTGTGTGAGAAAACATCATGTAATTTTGATTTTTTTTTATTGTAGATAAATTAATCTCTTTGATTGATAAAAATAAATCAATCTTTTGTGAATTAAATTTTTTACAACCAACAGAAAAATATTGTCTATCTTTTATTACCCTTTGATTAGAGGGTTCTATAAAGAATTTTAATTTAGAATTATTCTTTATGAGTTCCTCAATATCTTTAGGCACTAAGGGCACTCTAAATTCATTCTTCCTCGACTCTTTAAGTATGCAAATATTCATGTTTCTTTTATTTTAATACCAAAGTTATTTAGTTTATCTAAAATAAAATCAACCCTGTTTATTTCATTAAATATTCTACTAATGCCTGGTTTTGTATTATTTTTGATTAAACACTCTATTACAGACACCATTGTTAAAGATACACATTGAGACATAGCAGAGTTTTCTATATTTCTCGACTCATCAATATAAAGTGTTTTATCGTAAACTATTTTATTTTGATATTTTGCAAAAAATCTAACAAATAGAAGAATTCTATCTTTTTCATCAGTTTGATATTTATTTTTGTCCCACAGCTCTGAGGATATTTTTTCTAAATTAGAGTTTTCATCTAATTTCAAAAAAATTTTATTCCATTCTTTAGACCATCCTTTTAATCTAATAGTACCTCTTTGAAAGTTTTTAACTTTATCAATATACACTTTTGATAAATACTCCTCTAAATACGGGGTAGAGTCCCTATTTGGGTAAATTTCAAATTCCTCTCCATTAAAATTCATTTTAGATATTTGTCTAAATGCTTTATCTGATGTTTCTTCTTTATAATTTTTTATAAATTTACAAGGTGTATTCAATGCTCTTAAAACACCAAGTGGGGACCAACTAAACTTATACTTAAACTTATTAGGAATATGAGGGAATCCACCACACATACTTAATATTGATATTTCATCAACTTTTGTTGGTGAAATATTTTTTTTAAATTGATGAAATAGTTTGTGTGATAAAAGATGATCTATACCTGGGTCTAATCCAGTTTCATTTAAAAAAAGACAATTATTTTTTATGAATTGAGTCTCTAATTCAGCATACTTGTTATCAAAGTAACTAGATGTGATCAAATGACATTTCTTATAAATAGCAAGTTTAGCGATATCATAGTGCATGCTAGCTGGTAACATTGAAACTATAATGTCGTTAGCTTTCAAATTTTTTTTTAAATCACCAAAGTTAAGATGATTAATTGTTAATCTATTATTTAAAAGTTTACTGGCTTTATTAACAGATCGATTCCATACCTCTAGATCATGTCCTTTTTCATGAAGATATAATACCCCTGGTGGAGAAGATAAGCCAATACCAAGCCAATGAATTTTATTAAAGATCATTTTTAAGAATTTAGAATAATTCTGGTTAAATTTGTATAAAATTACAAGATGAAATTAATTCCTGAGTGGAAGGACCATGAGAAGTGCCTTATTGCTTGGCCATGTAATAAAGATTTATACGGGTCTGTAATTGAAGATGCTAGGTTAGAAATAGCTAATTTTGCAAATCAAATTTCAGATGATGAACAAGTTGAAATTTATTGTAATTCTTCTGACTTCAAGGAATGCCTACAACTTTTATCAAATTCAAAAATTAATATTACTCAAACCAATTTAGATGACTCTTGGATGAGAGATATTGCACCGATTTTTTTAAAAAATAATGGAAGATTAGAGAGTTACTCCTTTAATTTTAATGGTTATGGTAAGTACCCTAATTATGAAAATGATAATAAGTTATCAGAATTTATTTCAAGTCAATTAAAGCTCCCAATTAAAAAAATTGATTTAACATTAGAGGGTGGCGCAATAACTTATGATGAAGATGGTAATTTATTTACAACTGAAAGCGTGCTTTTGAATCCAAATAGATCCAACCCTAAAAAAAATATTATTGAGGAAAAACTCACAACATTATTTGATTTGAACTCAATAATCTGGCTTCCAACGGGGTTAGAGGGTGATGACACTGATGGCCATATAGATAATATTTTTTGTCCAATAGGTGATCAGAGATATCTTATTGCAAAAAGTAATGACCAAACGACATTTGATTATAAATCTCTATCTGAAGCTAACTTGATTTTAAATAGTAAGTTATCATTGACAGTAAATAATTTAAAAATTATTGAGATACCACTGCCTTCGAAAAAGATTATACATAATAAAAAACTAGTAGCATCATATATAAATTTCTATTCTACAAAAAATACAATATTCATTCCAAAATTTAATGTAAAAGAAGATGAGGAGGTCTATGATATCTTTAAATCATTATTTAATAACAAAAAAATTGAAATGATAGAGTCGGCAAATATTAATTACGGTGGTGGTAATTTACACTGCATTACCATGAATGTTCCAAAATTATGAATGTAAACGTTGCAGTATCCCAATTTCAGTCAATAAAAGAAGACAAAGAAGCTAATATCAATAAAGCACTTTATTTGGCTGGTGAGGCATCAAAACAAAAAGTTAATATTCTTCTACTACAGGAGTTATTTCAAAGTGAGTATTTTTGTTCAACAAAAGATGAAAAGTTTTTCGAATATGCTATTGAATTTCCAAATAATAAATTATTTGAAACATTTTCAAATTTTTGCAAATCCAAAAATATGGTAATACCATTAAGTTTCTTTGAGAAAAAAGATAAAAGTTTTTATAATTCTTTGGTCGTAATTAACTCCGATGGAAGATTAAGTGAGCTTTACCGTAAGTCTCATATACCAGAAGGACCTGGATACAATGAAAAATTTTACTTTGAACCTGGAGATACAGGTTTTAAGGTTTTTAAAACTAATTTTGGAAATATTGGATGTGGAATATGTTGGGATCAATGGTTTCCAGAGTGTGCTAGGTCAATGACTTTATCTGGTGCAGATATTTTATTATTTCCTACTGCAATTGGTTCTGAACCTCAGGACCCTTTATTAGACTCAAAAGATCATTGGCAAAATGTTATGAGGGGACACGCAGCTGCAAATCAAATCCCTGTTATTGCATCTAATAGGATTGGTACAGAGGTAGAGGGTTCAATTTCTGTCACCTTTTATGGCAGTTCTTTTATCGCTAATCATTTAGGTAATATTGAAATTGAAATGAATAAAGAAGAGGAAGGTTTTGTATTTAAAAATTTTAATTTTTCTGAGATAACTAAATATCGCCAATCTTGGGGTAATTTTAGAGATCGAAGACCAGACTTGTACAAAAATATTTGTGATTTTTAATTAAAACTATCATATTATTTTATAACTACTTAAATGAAGAGGAGAGGTAATATGAATAAATTTCTAACAACTCTTTTAGTCTTAATGCTTCCTATGAGTTTAAGCGCTAAAGAAGAGTTATTTATATATAATTGGTCAGATTATATAGCAGAAGATACCATAGCAAACTTTGAGGAAGAAACTGGTATTGATGTAACTTACGATGTTTTTGACTCTAATGAAGTTTTAGAAGCTAAGCTTTTAGCTGGAGGAAGTGGCTATGACTTGGTCGTTCCCTCAGGATCTTTTATGGAAAATCAGATTAAAGCAGGAGTTTTTCAAAAACTAGATAAAAGTATGATTCCAAACCTTAAAAATTTAGATCCAAGTGTTTTAGAAAAAACAGATGCTCACGACCCCGGTGGTGATTATTCTGTAAACTATATGTATGGAACAACTGGTATTGGTTATAACGTGGCTGCTGTTGAAGAAAGAGGTGGAGATGTTGAGTCCTGGGATATCATATTTGATGTAAATGAAATTTCTAAATATGAGGACTGCGGTGTTGCTTTTTTAGATGCACCAAGTGAGATTGTAGAAATTGCACTAAATTATCTAGGTCATGATCCAAATACAGAAAATACTAAAGCTAATCAAGAAGCTTTAGATTTATTAAATCAAATTAGACCATATATTAAGTATTTTGACTCATCTCAATATATAGATGATTTAGCCAACGGTGAAATATGTTTAGCAATTGGTTGGTCAGGTGATGTTTTCATAGCAGCATACGAAGAAATTGAAGAAGTTTGGTATTCAATTCCTAACGAGGGGACAGTTATTTGGTTTGATATGATGGGAATACCTGCAGATGCTAAAAATGTAGAAAATGCTCATAAATTCATTGACTATATTTTAAGACCAGAAGTTGTTGCTGAAATTACTAATTATGTTTGGTACTCCAATCCTAATCTAGTAGCCAACACAACCGAAGGACTGATAGACCCTGAAATTCTCTCAGATCCAGCAATTTATCCAACAGAGGAAACTTTAACTAAACTATTTGCAGATACAGCAGACTCACCTCAAAAGTCCAGAATATCTTCAAGGGTATTTAATAGCTTTAAAGCTACTCAATAAATTAATTTTAAGGTGCAACTTGGTGTCAAGTTGCACCTTAAACTAACTTTTCATGTCAAATTCTTTCTTAGAAATAATAAATGTAACTAAAAGATTTCGAAATATCTTGGCATTAGATAAAGTTAACCTCAAAATAGAAAAATCTGAAATATTTAGTCTGCTTGGTTCATCAGGTTGTGGAAAATCCACCCTTTTGAGAATTATTGCTGGTTTTGAAAAACCCGATCAGGGAAAAATATTACTTGAAGGAAATGATATAACTAACCTTCCTCCATACATAAGACCACTAAATATAATGTTTCAAAATTATGCCTTATTCCCTCATCTTAATGTAACTAATAACATCAAGTTTGGACTAAAAGAGGAAAGTATTCCAAAGCAAGAAATCAATAATCGTGTCAATGAAATTTTAAATTTATTAGAGTTAAATGGCCTTGAGGAAAGAAAAGTAAATGAAATATCTGGTGGCCAACAACAACGTGTTGCTTTAGCTAGATGCTTAGTCAAAAAACCAAAATTACTTTTATTGGATGAACCTCTTGCTGCACTAGACAAACAATTAAGAATACAAACACAATTTGAACTAGTCAATCTGCAGAACAAATTAGGAATTACATTTATTATTGTTACCCACGATCAGGAAGAGGCAATTTCATTATCTGACAGAATGGCTATTATGCAAAATGGTAATATTCTTCAAGTTGGAAATCCTGTTGAAATTTATGAAAAACCTAAGAATAACTATATTGCAAATTTTATAGGTACAGCAAATATATTTCATATTCTAAACAAAAATAATCAAGTAATTATAAAAGAGTTAAACTACGAAATTAAAGATATTAATAATAATAAAAATTTTAATAAATGTTTAATAAGGCCTGAAAAAATTAATATTAAAAAAATTGAAAATCAATCTGATAACTCAAATGTTGGTATTGTAAAAGAGGTAGCTTATTTAGGTAGTTATACTAAATACTTGATTGAAGTAAATGGAATTCAATTTTACTCATTTATGCAAAATAGTTTAGTTTCAGATAATCTACAAATTAAGTGGGATGATAAAGTTGAATTTAAATTTAATGATTCATCAATATTTTTGTTTAATGATTAGGTACTTAAAAAAACAAAATTTTTGGTTTGTGTTTACTCCATATTTTTGGCTAGTTTTATTCTTTTTTATCCCCTTAGCTTTAATTTTTAAAATTTCAATATCTGTATCTGAATGGGGCATGCCACCTTATAGAGATCTTTTTTCCTTATCTGAAGAAGGATTTAAATTTGACTCAACACTTAGTAATTACCTTTTTATTTTTTCAGATCCTTTTTATATCAGATCTTACTTAAATTCATTGTCCTTAGCTTTCACATCAACAATATTATGTTTAGTAATTGGCTATCCGATAGCTTTTTATGTCGCTAAATCTCAGGCAAATATAAGGATCATTCTTTTAGTTTTGCTTATTATACCCTTTTGGACTTCATTTCTTTTAAGAGTATATGCTTGGAAAGTTTTGTTACAAGGTTCTGGTATTATAAATTCTATTCTCATACATTTAGGTTTTTTAACTGAGCCTATATCAATGCTACATAACCACTATGCAGTAATCTTAGGAGTAGTTTACACGTATCTACCATTCATGATTTTGCCATTATATGGATATTTAGTTAAGTTTGATTTAAACTTGATTGATGCAGCCAATGACTTAGGAGCAAAGCCTTTAAATACATTTTTAAAAGTTATCCTACCTTTATCATTACCAGGTATCATTGCAGGCAGTATGTTAGTTTTTATACCAGTGGTTGGAGAATTTGTAATTCCAGAGATGCTAGGGGGCAGTGATAAACTTTATTTTGGAAAAATAATTTGGGATGAATTTTTTGTTAATAGAGATTGGCCAGTTGCTAGTGCACTTGCAATGTCAGGAATTGTAATTTTAGTTTTTCCAATAGTTATATTTCAATTAATGTATGCAAAATACAATTTTAAAAATGAATAAAATTTTTTTCAAAATCTTTACTTTAACTATAGGTTTCTCTTTTCTCTACTTCCCCATTTTAACTCTGATTGCTTATTCATTTAATGATAATAAAAGGTTAATGGTTTGGAAGGGATTTTCATTTAGATGGTATAAAGAACTATTCCAAAATGAACAAATATTAGAGGCTTTTTATACAAGTATAAAAATAGCTTCTTTTTCTGCAACTTTTGCAACAATTATGGGGGTGATGATAGGTTTTTCATTAACAAGAATATCAAAAATACCAGCTAGGCCCTTTTTTATTTTCTTAAGTTCTTCTCCTTTAGTTATGCCAGAGATAATCTTAGGTCTGTCTTTATTATTATTTTTTATATCATCTAATCACATAATAAGCTTTCCTTCTTCAAAAGGACAGCTCACAGTTTTAATTTCACATATAACGTTCTCAGTAGCTTTTGTAGCAGTCATAATTCAATCTAGATTAAGTAGTTATGATAAAAATATTGAAGAGGCCGCTCAAGATTTAGGAACGATTCCTAATATGATTTTTTGGAAAATTACAGCACCTGTTATATTACCATCTATTATATCTGGCTGGCTGCTTGCATTTACACTTTCCTTGGATGATTTAGTTGTTGCTAGTTTTACTACTGGACCTGGCGCTAATACTTTACCAATTGTGGTTTTCTCTAAAGTCAGATTAGGTTTAAGCCCTGAGGTGAATGCTTTATCGGCAATTATAATGTTGATTGTTGTATTAGCTGCAATTAGTATTTATTTTATTAATCGATCAAACATTAAGAAGTAAATATTCTCTCTCCCAAGCTGTAATTATTTTATTATATGCATTAACTTCCAAGTCTTTAATTGAACAAAATAATTCTATGAAAGTTTCACCAAATATTTCTTTAGCTTCTTTAGATCTAGAAAAAGTATCAATTGATTGATATATACTTTCTGTTAATGATACATTGACATTATAAGCTGCTTTTTTTGTTTCTGGTGTAGCTTTTAATTTTTTTTTAATACCCAAGTATCCTGCAGATAAAGTAGCAGCTATTGCTAAATATGGATTAACGTCTGAGCCACATAATCTATTTTCAATCCTTGCTTGATTAGCAGAGTTATAATTTGGAACTCTAAAGCCACAAGTACGGTTCTCAAAACCCCAATTTAAATTAAAAGGAGTTCCTTCTTCCCAAAAACCTCTTAATCTCTTAAATGAATTAACATTAGGAGCAAAGAGAGGTAAAAAAGACTTAGAATATTTTTGCAATCCTCCTAAATAGTTATCAAAAAGTTTTGTTGTTTTGAGATTTTTATCAACGAATATTGGTTTGCCTTTTTTTAAAATTGATTGGTGTATATGCATGGAGTTACCAGGGCTGTCTTCCATTGGTTTAGCCATAAAAGTTGCATATAAATTATGTTTTAAAGCAGTTTGTCTTAGAGTTCTTTTAAATAGAAAAACCTGATCTGCTAAATCAAGAGGATTTCCATGCTTGAAGTTAATTTCCATCTGCGCAGGTCCATCTTCATGGTTAATATTTTCGACATCTAATTCCTGAGCTTCGCAATAATCATATAAGTCCTCAAAAATATGGTCAAACTCATTAACTGCATCAATCCCATACGACTGGTTTCCTTTTTCTATTCTTCCTGATTGCCCACTTGGTGTCTCCAGGGGGTTATCAGGGTCATTATTTTTTTTTACTAAATAAAATTCAATTTCAGGAGCAACAATGGGCTCTAGTCCCATTTTTTCATAAAGACTTATAACTTTTTTTAAAATACCTCTCGAATGAACTTCTATAACATTATCATTATTATCAACAGCATCACATATTACTTGAGCAGTTGGTTCATCGTACCATGGTACAGTTCTAAGAGTGCTAAAATCAGGTTTTAAAATAAAATCACCATCAGTAGGATTAAGAATTTGATCATCTATTGAATAAGTTACATCTCTAGATACCGCTAATTTAAATAGGGCAAGAGGTAACCTCAAGCCACCAGAGTCAATTGAACTTAAAAATTTTTTTGTAGGTAGTATTTTACCTCTTGGAATACCAGAATTATCAGGGATCATACACTCAACCTCAGTAATTTTATTTTTCTTTAACCAATCAACATAATCATTCATAGCTATAACTAACCTTTAAAATTTGATATTTATGTATCTGATGGATTATTCAGATAATTATTATGTAAGAACAAAATCATTCAATATTAATACTAACAAATTAAGTGAGAGCTTACAATGTGATGTTTGTATCATTGGTGCAGGATTATCAGGGATTTCTTCAGCGTTGTATCTATCTAAGATTAACCCTAGTTTAAATATAGTCATTTTAGAAAAAAATAAAGTAGGTTGGGGGGCATCTGGAAGAAATGGTGGACAGTTATTACATAGCTTTTCAGGTGAAAGTTACTCTAGTCAAAAACATACACAAGAGGAAATTAAGACATTATGGAAATTCACATTAGAGGCCGTCAGAGAAGTAAAAAAAAATATTAAAGAATTAAATATACAGTGTGATTTAATTGAAGGTTATATACAAGCTGCAGTAAATAAATCTCATGACGAAGAACTTAAAAAATATGTTGACCAGTTGCAAACCAAATACGGTTATGAGTCTGCGATATATCTCTCTAAATCTCAAATGGAGCAGTATTTTGAGAGTCCATACTATAAATCTGCAATGTATGACTCAGAGTGTGGCCAAATTCATCCTCTAAACTATTGTTTAGGATTAGCAAAAGAGCTATTAAAAAATAAAAATTGTAAAATATTTGAAGATACAGGAGTGATCTCATATAACTCTCAAAATAAAGTAACAATAAATACTGAAAAAAATATTAATATAAAAGCAGATAAGTTAATTATCTGTTGTAATGCTTATATTGGTGACTTGAATAAGAGTTTAAGAAGAAAGATAATGCCTGTTAAAACTTATGTATCTGCATTTACACAAATTCCAAAAAAAGAATTAGATAAGTATTTTCGAAAACCTATAACAGTTGGTGATATGTTATTTGTATTAAATTATTTTAGATTAGACTCGAATAATAATTTGATTTTTGGAGGAGGTGTAAGCTACTCAAATATAGATCCAATTAATTTAGAACTATCTTTAAAAAAAAGTATTAGAAAAATCTTACCAGGATTAGAAAAATTTAAAGCCTGGTGTACTTGGAGTGGACATGTTGCCATAACTGTAAATAGATTTCCTCACATTGGAAGTATTGATAATAATATCTTTTTTGCTCAAGGGTATTCAGGTCATGGTTTAGCTATAACAACTATGGTTGGAAAAATGCTTGCTGAAGTTATATCTAATCAAGATAACAATATGAGTTTATTTGAAAAGTTTAAACATAAAAACTTTCCAGGATTTGGAATCATAGATAAACCTTTGCTAGTTTTAGCGATGAGCTATTTTAAATTGAAAGACCATTTAAGCTTTAAATAGCTTATTTTTTCCTAATTTAAAATCAGGATCCAAATGTTTCTTTAATTTTTTTAAAAATATGTAATTTTTATTTGGCTTATATTCTTTTAAAAGATTATTCTTTTTTAAACCTAGTCCATGTTCTGCAGCAACACTTCCATGATTTTTTATTGTAAGTTCATAAATAAATTTTGATAAATTAGAGCAGTTTTTTTTTGTAAAGGGATTAACTTTGAAATTACAATGTAAATTACCATCACCTAAGTGTCCAAAAAAGTAAGGTGTAAACTTCTTATTACTTTTGGTAAATGTGTTAATTTTTTTTATAAATACTGACCACTTATCTAAAGGTAAGGAGATATCAAATTTTTCTGTAAAATTATATTTTATTTGATTGTAAACTAATGTTTCTCTTTTTTTCCATATCCATGATTTTGCTTTATTATCCTCTCTCTTATTAATAACTAAATTCATTGAACTAAAATATTTTTTCAATTCATTTTTATAATTGTTATTGTCATTTGATTGTATTTCTATAATTAAATTATAATTATCTTTATTTTCATGAAATAATAAAGAACTTGGTATTGGAAAAATTATTTCAAAACTTGTCAGATTATCAAAATACTTATTTCTTAAATATTTTAATAAACGAATAGATTTATTTAGACTATTAATTCGAATTAAATAAGTAGATTTATAATCTTTCTTAGGAATTAATTTTAAACTTGCTCTCGTAATAATTCCAAAAATACCTTCAGAACCACAAAATAATTTCCATAATTTAGGTCCAAAATTATCTTTTTTAAGTTTATTTAAAAAATTTAAAATTGTCCCATCACTTAGAACTACTTCTAGACCATTTACATGATCTTCTATGTTTCCATACCTTAGAGTTTGAAGTCCTCCAACATTAGTTGAAATATTTCCACCAATTGTACATTTATCATTTGGAGCAATATTTACAGGAAATAGTAGCCTTTTACTATTTGCAGACTTTTGTATAGTTTTTAACAAAGTACCACCTTGAGCAGTTATTATAAAATTATTTGTATCTACTTCCTCAATACGATTCATTTTTTTAAAATCTATCAAAATTGTTTTCTCGAATTGTGGTTTCGTCCCATCGACCCTATTTGTTTCCCCACCAATGGGTAAAATATGATATTTAATTTTCTTAGCAAATTTTACTAGTTTTGATACTTCTGATGTATTTTTAGGCAAGGCAACAATTTGATTATTTCTTTTAATAGTTTTTATTGGAAATTTCATCGAGACGCTCTTAGTAACCTATCATTTATAGCCAAACCTATTTTTTTATATGGAATAGGTGCAACGCTTATGTTCTCGTAAAAATCATTATTATCTGCCAAATAGATAAAATGATATAGATTTTGGGCTGCTTCTTTAAGGTTTCCTATTCTACTTAAATTTTTAAATTGGCCTTTTTTATCCATTCCAAAGTTGATAAAAGCTGATTTTTTTTTTAACTGTTTAACATTTAAATATATTTTTTTCTTTGGAGAATAATGTTTTTTTGAAGTCCCAGAAAAATTTAAATTTTTACCTCTCTTGCTAATAAGCATATAGGGTAAAATTTTTTTTATATTCTCTAATGAAATTAGTCCTGGTCTGATGATATTAAGTTTATGGTTAGATATTTTGATCAGAGTTGACTCTATACCTACTTTACATTTTCCATCATCAATAATTAATAAATTTGTATCAATAAATTGTTTAAAAACCATTTCACTATTTATGGGGCTTAATTGTTTAAATTTATTTGCAGACGGCATTATAAGCGGCTTACCTAATTTTTCTATCAAATTAAGTGTAAATTTATTATTAGGAATTCTTACAGCACATTCATTATTTAAGGTCAATGATAAGGGTATTTCTTTTGACCTTCTTTTTAAGACAAGTGTTAGTGGCCCAGGCCAAAATTTTTTACCTAAAATTAAATTTTCTTCATTCAACTTGAAGAATTTATTAACCATCTTTAAATTTGAACAATGAAATATTAATTTTTTATTTAATGGTCTTTTTTTTAATAAATAAATTTTTTTAGCTGATTTTACACTAGTTCCTAAACCAGCTAATCCATATACAGTCTCTGTAGGCAAAACAACTAAATCATATCTTAGCAGTTTAGTCTTTATGAAACGAGTAAGTTCCTCTGATAAGTCTCTTTTTATTACTATGGGCATAATTTACATAATTAGATATATTTTTAGTATTCTGTTAAGATTAATTAATATTATTTTACAACTTTATGAATATTTGCGCTATTATTCTTTCTGCTGGAAAAAGTAAAAGGTTTAAATCATCTAAACCAAAATTTTTACATGAAATCTCTGGTAAAGCGTTAATACAGTTTAATATAGATGCAATCAAAAAAATCAAACAGGTAAAAGAAACATTTATTGTGTCAAATAAAGCAAATAAACAATATTTTAATAATAATATATTTATTCAAAATCCTATTGATGGCACAGGTGGAGCTTTAAAGCAGTTTTACAAGCATAACAAAAAATTTGATTTCTATTTATTAACATTAGCTGACACACCTATTTTTGATTATAAGATACTTTCTAAATTTCTCTCTAAAGGAGTAAAGTCAAATGTCGATTTATCAGTTCTCACACAAAATGTAGAAAATCCAAAAGGATACGGAAGGATTATTAGGGAAAATAAATCATTTATTAAAATTACCGAAGAAAATGATTGTTCAAAATATGAGAAATCAATCAATGAAATAAATACTGGTATATTTCTTATTTCAAAAAAAGCTTTAAGAAATTTAGAATTAATAAAAAAAAATAAAATTAAGAATGAATTTTATATAACAGATTTAGTAAGTATTTGTGTAAACAAAAATCTCAAAATAAGTGCTTTTTTGAATGAAGCTAATGAGGTATCAGGAGCCAACACATTAAAAGAATTAAACCAACTAGAAATACAATCTCAAAATTTTATAAAGAAAAACTTATTAGATAGCGGTGTTAGAATTATCCATCCTGAGACGGTTTATATAGAGAGTAATGTAAACATATCCCCAGGAGTTGTAATTGAACCAAATGTAGTAATTAAAAAAAATGTAAATATCAAAAGTGAAACTACTATCAAATCATTCTCATATATTGAAAACTCATCAATAGGTAGGAATTGTTCCATTGGACCTTATGCAAGAATAAGACCCGAAGCAGACATAGCAGATAACGTAAAAATAGGTAATTTTGTCGAGATTAAGAAATCAAAATTATCCAAAGGGGTAAAAGTAAATCACTTAAGCTATATAGGAGACACAACTGTAGGAGTAAATAGTAATATTGGAGCCGGTACTATTACATGTAATTATGATGGAAAAAATAAACTTAAATGCAAAATAGGTGATAATACATTTATTGGTTCTAATACCACTATTATTGCCCCAGTCAAAATAGGAAGCAAAGCTTACATCGCAGCAGGCTCTGTAATAACTAAAACTATACCAAGTAATCACTTTTCTATCGCAAGATCAAAACAGAAAAATAAAATCAACATAAATAAATAATGTGTGGCATAGTCGGTATCTTAAATTCAACTTCTTTAAAGAATATTTCAATAGATATTTTAAAAAAGTTAGAATATCGAGGATATGACTCTGCTGGTATTTCTTTATTCTCAAAAGATCGAATTAAAACAATAAAAAGTGTTGGAAAAATATCTGCACTAAAAAATAAATCTCAAAATATATCAGATAAAAATTTCTATGGAGTCATAGGCCATACGAGATGGGCAACACACGGCGTTGTTAGCAAAAATAATGCACATCCATTTGCAAATGACGATCTTACTTTAGTTTGTAATGGTATAATTGAAAATTACAGAAAAATTCAAAATAGATTTGTTGAAATTCCAAAAAATCTTCAATCAGATACTGAAATCAGTTTTTATTTTCTTACGTATTTGGTAAATAAATACAAAAATCCAGATGAGGCAATAAGAGTTTTTAGATCTGTGATTAAAGGAAACTTTGCTTTTGTTATTTTTATCAAAAAAAATAATTGTTTTTACTTATTAAAAAATGGAAGCCCAATTGCTCTTTCTCATAATAAAGGCTCATCTTTTATCTGTTCAGACTCCTCAATCTTGACAGAATATAGTGACAAAATTTACCATCTTAAAGATGGAGACATAGTTAAAATACAACAGTCTAAAATATCAAGCTTAAATAAAGCTAAAATTATATTTGAAAAAAATGAAATTAAACAAAATCCTTATAATAAAGGAAAATACCAACATTACATGCTTAAGGAGATACACGAGCAGCCAGATGTTTTAAAAACAACACAAAAAAATTATTCAGAGGAATTCTTTCATGACTTTGAAAGCAAATATAAAAATTTATTTTTAAATAAAAAGGTCATTTTTGTGGGTTGTGGTACAGCATATCATGCATGCCTAGTTGGAGAGTATTATTTCAATAAATTTACTAATTTAGATACTTCATCAGAATTAGCCTCTGAACTTCGATATAAAAAAATTAATAAAGAAGATAAAATATTATTTATTTTTATATCTCAATCTGGAGAAACTATGGATACTTTGATGGCTTTGAAATATGTAAAAAAAAATAAACACTCTTCTATAGTCATTACTAATTCCTTACAAAGTAGCATGGTGAGAGAGGCCGATGTAACTATTCCTACATATGCCTTGAAAGAAGTTGGTGTAGCTTCTACAAAGGCATTTACTTGTCAAATTTTAAGCTTAGCTAACCTATCTATTGAAATTGGAAAAATGACTAATGCTATTACTATTAGAGATTATAATAAAAATATAAAAATTTTAAAATTACTGCCTTCTAAACTTAAGAAATTAGTAAAAGATTTTACATCTGACGCAAAAAAAATTTCAAAAAAATTGAGTCAATCTGATACATGCTACTTTATAGGTAGGAATATTGTATATCCTATTGCATTAGAAGGATCACTAAAATTGAAAGAAATATCATATATGCACAGCGAGGGCTTTCCTGGAGGGGAGATGAAACATGGTCCAATTGCGTTAATTGATAAAAAATCATTAACAATATGTTTATCACCAGACAATGAACTATATGAAAAATCTATTTCTAATGCTGAGGAAATAGTTGCAAGAAATGGAAAAGTTATAATTTTATCGAGTGTAGGTAATTCTAATAAATCAACAAATAGTCATCATGTGATTCTTCCAAAAGAAAACTTTATTGACACACCTTTCATTTATACTATTCCTCTTCAACTCATTTCATACTATTTTGCTCTTAATGAAGGTACTGATATTGATCAACCTAGGAATTTGGCTAAATCAGTTACTGTTGAGTAATCAAAAAAATTTTAATTATGCAAATTGAAGTTGATAATGAAATATTAGCAGCTGTTATAGACGCGCACTTTGGTGTTAAACATAAAATTTCATTAAATTCAGAAAAAAAAAATATCACTGAGAATATTTTTATACCTCAGGATAAGTGCAATTCAAAAATATTGAACTCAGTAACTTTAGATACATATGGTGTTATTAATAAATCAAAGTTATTTACTAGAGAACCCATTACTGGGGAGCAAATACTATATCTAATTAATGATCTTAGGTTCTTCTCTAAAAGTAATAATCCGGACATAAAAATTAAAACAACAGATTACAGAAACTTTTATAAATTTGAAATTAATGATACTAAACATAAATACTGCTCATCCATTTTTACAAATTTAAAATACAAAAAAATAAATATTGTTTTTCCTAACGACAATACAATACATTTTTTTTCTGAAAATTTATCACTTATTAAAAAATATGTTAAGAAGATTGCTAATAAAAAAATTCAAGTGAGTGATCTTATTAAAATCAAAGTTCCAACTAATTTATCAATACTTTATACAAATAAGAATTCTAAAGATATTTCTATTAATAATAAATCCTATTTAGGTATATGTTTTGAACTTGTTAATCTTTTAAGCTTAAATATGTTAGATGAAAAGTCTATATACAATTCTAGTAATAACAATAATTATTATATTAATATTCTTTTCTTTAATTTTTATAACTTTTTTCCAAAATTTATATCGTTACTAATATTTAAATTTTTATTAAGATTTAATAAATGTTACATATTTTCAAATCAAGTATTAGAAATTAATAATAATTTTAATAAACAAAATAATTATTTTTCTAATATTATAGATGATAATCAATACCCGAGTTATTTATCAAAAGGTACTTTTTTTCCAAATATTAAACTAAATAATAAAAACCATATTCATGATATTCTTAAGAATAATGATACTTATATTCTTTCAAATAAATACAAGCTAAAAAACACAATAAATGTCATTTTACTTTCAGAGATTTCAAACAAAAATACATATCAAATTAGCAAAAGTTCATATGATTATTTAAATTTAGATAAATGTTATTATATCGTTGATAATCACGGTCTAATAACAACTGTTGATATAGTTGACAATATTGGAATAACTAATGTTTCTGATAGTAATTTAAAGTACTCAGATAATAAACAATCAAGTATTGATAATTTTTATGCCACTGGTTATGAGCCATCATTGCCTAAACTAAAGTTACCCAAAATTTGGCCTTTTAAATCGAAAATCTAATAATCTCTTTTATTTGATACATATAACAATATAATCTCTGCCTCATGAAATGGACCAAAGATAGTTGGAAGAAATTTGAAGCTAAGCAAATGCCTGCTTACGCTGATCAAAACAAATTAGACTCCGTGGTAAATGAATTATCATCTATGCCTCCTTTAATATTTGCCGGTGAGACTAGATCTTTAAAATCTCAAATACATCAAGTTCAAAAAGGTGAGTCTTTTTATTTACAAGGTGGTGACTGTGCTGAAAGTTTTCAAGAATTAAATCCTAATACAATTAGAGACAATTTTAAATTACTTCTACAAATGTCTGTTGTTTTAACTTTTGCAACTAATAAACCAGTTGTTAAATTAGGAAGAATGGGTGGTCAATTCGCAAAGCCTAGAAGTTCGGATTTTGAAGAAAAAAATGGCCAGAAATTGCCTAGCTATAGAGGAGATATCATCAATTCATTTGAGTTTAATGAGTCCTCTAGAGAACCAGACCCTAGGAGAATGATTAGAGCTTATAATCACTCAGCATCAACTTTAAATTTATTAAGAGCTTTTGCTCAAGGTGGTTTTGCTAGCTTAACACAATTAAATAAATGGAATTTAGACTTTGCTGATAATTTTGACACAACAAAAAAATTTAAAGAATTATCTGAAAAAATTGGAGACAGCATTAAATTCATGAACGCATGTGGTGTAAATGAAAAAAATACAAGAGAACTAAGAGAAACAGATTTTTATACCAGTCATGAGGCTCTTCTTTTGCCTTATGAACAGGCTTTTACCAGAATAGATAGCACAACAGGGGAATGGTACAATGTTAATTCTCATTTTTTGTGGGTAGGAGACAGAACTAGAGATCCTGACGGAGCACACATACACTATCTAAGTGGTATAAAGAACCCTCTGGGTTTAAAAGTAGGACCATCCACAACGGTTGATGATTTAAAAAGAAATATTGAAATACTTAACCCTGAAAACGAATGCGGTAGATTAACACTTATTATTAGAATGGGAGCAGAAAAAATTAACGCAATCTTCCCTAATTTATTGAAAGAAATTAATAAACTTGGAGTGAACCTTACTTGGATATGCGATCCTATGCATGGCAATACGTCTACAAGCAAATCTGGTTATAAGACAAGAGCCACTGAGAATATATTCAATGAAATTCAATCTTTTTTTGAAATTCATAGATCGGAGGGCACAGTCGCAGGAGGTGTACACTTAGAATTAACTGGTTTAAATGTAACTGAATGTGTCGGAGGACCTGATGATATTAAAGATGAAAACTTAGGGGATAGATACCATACTTTTTGCGACCCAAGGTTAAATGTAAATCAATCATTAGAACTCTCATTTTTACTAGCTGATTTATTATCAAACGGTGAAATGAATTAGTTTTCTTATTCATTATGAATAAAAAAACAAATTTAGACTTAATTAATAATTACACCGATAATTATTTTTTAAAAACAAAAAAAATTATCCAAAAGTATGGAGACATAAACGTTACTTATGCCATCTTTATTCGTAGACCGGGTATCATAGCATTAAAATTAGCTATCAATTGGATAAAACAAATATCTAAAGATAGAGGTATAAAAGTTAAAACTTCAAGTCCCTTTAAAGAGGGAGATCAATTTGGAGCTGGCGAACCAATACTTTATATAAGAGGTTCGTTTAAACATATTGTGGATCTAGAGACCTTACTCCTCCAAAAAATTGGTCCTGCTTGTATAGCAGCTGCAAATGCATATCAAATGTGTTTTGACCTACCTAAAACCTCTTTTATAGCAATGGATGCAAGACATTGTGCAGGCTCAGAGATGTCAGAATTAATGTCCTATGCAGCATCAGTTGGATCTAAATCAGCAAAAAAAAAGAAAGCAAAAGGTTTTATTGGAACCTCAATTGAGGCTACTTCACATTTTTTTCAATCTAATAAAGCATTAGGGACAATGCCTCACGCACTAATAGGATATGCCGGATCTACTCTAGAGGCAGTAAAAATGTTTCATCAAACATTTCCCAAAAATGATTTAGTTGTTTTACCAGATTATTTTGGCAAAGAAATTACTGACTCAATACAAGTATGTAATTACTATGATAAAATGTCTAAAGCAGGAAAAGTAATAATTAGATTGGATACACCAAGTGGAAGATTTATTGAGAATCTAGATACTTCAAAATCTTATGAAGTCTTAGAAAAACATGCTCCTGGATCAATCAAAGATTATAGATCTGATAAAGAGTTAAGACACTTAGTTGGCCCAGGAGTTTCAGCTGCTTCATTGTGGTATTTAAGAGCTCAACTTGATAATTTTGGCTTTAAAAAGGTAAAAATTATTGCCTCTAGTGGATTTACTAACGAAAAATGTAAAGCAATGTCGCTAGCAAAGGCCCCAATAGATATAATAGGAACGGGTAGTTACCTTCCAGAAAAATGGTCAGAAACTTATGCAACAGCTGATATTATAAAATATGGTAATACCTCTAGAGTAAAAGTTTCAAGAGAATACTTACTTAAAAAAGTTAAATGATAGTTACGCGTTTTGCACCAAGTCCAACAGGTCACCTACACCTTGGAAATATGAGATCTTGTTTCTTAAACTGGGCATTTTCAAAAAAAAATAATGGTAAGTTTATTCTAAGATATGATGACACTGACCAAGAGAGAAGTAAAGATGAGTATGTAAAATCTATTGCATCTGATTTAGAGTGGTTAAAAATCAATTGTGATGAAATTTTTTATCAAAGTAAAAGAATTGATAGATACAACAAACTTTTTGATCAGTTAATTTCTTTGAAATTAGTTTACCCATGTTTTGAGTCTTCGGAAGATTTAGATATAAAAAAAAAGTTATTACTAAAGGCTAGTAAACCCCCAATATATGATAGATCCTCTTTGAATTTATCTAAAGATGATATAGAAAATAAAATTGCAAACGGTCATCAGCCTTATTGGAGATTTAAACTCTCACAAAGTAAAATTAAATGGAGTGATTTGGTAAAAGGAGAAACAGAAGTAGACTTAGGTTCGCAATCTGATCCTATTTTAAGAAGGGCAGACGGTAGTTACCTTTACCACTTTCCTAGTGTAGTTGATGATATTGATATGAATATATCTCATATTATTAGAGGTGAAGACCATCTTACTAATTCGGCTATTCATCTAGAATTATTCAAAAGTTTAAATTCTGATTTACCTTCACTTGGACATAATCCATTAATGCTTAATGAAGATGGAACAAAGCTAAGTAAAAGAAATTTAGATTCAATTTCACTTAATCAATTTAGAAAAAAAGGTTACACGGTTAATAGCATACTTTCTTATTTGTACTCTCTTGGTCTTAACTCTGATTATGATTTTGAAAGTATATTAATTGATAATCTTAAAGATTTTAACTTAAAAAAAATTTCTAAAAATTTACCTAAAATTGATTTTAATAAAATCGATTTTTTCCAAAAAAATTCATTAAGATCAATGAACCTCAAAAACTTAAATGAAGAATTTCCTGAACTTAAAAAGCTAGCTTTAACAGAAATAGATTGGGAGCTAATTAAACATAATGTTGATAAATATGAGGATATTGTAAATTTGTGGAGTATTATTAATAGAAAAGAAATAAAAATTAAACCTTCAGAGGATTTTATAAAACTTTTAATTAAGAATTTAAATGGAATTTCAAATTTAAGCTTTGATGAGTATGTAAATCATATAATGAATATCGACAAAAGCTTTTCAAAAAAAGATATTTTTACTAATACGCGTTATATATTAACAGGTAACCAAAATGGCCCATCTGTAAAAGATCTATATAATTATTTTGGGCTTAAGGGATTAAGAAAAATTCTACATGAATATTAATCTTTATAATACTTTAACTAAAAAAAAAGAAAAATTTATACCTATTAACTCATCATCGATTAAGATGTATGCTTGTGGACCTACGCTTTATAGTAATCCACATGTAGGTAACTTTAGACCAATTATAATTTTTGATATTTTATTTAGAGTTTTAAGACTTGCTTTTGGAGAAGATAGAGTATGTTATGTCAGAAATATCACAGATATAGATGATAAAATAATAGATAAAGCAAACGAGCTTAATATAACTACAGATCAGTTGGTTGAGCTTACTCAAAAAACATACAATCAAAATCTAAATTCTTTATCAATTTTATCTCCTACTCATGAGCCAAAAGCTACAAATTATATTTCAAAAATGATCGAAATGATTATATCGCTTATTGACAAAAAATTTGCTTATATTTCTAACGGGCATGTATTATTTGAAGCTAAAAAATATAAAGATTACGGCTCTCTTTCTAAGTTTTCATTAAAAGACATTATCAGTGGAGCAAGAGTTGAAGTTGCTGAATACAAAAAAAATCCTGAAGATTTTGTTCTCTGGAAACCATCCAAGACAAATGAACCCTCATGGGATAGCCCTTGGGGGAGTGGAAGACCAGGATGGCATATAGAGTGTTCAGCTATGATTTCCGAATTACTTGGAGAAACTATTGATATTCACGCTGGAGGTATTGATTTAATATTCCCCCACCACGAAAATGAAATAGCTCAATCAACATGTTGTCATGATAAAAAAATGTCAAACTTTTGGCTACATAATGGCTTTATCAACTTCAAGGGAGAAAAAATGTCTAAATCTTTGGGTAATACAGCAATTGTCAATGAATTGTTAGCTAAACATGACCCAACTGTTTTAAAATATTCTCTCTTAACTACGCATTATCGGCAACCAATAGACTTTTCAGATGACCTATTAAGTTATAGTCAAAACATAATAAACAAGTGGGAAAACTATATACAAGAGGTTAAAAGCTCAGAATTAGATACTGAATTTGTCAGTGCACTTTTAGATGATTTAAATACCCCAAAAGCACTAATGAGATTGCAGCAAATTATAGCTAATTTGAAAAAAGATAGTAATAATGAGGTTTTATTGGCTCATTTTAATAATGGCCTAAGTCTATTGGGCTTAAGTCCTAGTTTTCTAAAAAAAGATTTAGGCCTTGATAAAGAATATATTGAAAATATGATATCTCGCCGACAAATAGCTAAAAGCAATAAAGACTTTGAACTTGCTGATAAAATCAGAAATGAGTTATTTAAACAAGGAATTGTTTTAGAAGATACAAAAAATGAAACGACATGGAAGAAAAACTAGAAAATAAAATTTACTTTTTTGATACGACATTAAGAGATGGGCAACAAACAACTGGTGTTGACTTTAGTGTTGATGATAAAATAAAATTTTCTAAAGCTCTTGATGATCTTGGTTTAGATTATATCGAAGGTGGTTGGCCAGGTTCTAACCCAACTGATGATAGTTTTTTCAATTCTTCAAATAAATTCGAAAGATCAAATTTAGTTGCTTTTGGAATGACTAGAAGACCTACTACTAGTGTTTCAAATGATCCTGGTCTTAGTACTTTAATTAATACTAATGTAAAACATATATGTATTGTAGGAAAATCATCCTCTTACCAAGTTGAAAAAGCTCTGGGTATTTCAAAATCAGATAATATAAAAATGATTGGTGAGAGCATAGCCCATATTAATGAAAAAGGTATTGAGGCTATGTATGATGCTGAACATTTTTTTGACGGTTACAAATCAGACCCAAAATTTGCAATAGATTGTTTAACTGAAGCTCTCAGAAATGGAGCAAGGTGGATCGTTTTATGTGATACTAATGGTGGCACCCTTCCTCATGAAGTAGAAACAATAGTTAAAGAAGTTACAAAAAGCATACCTGGAGAAAAATTAGGTATTCACGCCCATAATGATACAGAAAATGCAGTTGCTAATTCACTTGCTGCTGTTCGAGCAGGCGTTAGACAAATTCAGGGCACAATTAATGGACTTGGAGAAAGGTGTGGAAATGCTAATTTAGTATCTCTAATACCTTCAATAATTCTGAAAACGAACTTTGATACTAGTATCCCCAAGAAAAAACTATCAGCCTTGAAGAAAACCTCATTACTTTTAGATGAAATTTTAAACCGCATGCCAAATACTCAGCAAGCTTATGTTGGTGAAAATGCTTTTTCACATAAAGGCGGTTTACATGTTTCTGCGATTAACAAAGATCCTAAAACATACGAACATGTAGATCCAGAAATAGTTGGTAATACTAGAAAGATTGTTATATCTGATCAGTCTGGTCGATCTAATATCATCTCTCTTCTGAATACTGTTGGTATTAATCCAGATGATCATTCTGACAAACTAGACTTTCTACTACAGAAAGTTAAAGAGAGAGAATTTAAAGGTTATGCATATGACCAGGCGATTGCTAGTTTTGAAATACTTGCAAGACAGACTCTTTTTGGTATTCCAGAATACTTTGAGTTGAAAAGATTTAAAGTCATAGACGACAGAAGGTGGAATGCAAAAGGGGAATTAGTAACTGAGTCAGAGGCAACTGTAAGAATAGAAGTGAAAAAAAAAGAATATATGAATGTGGAGATTGGTAATGGACCCGTAAATGCTTTAGACAAAGCATTAAGAAAATCATTAATGGGTTTTTATCCTTCTTTAGAAGATTTAGAACTAACAGATTTTAAGGTAAGAATTTTATCATCAGAAAAAGGAACAGATGCAATAGTTCGTGTTCTCATCGAGACTAAAGACCAAAAAGGATCTATTTGGACAACAGTAGGTGTTTCCACTAACATAATTGATGCTTCTTATAATGCCTTAAGAGAGAGTTTAATTTATAAATTAATTAAGTTCTCTTGAAAAATAAAATTCAATTTATACTAAATAAACCACAATTATCTGAAAATGTTGGAATGTCTTTGAGATCTATAGGATGCTTTGGTTTTGAAAACTTATCATTAATCAATCCTAGAAAAATTTGGCCTAATGAAAAAGGTCTAAAATCTGCTAAACATTTTTCATCTTTATCAAAAAAAGTAAAAACTTATAAATCAATACCTGAAGCAATGAAAGACAGTGATATTTTAATAGCAACTACTGTTAGAAAAAGAGATTTCCATATACCTTCAATAAAATTGCAAGATATATCTAAATTAAATCCTAACAAAATATCAATTTTGTTTGGTCAAGAAAATAACGGTCTAACAAATAAAGAGATATCTCATGCTAATTATATCTTATCTATTCCTACCAAAAGCAATAGTTCTCTAAATTTATCCCATACAGTAGCTTTAATTGCTTATGAATTGAGCCAAATGTCTTTTTCTAAAATTAGTTCATCAAAGATTGTCACCACAGCTAGTGCAAAAGATATTGAGAAGTTTTTGTCATTTCTTATGAAAATACTAGAGAAAAGAAAATTTACCTCTATTTCTTCAAAAAGAGATAATTTAAAAATATCTTTAAGAAATTTTTTAAAAACATCAAAAATTGACCAAAAACAAATAAAAACGGCATATGGAATACTGAAATTTATAACAAAATAAATTGACTTAAAATGCTAAATCTATATAAATCACCAATTCATGACTAAAAGATTATCGTCAAAACATAAAATTGATAGAAGACTTGGCTTAAATTTATGGGGTAGGCCAAAAAGTCCTTTTAATAGAAGGCCATATGGTCCTGGCCAACATGGACAAGCTAGAAGAAGAAAGCCCTCTGACTTTGGAATTCAATTAGCGGCCAAACAAAAGCTCAAAAAATATTACGGTGATATAACAGAAAAACAATTCTTAAAAATATATCAGGCAGCATCTAGAAAAAAAGGGGATACTAGTCAAATTTTGATCGAGCTATTAGAGCGAAGACTTGACGCTGTTGTATTTAGATTAAAATTCGCTCCAACAGTATTTTCTGCAAGACAACTGGTAAACCACGGACATGTTTTAGTTAACGGAAAAGTTGTTAATAAAAAATCTTATCGGGTTATGGATGGAGATGAAATATCTCTTCAGCAAACTAGCCAAAATATTCCAATGATTATTCAAACTTTAAGCTCTAATGAAAGAGATGTACCTGAGTATTTGCAATTAGAAATTTCAAAATGCCTCGGTAAGTTTGTCAGAGGACCCCAACTAACAGATGTTCCATATCCTGTCCAAATGGAACCCAATCTCGTTGTTGAGTTCTATTCAAGATAATTATTAACTTAGCGAACTAATCTAATAACATTTAAATTTCGAATGGATAGTTATGAATACTAAAA
Organism: uncultured Alphaproteobacteria bacterium; assembly: GCA_902527525.1. GTDB lineage: Bacteria > Pseudomonadota > Alphaproteobacteria > HIMB59 > HIMB59 > HIMB59. Next base: position 6,874 of record CABZOW010000008.1, on the reverse strand, counting down.
TATTAACAGTTATATTTTCTTTGTTTTTTTCTAGTCTTTATGCTGCTGGTACTGACTCTGGCGATAGCGCTAAAACTAATTACGGAAAAGATTATAAGTCGGCCATAAAGCTAATAAGAAGTAAAGATTATGATAAAGCAATAAGAAAGCTTAAGACTCTTATAACTGCTAGTTCGACAGATTTTACCCGTGCAGATGTATACAATGAGCTAGGTTTTGCGTACCGAAAAAGTGATGATCTTGATAATGCAGCAAAATACTACAAAAAAGCTCTTGAACTTGATCCAGAGCATCTAGGGGCCATTGAATATCAAGGTGAAATGTATGTTGATCTCGGACAAAAAGACAATGCCTTAAGCAATCTAGAATTACTCAAAAAATTAGTGGGTGAAAATAATTCTTATTATAAAGAATTAAATAATTATATTTCTAATAACTAACAAGAGGGGCTAGAGTTACTTGCCCCTTTTTAACTTACTTCAGTTTTTATTCCTTTAGTGTTAAGCAATTCTAATAATTCCCCAGACTCAGCCATTTCTTTCATAATATCACAGCCGCCAACGAACTCGTTTTTAATATATAGTTGAGGTATCGTAGGCCAATTTGAAAAGGTTTTAATGCCTTCTCTAATATTATTATCATCAAGCACATTACAATGACCAAATTCAACTCCAGTTTTTTTTAAAATTGCACTTGCAACAGATGAGAAACCGCACATAGGGAAATCAGGGTTCCCTTTCATAAAGAGGAATACCTCATTATCACCAATCATTTTTTCAATTTGTTCTTTTGTGCTACTTTCTAATTCCATTATTTAGTTCCTTTCGTTTTTAATTGCATAGCGTGAAGCTCTTTATCCATCAACCCATCTAATGATTTGTAGACTAATTGATGCTGTTGTATACGAGATAGCCCATTAAATATATCACTTTCAATTTGAACTGAATAATGATCGTTATCACCAGCAAGATCTTCTATTGTAATTGTAGAATTTGGAAACTTATCTTTGATAAGATCTTCAAGTTTTTTTTGTTCTATAGGCATCTAATTAATAATTTTTTCAAAATTATTATGATAATTATTCATAATATCAAAATAGTCAAATTTTTTAGAATTTATTTCTATATTTTCTCTAATTATCTCTCCAATTTCGAAGTATCCAACACCATTTTTGCCTAGAAAGGATGTTACATTGTTTAAATCTTCGTTCCTAATTTCAATCACATACCCAGCACTGTACTCACAAAAAAGATCAATTGGATCAGGTATATTAACTTTAAAGCCCATATCCTTATATTGCATTTTTAATAAAGATAAAAAGACACCACCTCTTGAAATATCATTACAGGACATAATATATTTGAGATCTGACATCTTCAAAACACAATCAGCTACTTTTTTTTCATAATCCAAATCTAATTCCTCTAAATCATTATACTCATTTATGTTTGAGGCAAGATTTTGATCCTGCAATAGATAAGGACTTAAATTTTTTTCTAATTGTTTTCCTAAAACAAGGATCTTATTGCCAATATTACAAAATTTATTAGAATTTATTTTTTTTAAATCCTGATTTAATCCTACCATTCCAATCACAGGTGTGGGCTTAATAGGTATTTGATTTGTCTGGTTATATAAAGACACATTGCCTGAAACGATAGGGGTATTGAATTTGGCTGCTGCTTTTTTTAGACCATCAATAGATAAGACTAATTCACCCATGATATTTGGGTCTAAGGGACTAGCAAAATTCAGATTATTTGTGATAGCTAAAGGATTTATGTTACATGCAATTAAATTCCTGTAAGACTCAGCAACTGTATATTTCATACCCTCGTAAGGATTAATTCTTATATATAAAGGATTGCAGTCTGTGGTAGCGCCAATAACTTTTTGTGTTCCGTGAATTTTAACTATACCAGATGATTGACCGGGTTCTTTGATAGTATCTCCCATGACAGTTGAGTCATATTGATTAAAAACCCAACTTTTATCCAAATAATTCAAATTAAATAATAAAGTGTTAATTATATCTTCCAATTTAATGTTGGAAAAATCAAAATCTTTGCCTTTTCTTTTTCTTGGAATATAAAATTCTCTGTCGTATTCAGGTGCATCATCAACAATAATATCTACGGGTAGGTCTACCACTTTCTTATTATTTGACTCAAACACAACTCGTTTATTATTAGTTATTTCTCCGATAACTTCATAATCTATTTGCCACTTTTGAAGAATTTCTTTAACTTTATTATTATTTTTTTCATGTATGACTGCCAACATTCTTTCTTGGCTTTCGGATAGAAGTATCTCATATGCGCTTAATGGTTGCCTCAATGGGACTTTATCAAGATTTATTAATACACCCACATTGCCCTTCGAAGCCATTTCTACACTTGAGGAGGTAATTCCTGCAGCTCCCATATCTTGCATAGACTCTATCAATCCTAATGACATTAATTCTAAACAACCCTCCATTAAAAGTTTCTCCATAAAAGGATCACCAACTTGTACCGAAGGTCTTTTATCATCCTCGTCGTCTTCTGAAAAAACATCTGAAGCCATACTGGCGCCATGAATTCCATCTTTTCCAGTCTTAGAACCAATATAAACAATTAGACCCCCAATAGACTTAGGTTTTGAGTAAAAAATTTTATCTTTTTGAACATGACCTACAGCCATAGCATTAACCAAATTATTAAAACCATACGTTGACTCAAACTCGCACTCACCACCAATATTAGGAATTCCTATACAGTTGCCGTAGTGGCCAATTCCATGAACCACGCCGTTTAATAAATATTTTGTTTTTTCACTTTCTATCAAACCAAATCTAATTGAGTCAAGAGTAGCTATTGGTCTAGCCCCCATCGTAAAAATATCTCTTAGTATTCCTCCAACACCAGTTGCAGATCCATTAAATGGTTCGATGTAACTAGGATGGTTATGACTTTCAATTTTAAAAGCAATTCCGTCATTATCTTGTATGTCAATTATTCCAGCATTTTCTCCTGGCCCCTGAATAACTATCTCATTTTCTGTAGGAAGTTTTTTTAACCATTTTTTTGATGTCTTATAACAACAGTGTTCATTCCACATTGCTGAAAAAATTCCTAACTCTTCCATAGTTAAGTCTCTATTTAAATAGTTCTTGATGATCTTGAATTCATCTAAAGTTAAGCCGTGCTGAAGTATTAAATCTTCGTTCACGATATCAATGACTCTATGATTAGCTTACCATCTTGTGAAGGATGAAAGTCAGAATAAGCTCTTTCAGGGTGAGGCATCATACCAAGAATATTTTTCTTTTTGTTTGTGATGCCCGCAATAGCTTCTATTGAGCCATTAATATTTTCTTCACTATTTGAAAATTCACCTTTGCAGTATTCAAATGCAATTTGTTCATTATTTTTAAGTGATTTTAAAGTTTCATTATCGCAATAAAAATTTCCCTCATTGTGGGCCACAGGGATTTGAAGCACTTGATCTTCTTTAATGGATAAATTGAAATTATTTTTAAATTTTTTTTTAATAAAACAGTTTTTCCCCAAAAATTTAAGGTTTTTGTTTTGTATCAAGGCTCCCTCAAGTAGCCCAATTTCAGTTAAAATTTGAAAACCGTTACAAATACCTAATAAATATCTATCATTGTTTGCATGTTTTATAACATCATTGATTATTTTACTCTTTGATGCCATGGCCCCCGATCTTAAATAGTCTCCAAAACTAAAACCCCCAGGTAATATTACCAAATCGACTTGTGGCAAAGATGCTTCCTCATGCCAAATGTTATAAACAACACCTTTTGTTAAATCTTGTAAGTAACATAAAGCGTCTCTATCACAATTAGATCCCGGAAATGTAATGACAGCAGACTTAAAACTCATCCAAGTACTTCGTACTCTTCAATAATATCATTCACTAAAAGCTTTTTGCATGCAGAGTCTATTTTTTGATCTTTTTCCTCTTTACTTAAATTATCTGGTAGGTCTAACTCAATGAGCTTTCCTTGCCTGATATTCAGAAATTCTTTAAATCCTAAATTATTTAGCGATTGTTCAATAACCTTTCCTTGAGGTTCTAAAATTTGACTCTTAAGTCTTATTAAAATTTTTATCCGCATTAAATCTTTAAGTTTAATCTATTAAGCACTTCTGCATATGCCTCTTCAACATTTCCTAAATCTCTTCGAAAGCGATCTTTATCAAGTTTTTTATTTGTTTTTAAATCCCATAAACGACAAGTATCTGGTGATATTTCATCAGCTAAAAGAAGTTCATTGGTTTTCTTACATATTCCAAATTCTAACTTAAAATCAATTAAATTAATTCCGATAGAAAAATATATAGATCTCAAGACATCATTAATTCTCAAAGAATATTCATCTATTAATTCTAATTCATCAAAGTCACATAACCCTAAATTAAGAATATGCTCAGAACTTATATGTGGATCGCCAAGTTCATCTGATTTTAAACAGTACTCTATAAGTGTATCGGATAATGGAGTGCCCTCCTTAATGCCAAATTTCTTTGACAAAGATCCAGCAAAGAGATTTCTAACTAAAACTTCAATTGGTATAATGTCTACTTTTTTTAAAAGCTGAGATTTTTTGTCAATTTTTTTGACAAAGTGCGTTGGGATATTACAGTGATTCAAAATTTGAAATAAATAACTTGAGATAGCGTTATTAATAGCCCCTTTATTTTTAATTGAACCTTTTTTTAAATTATTAAAAGCAGTAGCGTCATTTTTATATGTAGCAATTACTTGGTTGCTATTTTTTGCATATATAATTTTGGCTTTTCCTTCATATAGTTTTTTTAATTTTGTTGCCATCAGCTAACTCTTTTAAATATCTTGTCTACATTTGTAAAAAGACTTTTATTATTGAAGATATTATCGATTTTACTCGATATCTTAAATTTGGCTAAACTTGGATGGCTTAAAAGATTATCTTTAAAAGACAAATTACCCTCCCAGGTTTTTAAAGCACAATCTTGGACAATTTTATAAGCATCCTCTCTCAGAACTTTATTATCAATTAGAAAAATTAAGACGTTTTGTGAATAGGGTAGGCCTTTTAAAAGGTTTAAGTTTTTAACCATATTCTCTTTATGTATTATTAGATTATCAAGTACGGCAATCATTCTTTGAACTGCAAAGTCAAGAGTAATGGTTGCGTTAGGAGCGTTTATTCTCTCAACACTAGAGTGACTAATATCTCTTTCATGCCATGATGTAATATTTTCTAAAGCAGGAATAGTTAAAGACCTTACTACTCTTGCTAGTCCTGTTAAATTTTCTGATAAAATTGGATTTTTTTTATGAGGCATTGCCGAACTACCTTTTTGATCTCTTCTAAACCCCTCTTCAACTTCCAAAACTTCAGTTCTTTGTAAATGTCTAATTTCTGTTGATAAACGTTCAAGAGAACTTGCTATTATTGCAAAGGAACAAAAAAGATCTGCATGCCTATCTCTTGGTATAATTTGTGTGGAAACTGGCTCGACTGAGAATTTTAATTTTTTAGCAATCATTTGTTCAACCCTTGTATCAATATTAGAGTATGTTCCAACAGGACCAGACATTTGGATTGTCTGTATTTGTTTAATTGAATTTTTAAGACGATTTATGTTTCTATTGTTTTCAGCAAGATAACCAAGGATTTTTAAACCAAAAGTTGTTGTCTCAGCATGAATACCATGGCTTCTGCCAATACATAATGTGTATTTATGTTTTTTTGCAATACTAAGAAGTGATTTGCTTAATTTTTCCAAACCTCCAAGAATTATATTGCTTGATTGATTGAGTTGGATCGAAAAAGAAGTATCTAAAATATCACTGGATGTAAGTCCCTTGTGAATATACCTAGACTCAGCGCCTACATACTTTGCTACATTAGTCAAAAAAGCAATTACATCGTGCTTAGTTTTTTCTTCAATTTTTTCTATTTCTTTTACTTTAAACTTTGCTTTTTTTTTAATTCTATTTGAAGTTCCTTTAGGTATCTGGCCTAATTTTTCCATTGCCTCGCAAGCAAGTATTTCGAGATCAAGCCATATTTGGAATTTATTATTATCCTCCCAGATTTCTTTAAGAATTTTTCTAGAGTATCTCGGTATCAATTATAAAAAGCCTTATTTGGAGAATCTGTTAGAATCTCAACATTATCACCATTAATATATATCGTATGTTCGTACTGAGCGCTAAGTGTTTTATCTTTAGTCACAGCTGTCCAACCATCACTTAGTATTTTAGATTGATATTTTCCAGCATTGATCATGGGTTCAATCGTAAAAATCATTCCATCTATAAATTTAATATTATCATATTCGCTATCGTAGTAATGCAAAATACTTGGATTTTCATGAAATTTCAAACCAACACCATGTCCACAAAAGTCTCTAACAACACTAAAATTATTTGATGTTGCTATATCTTCAATTTTTTTTCCAATACGACTAATAGGCTCGCCAACTTTTATTTCATCAATACTTTCTATTAAACAATCGTGAGTAACTTTACATAGGTTGTTTGCTTTTATAGAGACTTCACCTACCTTATACATTCTTGATGAGTCTCCATGCCAACCATCAATTATTGTTGTAACATCTACATTCAAAATATCACCTTTTTGAAGATTTCGATTATAATTTGGAATTCCATGACAAATTACATGGTTTAAAGAAGTACATGTAGATTTTGGAAAACCTCTATAAAACAAAGGGGCAGGAGTGCCACCTAATTCTTGAATTCTAGTTAAACAGAATTCATCAATCTCAGAAGTTGTAATTCCCTCTTTAATTATATTATTAAGCTCGTCTAAAATAGTTGCAGTTATTTTACCTGCCTTTCTACAAGAGTCTACTTC